>CANQMG010000010.1 GCA_947624925.1 uncultured Clostridia bacterium | reverse complement strand
TTTCCTGAGCCGTCATTTAAGGTACTATTTTGTGCAAATGTTATAATTATATTTTTAGTATCTACCACTTCTTTTGTTATAAAATCTTTTTGAAGTGTTTTTCCATAATACCTTTCATATTTTTTTGTTTCTTCATTATATTTATAATTTACTATGTAACTAGAAGAATATGGAATACTTATATCAATTGCTTGATCTCCATCTTCTAAATTTATTTCTTCAGATTTATAATTTAATACACTTTCATCATCTGATGTTGTTCTATAACCTTGCCTATCTGCTATAGATAATATATTTTGTGTATTTGTTAAAACATTATGTGGTGCAGATTTACTTGTAATTCTCCAAAAAGATTTACTACTTTCTGAAATTCCATTTATATTATTTACACCTAACTTGCTTATATCAGATTTTGCTTGTGGACTCCATCCATAATGAACATATATTGCATCATTTTCTAATGCATAATCTAGAAAATAATGTCTAGAACTTCTTACTGGTCCTATTTGTTCTAGGTCTTTACCCTTGTATAATGCCATAAGCCTGGTTTGTAATCCTTCAACAATTATTTCATATACAACATATGCATCATTTAATCCTGTTTGTGGTATTGCATCTCCTACATTATCTATCATTATTGCTATAGGTCTATCTTGTCCGTTATATATATTTATCTTTGGAGTAATTTTTTCTTCATTATCGTCTTTTATATTATCTTTTAATTCATTATCTATATCATTTGATACTGATATATTCATAAAATCTGTTTTATCGTTTAGCAATTTTATAGCTAATAATACTCCTAGTGCTATTACCAATATTATTAGTAAAATTATTAATATTTTCCCACTTTGTTTTTTTGCCTGCATTTAAAATCTCCTTATAAATTTAAAATATATTTAAAAATATTTTTGCTAATCCAAATATAAATATTGTAACAAGTATTCCTAATATTGCACCAACTATCACTTCTGATAATGTTCGTTTTTTTGCTTCAATTCTGCTCTCTGCTACTGCAATTGCTAGTATAAAAGAAAGTGTTAATATTACAATATTTCTTGTATTAATCCAAATTACAGTTAATGCTGCAAATGCAAGTCCAGCCCAACCACTTGGCATAAAATTTTGTTTAATAAATTTATGCTTTCCAGTTGTTCCTGCTGCTTTAATTGTTACTATTGCTATTATTGTAATAAATACCGCAATAAATGTTAAATGTACAGGGTTATTAGCAATATTTTCTAAAAATGCTAATCCTATATCACTAATTTTATCGAAAAATAAAAAGTATGCTACTATAATTGCATTTATTGCAGCTATAACAACAGCTCCAGCTCCAACATCTTTTGCAATTTTTGCTTTTGGATGATAAAGATCTGTATATAAATCTACAACTGTTTCTATTGCAGTATTTATCATTTCAGCAATTATTATAAGAATAACTGTAAACATTAAACATAAAAACTCTGCTCTACTTAAGTTAAAAAATAGACTAATTAACATTACAATTACTGCTATTACCAACTGTTTTTTTATATTACTTTGAGTTGTAACTGCATAAATTATTCCATTTATAGCATTTTCCCATGCATTAATAAAACTCGTATTTTTCAGTCTTTTGTCATCATTTTTTTTATTTTCTTCCATTCTATTCTCCATTTCGATTTACTATGCTATTCTACATCACGTAATATTTTTAGCTTGTTTAAAATATTTTCTTCTTTTTGCCTCATCTTTTTTTTATCTTCTTCTTGTATATGATCATACCCCATTAAATGATAAAATCCATGTACAACCATATATGAAAGTTCTCTTTCAAAACTATGATTATATTCTTCAGCTTGTTTTTTTACTCTATCAATTGATATTACAATATCACCTAATACTTCTTTTATATTATAACTTTTATTGTTTAGTATTTCATCTATTTCACTTTTTTCAAACATAGGAAATGATAATACGTCTGTTTCATTATCTATATTTCTATATTTTGAATTTATTTGTTTTATTTTTTCTGGAGTAGTTAGTATTATATTTATATAAAATTTTTCTTCAAGTTTTTCTTCTGCAAATAAGGCATAAACAACCTTTTGTATTGTTTCTATATATGTATTATTTTCTTCTATTCCTTCAAAATTTATTTCTAATATATCATTCATCATTTTTTCCTTATATCCGGGCAGGCACAAGACCTGTCCATACATTTTTTATTTTATAATTATTCAGTAACCCTTACATTTTTATTTTTTTATATTTTCCGTCTTGTGTAATTGCTATATTTTTTAATTGTTTCATTGCTCCATATTCTACTAATTTTGTTTTATATAATTTTATTACTTTTGCATATCTTTCAGGTTCTTTGTTTATAAATTTTAAATCTCTTTTTATTAATAAAATCTCTTTTTCTGTTGCCTTTTGTTTTGCTTTTTTTATATTTAAAATATCTTTATACTCTTCATAAAACTGCTTATATTCTTCTCTTTCTTTTGGTTTGTCCCAATATATTTTTGTTGAAAGCAAGTTTATGTTATAATTTTCTAATACAGTAAGTAACATTTTGTATGCAATATTTTGCTTTTTTTCATTTGGACTGTTTACAACTAATGACCTTATTTCATTTAAGATTTGATTATAACATTGTTCTGCTACAACCAATGGCAAACTGTGAGTAAATAATTTTCTGCTAAAATTAATAAGTAACATTTTTTTCTCTACTCTATCTATATTATCTAACTTTCCAGCTAGAAATTTGCTATATTCATCATATTGATTTAGTACTTCTAATGATTCTTCATAGTTGTTCTCTATTTTTATATTTAAAATATTTGCAATATATTCTTCAATGGTATTAAATATTTTGTCATAAATCTCAAATTTATCATTAAAAGATGAACTAACGCTATCTGCTAATTGTATTGAATAATTTTTTATTATTCCTTTATATAGTGAATCCATTTTATCTATATAAAATTTATTATATTGTTCTATATTTTTTGTTTTTCCACTTGAAGTTAAATTTTGGTAATCTAACTCTAATAAATATTTTTGTTTTCTGTATTTATATTCCATATATTGTTTTTCTTTTAAATGTGTTACTTCATAATATGTAGATAAGGCATTTTCTTCAAAATTTGTTGCACTTCTTACTTTTACTTTTTTATATATTGAATCCATAATATATTTATCAATTGCTTCTAAATATAATGCATATAAGTCTTCATATTTTTTATAATAATTATCTTTTGTTTCGGAATTATCATCTTTTGCCTTTTTATATATATTATATGCTTTTAGTAAATTATTTCTTTTTATCGAAATCATCATACTGTTAATTCCAACTCTTGTTGGTATAAGAATTTTACTTAATGTAGTACTAATTTTTGAAAAAAAAGTTTTGTCACCATTATATACTCTTACACTTCTTTCTTCCATTTATTAACACTTCCTTTACATATTTATTTTCTCCTTTGTGCCTATATTTTCTATAACTTCATATACAACTTCTATCTCTATATCATTTTCATTCTGATATTTATTTATTTGTTTATTAACGATATTATTTTTATTAGGTATTTCTTCTATTAATTCTTCTTCTATTTTCCTAGTTAAAATTTCTGTAGCCTCTTGTTCCGTATATTTTACTTGTTTTTTTTGCGTTTCATAATATGTTGTTTTTATTAATTCAATTGGTAAATAAAAGTTAGAAAATAATTTCATTTTATTGCTTGAAACTATTGTATCATAATTTTCAAATTTTGGAAGGTTTTTATACAAATTTATTACAAAATTATTTAAATTTAATGAATATTTGTTTTCAACATTAGTCGTTTTTTCCTCTATTTCCGTAATAAAATTCATCTTTTCTTTTTTTGTATACCATACTCTTGCCTCAATATTCGCACTACTATGTACATATCTCGTACCAGTATATTTTCCCTCTATATATCCTCCTACTAATAAACTCCCTGGTTTTACCATATCTCCAACTTTTACTTGTGCAGTTCCATTTTGTACATTTATTTTCGTAATAATACCAGTTTTATCTGATACAATATTACATATTTCATTTTCATCTATTATATCTGGCTTAGAAGTTGCCTCTACTATCTCTACAATTGCATTTGTACCTTTTAAATTAATAGACATCCAGGCTATATCATCTCTTTTTAATCTTGTTTCATTTATTATTTGTTTTGTATCAATCTTTCCCTTATATTTTCCTACAGTAAGACCTTGCTCACTTAATTCTTTAATTATTTCATCTTTATTAATGCTATCTGTCCCTCGAATTTCAACATTCCATACAAAGTTTGATGTTATTAATATTAGTAATACAATTACAAACAATAATATTAAAAATATTTTTCTTTTTTTATATTTATTTAATATAAAGGGCATACCTTTTTTATTTTCTATTTTTACCTTGCATTTTGTAGATTTTGCAATGCTTTTTAATTCTAAAAAATCCTTAATGCTAATATTAGCATGCATTATGCTTGATTTTTCTCTTTTTATATTCCATAATAATATTTTTTTACTAATACATATATTAATAAATCTTTCTATAAAATATCCTTCAACACAGATATTTAAATATCCTAATATGTAACTAAGTAGTATTTTTAATAACAATTATTTCACCTCTTCATCAGTAATATTTTCAAAATCTATGCTATCTATTTTTCCTCTAACCATAATATCATCTTGAGTTAATTCCTCTAATTTTAAATTAAATCCGTTTATATTTACTACTCCTATATATGTATTTATTTTTATAAAATAATCTTCATATTCTAATATATTCTTATAATTTTCAACTAAGACTTCATTAAAACCAATTATAGTAAATTTAGGCTCATCTGAAACTACTTCTTTAGGCATTTCAAGAAAAGCATCTATTCTACTAAAATTTTTTTTCTTATTTTTCTTTTTCATAAAGCTCTCCTATTTTGTAAATTCTTCCAAACTTTTAAACTCATACCCCATATTTTTTATTTGCTTTATACAGTAATCTAAAATATTTGTATTATCTTTAGAATTTGCATGTAATAATATTATTGCACCATTATGCACATTATCTAAAATTTTTTGCTTAGCGTAATCCTCTCTACCTTGATTATCCTCGTTCCAGTCATCATAAGCAAAACTCCACATAGTTGTTGTGTATCCTAATTCATTAATAATAGCTAATGTTCTTTGACTAAATTCACCCATAGGTGGCCTTAAATATTTCATTTCGTAATTAAATTTTTCAAAAACAGTAGTATGTAAATCCATTATTTCAGATTTAACCTTTTCATCTGTTAGGTCTGGCATACTTTTATGATTAACTGTATGGTTACCAACTATATGTCCCTCGTCAATCATTCTTTTTACCAAATCTGAGTTTGTATTTAAATAATGTGCTGTTATAAAAAATGCCGCTTTCACATTATTATCTTTTAATGTATCTAATATTTTGCTAGTATATCCCGCCTCATATCCTTCATCAAATGTTAAATATACATATTTATCATTATTATTTCCCATAGCTATACCATTTGCTTCATTTAATAGTTGTTTATTTTTACTTCCTAAATCTGGCTGATTATGATTATCATTTCTTTTTATTCCCCAACCAATTTTTTTATTACTAAGTCCCTGTATGCTACTTGTTAAAACTGTTTGATTACTCATATTATTATTTGTGTTTATAACACATATTGAAAACATTATAATTATTACACTACAAGATAAAATAGTTATAATCTTTCTATTTTTCATAAACAATATCCCCCTTTTACTCTTTATTAATTTTATTAGGATATTTTTATAAATATTACAAATAAGCAAAAGAGCTAAAAATTATATTTCATAATTTTTAGCTCTTTTTATATATTAACTTATTACTGACTTTAAGTTTTCTTCCAATTCATTTAGTTCTGTAGTTAAAAAATCCCATACCATATTTAAATTAACTCCATCATAATCATGTACTATTCTATTTCTTAATGCTTTAATTCCTCTCCATTCTATATTTGAATATTCTTCTTGTAATTCTTTACTTACCTTTCCTGCCAGTTCTCCTATTTGACTTAAATTAAAAACACTGGCATTTACTGTTTTTCTATCATTGCTAAATTTTTCATAAGAATATCCATTTATAAATATCTTTATCTCATCAATATATTTTAAAATTTTGCTTATAATCATTTTATCTTTGCTTTTCATAAACAACTATACCTGTCCTTTCTATTTCTTTTTCTATTTTAGAATTTTTATCTATCTCTGTTTTTTCAATAACATCTACATCTTTATTAAATTTTTCTTTAATCATATCTATAATAGCAAAATATTTAAGTCCTTTTATTTTTCCATTACTATCTATTATTATGTCAATATCACTCTGTTCAGTAGGTTTATTTTTTGCATAAGAACCAAACAATATAGCTTTTTCTACTTCAGTATACATCAAAACCTCATTTAACATTTTCTTTATATCTTCTAATGTATAAATTTTTGTAGTCATAGTGTATCACTCCCATCTCTATAAATTATATAATAATTATCTTATCATTTATTTTTCTTATAAATATATTTTATAGTATTTTTTATAAAAAGTCTATATTTTTTATTAAAAGTGTAAAATTTATTGTTAGTAGATACTAGCTTTTATTATATTTTCAAAAGAGTGTCATCAGAGTCAAGGGAATATGATTACCAACTATATGTCCCTCGTCAATCATTCTTTTTACTAAATCCGAATTTGTATTTAAATAATGTGCTGTTATAAAAAATGCCACTTTCACATTATTATCTTTTAATGTATCTAATATTTTGCTAGTATATCCCGCCTCATATCCTTCATCAAATGATAAATATACATATTTATCATTATTATTTCCCATAGCTATACCATTTGCTTCATTAAATATTACAAATAAGCAAAAGAGCTAAAAATTATATTTTATAATTTTTAGCTCTTTTTATATATACAGAATATTTTTATTATTTTAGCATAAACTATTGATTATTAACTTAATTTATTGTATAATTAAATTAATAATATATTATTAGAAGGTCGATTGAGAACCTCTAGGTTCGCAGTTGACCTTCACTTTTTATACCCTTTTATATACCTTCAATATGCTATTATCTTTTATTAATAATATTTTGTTCAACCATAAATAATGTTTAGAATTGTATATATTTTCAATTTGTCTTTTTGCTTCTTTAATATCAAATTTTGCATTACTTATATCTATAACAAAATTATTTGACTGTTTTTCTTTACCCTTTAAATTACCTTGTATGGTATATTTCCCACCACCAATTATTTCTTTTAAATCAAATTTTTCATCATTTATCAAATAATCTGGAGTTTTTATACCAAAAGGTTGATTTATTCTAGGTATAATATTTACTTTTCCACCTATAGCATTTCCTAATAATTCAGCAACTTCTATTTCCCTTTTTGTTGATTTTAAAATTACGTGTTTTCCATCTACGTTATATTTATTCCCACTGTCATCAATAAAATATTTTTGCTTTTTAATTTGATAATTCTTTTTTGTAGTATATTTATTAGTTATATCTATATAATTCAACTTATTCTCCTCTTTATTGATATTCTTATTTATTATACATTTATTTCTACTATTTTTTAATATATTTTCGTTTTTCGTCATCTTTGCTTTTCATAAACGACTATACCTGTACTTTCTATTTCTTTTTCTATTTTAGAATTTTTATCTATCTCTGTTTTTTCAATAACATCTACATCTTTATTAAATTTTCTTTATTGTTTCAAATATGTTAGGCACTTTCAAGTCCTCCTTCTCTTGCAATTTCAAAAAAATGTGCTGCTCCTTGTTCTACTACCTTTCTGAATAACTCTATTTCTTCTTCTGTATACCTTCCATCTTGTTCTATAATTTTGTAGCTTGGTAATTCAAATATCAATGTATCAAATCCGTGCTCTGTTGGTCTTTCAAAAATAACTCTTACTACCTCGTCACCATTATCTCTAGTAATAATATCTGAAACAACTAACTCTGTTTCGTCTTCATATTTACACAATGTATGCATCATTTTTACCACTCTCCTTAACTTATGTTTCTAGTATACCATAATTTATTAAAAATTACTATACTTTTAATTTTATAAATTTATATTTTTTAAAGTTTTCTGTTTAAATTCTTGACATTCTCATTATTTTGAATTATATTGTTATTTGGAAATATAAGGTAATTTTGTATTATATGTCGAATTGTCTTATATTTAGATATTTACTAAAGAAAATAGAGTTTTTTCGGAGGCTATAAAAAAATATGCTTAGTTTTGTTCTTTGTGATGATAACTTAAATATTTTAAACAAACTTTCTAAAATGTTAGAAAATCTTTTTATAAAACATAATATTGATGCAGCTGTTACTTATACTTCTGATAAGGCGGAAGATATATATAATTATGTTCAAAATAATCATACTGATGTTCTTATATTAGACATAAATTTAAAATCTAATATTTCTGGTATAGATTTAGCTGAAAAAATTAGAAAAAGTGATAAAGATATTTATATAATTTTTTCTACTGCGCATTTAGAATATTCATTAGTTGCATATAGTGTAAAAACTTTTGATTATCTTCCTAAACCTATTGCAATGGAAAGGTTAGAAGTTACCTTACTTAGATTAATAGAGGATAGAGAAAAATGTAATAAAAATTTTATACATATTGATAATAAAACCGTTATAGATGAAAATGAAATTGATTATATAAAAAGAGATGGAATGAAATTAATTTTTTATACAGATAAAAGAACTTATGAAACATATAGTTCTTTTAATAAACTCAAAAATTTACTACCAGACAATTTTGTACGTTGTCATAAATCTTATATAGCTAATATAAATAATATTTACAATATAAAGTCTAATACTAACACTATATTATTTAATAACAATAATTCCTGCTATATTGGACCAAAATATAAAAATAATTTAATGGAGGTTTTTAATAATGGAAATATTACAAACAATTTGGACGGCGATATCAACACCGAATGAGGAATCTATATATATTATATTAATGCCACTTATTTTTGTAGAAGCTACTTTATCTATTTTATTATCTAAGGAATTTTTAAATATAAATATTAGTCGTAAAAAGACCATTTTATACATTTTAGTTATTCCAATTATTTCTATACTAAGTAATACTTTTCTTTCTCCAAATATAAGAGTAATTATTAATTTAATTGTTACACCTTTATTTGCTTTATTAGTATTTAAGACAAATTTATTAAAAAGTATATTAATTGAAATAATACCAATTATTGTAGTTTTAATATCTCAAACTATATGGGTTAATTTCTTTAATATTATTTTACATATTAGTTCTTACGAAATAGAGAATATTCCTATATACAGATTTGTAATGTCATGTTTAGATTATTTATCAATCTTTATATGTTATACATTATCTAAAAAATATCATTTCAATATTAAATTATTAGATTCTATGCATAAGAAAAATAAAATTATTTTAATTATTAACTCTATCTTCGGTGTAATTGCTATTGTATCTCAACTTTATCTAGTCAGTTTTTATGCAGAAAATCAACCATTCTTTATAACTATAGTTGGATTATTAAGTATAATTATATACTTTTTTATAAGTATGTATAGTTTAGCAAATACAACACAATTAGCATTAACCACTACAGATTTAGAAAAAGAAAAGGAACATAATAAAACATTAAAATTATTACACGACGAATTAAGAGGATTTAGACATGATTTTGGAAATATAATGACAACAATTGGTGGATATGCACATACTGGTGATATTGAAGGACTTAAAAAATATTATTCACAAATTCAAGTAGATTTAAATAGAGTAAATAATTTATCTACATTAAGCCCAGATGTAATTAATAATCCAGCAATTTATTCATTGCTTGCTGCTAAATACCACAAAGCAGATGAACTTGGAATAAAAATTAATTTAGATGTTTTCTTAAATCTTAATATATTAAATATGAAAATTTATGAATTTACTAGAATTCTTGGAATACTTATGGATAATGCAATAGAGGCTGCACGTGAATGTGATGAAAAAATTATTAATGTTGAAATTAGAAAAGATATTTCTTCTCCAAGACAATTATTAATAATTGAAAATACATATACAAATAAAGATATAAACATAGATAAAATATTTGAGAAAAATTATTCTACAAAAGAAAATAATTCTGGACTTGGATTATGGGAAGTAAGGCAAATTTTACATAAAAATAATAATTTAAATTTATACACAACTAAAAATGATAAATTCTTTAAACAACAATTAGAAATATATTTGTAATTAATTTTAAAAAAATAATTTAATATATAGCAAAAACCAAACTGAAATTACAGTTTGGTTTTTTATTATTTTATTAGTCTTTTTTTATTAAAGATGCTGGCATTTTTGGTTGATGTAACCATGACCATAACATACTAGCTGTATTTGTAGATTTAGCATATTTTTCTGCTAATTTAGCTATAAATTTTATCATAAATCATAGCCCCTTTCTTTATTAATTTAATATGTATTATAAAGTATTTTCCGGACAATACTTTTTAATAGTCAAATATTTTATATATTTCCTTTTAGATATTCTTCATATCCATATTTATTATTTGTTATTTTATAAGCAAATCTTGAAATCATAATACTTTGTGCAAGTGTACCAAATATTATAATATTAGATACTAAATTGCTATTTATGAATAATGCAATAATTATTTCTATTGTTAATATTATGTAAGATAAAATCTTTTTTATTTTTCTATCTTTTTTTCTTAGTATTGGAACATTTTCTGTATCTGCTGGTGCATATAAACTAATCATTATCATTCCAAATATCCATACTAGAAGAATAGCTATATATTTTAAATATATTGGATTAAATTCTACTATAGTGCTTAAATAGGCTGTTCCACAATAAAATATACTTGTTGCTAATATACAACCAATATGTGTTTTTAAATGAACTCCTCCTGATACAGCTCTGTATGGCATAATTATTAATAATGTTAAAAAAAATTCTTTCAAAACTCCTAGTAGAATTGAAACTAGAATGAATATAAAAATCTTAGGCATTTCTCCAAATAATAGATGAACACCATAGTTTATTACTTCTGCTCTTTCATCATCTACTTCTGGCATTTCTTTTCTTATTTTGTTTGTTATAAAATCACATATTTTATCTACCATAAATTACCTCTATTTATTTTCTAAGGTAATTTTATTCTATTATTTTTTGTTTTTTTAAAAAGTTTTACGAAATGGCGTTTTTCGTTTATGAAAAAGCCAAAAATCATTTTCATAAATGATTTTTGGCTTTTCATAAAATTTACATAATTTATTTTAGTATGGACCATGGTCCAACTTTATCTGGTATGCTTGTAAATGTCATCTCTTCCTTAGTAATTGGATGTTTTATTGTTAATTTATATGCCCATAATGAAATCTGTTTTCCTCTTCCTCTGGTACCATACTTTTGGTCTCCACATATGCTATGTCCAAAATTTGCAAGTTGAACTCTAATTTGATGATGTCTTCCTGTATGTAACATAATTTTTAATAAACTTAAATTTGTTTCTTTATTATATTTAATAACTTCATACTCTAATTTGGCATATTTAGCATTTTTAGTTTCTTTTGTTACTACTTTACTAATATTTAATTTTTCATTTTTTAATAAATAATCTTCTAATACACCCTTATTATTTTCAATATATCCATCTACAATTGCTAAATACTCTTTTTTAAACTCTTTTAATCTTACCTGCTCACTTAACCTTGATGCCGCCTTAGAGGTTTTTGCAAATACCATAACACCGGCCTACTGGTCTATCTAGCCTATGTACTAAACCTAAATAAACATTAGATGGTTTGTTATATTTTTCCTTTATATATTGTTTTATAATTGTAAGCATATCAATATCATCTGTTTTATCTGCTTGTGATGGTATATTAGGTGGTTTTTGTACTACTATTATATGATTATCTTCATAAAATATTTTTAATTTATCCATTTCTTCTCCCATCTGCCATAAATTCCACAAGGTAATACTAAATTTGTATCTTGCATAGGTAGTCCAATTTCTCCAGATGTAAACATTCCACTTTTCATTTTATTTAAATTAATTCTTAGGATATTTTCTAAAACTTTAGAGGAAATTCCAGTTGTATAAGAATTTATTAAGAAAAATAATGGATCATCTGATAAAACTTTTGTACATATCTCTACTAACCCATAGATATTTTCTTCAAATTGCCATACTTCTCCATTTGTTCCTCTACCATAAGATGGTGGATCCATAATTATAGCATCATATTTATTACCTCTTCTTATTTCTCTATTTACAAATTTTACAACATCATCAACAATATATCTAACCGGTTTATTTTCTAGATTTGAAGATTTTACATTTTCTTTTGCCCACGCAACCATTCCTTTTGAACTGTCTACGTGGCATACACTTGCACCTGCTGATAGGCATGCAACCGTAGCTCCACCAGTATATGCAAATAAATTTAATACTTTTATTTGTCTTTTTTCTTCTTTTATTTTATCTATCATCCAATCCCAGTTAACTGCCTGTTCTGGAAATAGTCCTGTATGTTTAAATCCCATAGGTTTTATATTAAATGTTAATTTTTTATATTTTATATTCCAAGATTCAGGTAATTTATTTTTATATTCCCAACTTCCTCCACCTGTTTTACTTCTATTATATATAGCATTTATATTTTTCCATTTATTAGGAAAAATTTTTTCTTTCCATATAATTTGTGGATCTGGCCTTACTAAAAATACATTACCCCATTTTTCAAGTTTTTCCCCATTTGCCATATCTATTATTTTGTAATCTATCCAATCCTTTGCTATTTCCATTTTGACCTCCATACACATAAACATTAATCTGGACCGGTTTATATTGGCCCAGATAAATTGTATCTATATAAGATTATAGCAAAGAAAAAGGTTTAAATCAACCTAGATTAACTAATAAATTAAAGAATTTATTAATTAGAAGTATATCAGTAAAAACTAATAATGACATTATACCAATAAAAATTAAGGGAAATTTATTTATCTTTATAAAATTAATTAATTTGCTATATCTTGTCCTATTAGCCTCTAATACATTTATATATCCTCTTGTTTTAAGAACGCAAATGTTATCTTTTGTCATATAATATTACCTCCATTTATATTTATTATATTAATATAAATATTATGTAATATTACAATTTATTCTTAAAATCGTATGACATTATTGTACATTTTTAGCTTTCACCTTTTATTCTTTTTGCTATTTCTTCTGTTATTCCCTTTATTTGCATTAAATCTTCAATTTTTGCCTCTTTTATTTTTTGTACACTTCCAAATTTAATAAGCAATTCTTTTTTCTTTTTTTCTCCTATTCCTTTTATATCATCTAACTCAGATTTTGTAATTTGCTTATCTCTTAACTTCCTATGGTATTCAATTGCAGTATCATGAACTGTATCTTGAAAATTAGTTATCAAATTTTTCAATTCTTCAGATAAATTAATTTCTTTTCTTTCATCATTAATTAGCGCTCTGGTTGTGTGTTTATCATTTTTTACCATTCCATAAATTGGAATATCTAAATTATATGATTTTACCGCTTCCTGTGCTGCCTTTATTTGTGTAATTCCACCATCTACAAATATAACATCTGGAAGCCTTCCAAATCCACTTTTATCTGAATCAATAGAATGTTTAAGTCTTCTAGAAATAACCTCATTCATACATTTAGGATCATCTTGACCTATTACTGTTTTTATTTTAAATCTTCTTGATAACTTTTTATTAATAACTCCATCTTGAAGTGTGCACATTCCAGCAACCATAAAAGTTCCTGATATATTAGATATATCATAGCATTCTATTTTTCTTGGAATTTTATCTAAGTTTAATATATTCTTTAATTCATTTAATACATTAAATTTATCTTTTACTTTGTTATCTAGTGTTATCTTAGCATTTCTTTCTGCCATCTCAACAAATTTTAATTTTTCACCTTTTTTAGGATGTCTTAGTTCTACCTTTCTACCAGATTTATCACTAAATATTTTCTCCAATATCTCTTTATCTTCAATTTCTTCTCCCAACATTATTTTAGAAGGTATGTTTTCATTTTCTATATAAAATTGTTTTATGAAATCAGATAAAATATCTTTATTGCTCATATCTTTTAAATCATCAAAGAAAAAATGCTCTCTTCCTATCATTTTGCTTTGTCTTACAAAGAAAACCTCAACACATACATAAAATTCATTTCTTGCAATTCCAATAACATCTATATCATTTTCTCCTATATTAGACACTTTTTGTTTTTGAGATATAGCATCAATAGCAAGCATTTTATCTCTTAAATATGCTGCTTTTTCAAATTCTTGTTTTGTTGATGCTTCTTCTATTTCTTTTTTTAATTCTTTTATAAGATTATCTGTTTTTCCTTCTAATAAACTTATTATTTGGTTTATTTGTATCATATATTGCTCTTTTGAAACTTTATTAACACAAGGTCCTAAACACCTACCAATGTGATAATTTAAACAAACTCTTTTAGTAGATTTAAAATTTTTACACTGCCTAATTTTAAACTTCTTTTTTATAAAATCTACCATCTCTTTTGCACTACCAGAATTAGCATATGGTCCAAAATATTTTGCACCATCATTTAGTATTTTTCTAGTCATATAAACATTAGGATATTCAGATTTTATATCTATTTTTATGTATGGATATGTTTTGTCATCTTTTAAAAGCACATTAAACTTAGGCCTATTCTTTTTTATTAGATTACACTCTAATATCAAAGCCTCAGCCTCGTTATCTGTAACTATATATTCAAAATGGTCTATCAATGAAACCATCTTTTCTATTCTCGATGTTTTATTATTTTTTCTAAAATATTGTCTTACTCTGTTTTTTAAAATTACCGCTTTACCAACATATATAATATTATCATCCTTATCTCTCATTATATATACACCTGGTTTTTGGGGTAATTTTTTTAATTCTGTTTCTATATCAAACATTTTACCACCATATTATTAATTACATTATACATTTTAGAAGGCTCCACCTCCTCCGGCCACTTCCGCCTCCTCCAGAGAAACCTCCTCCTCCGGTAAAATCTCCACCATTTCCTCCACTAAATGATGAATTTCTATGATTACTAGAAGAATCCTTATCGTCAAAATAATCGATGGAAGGGCCTCCAGATATTGAATTATAAAACAGCCTATTATTTCTATCTCTAACACGTTGTTCGTGTGCTTTATAAGCATTAATTATTTTAGAATCCAATCCAATATCCTTATCAAATACGTAATAATCATTATATATATTATTTAATAAATATTCACATCCTAATAATCTTTCTAAATCATCATCTAAATGCATAAAATCAATTCTATTTAAAATTTTACTTGCAACTCCAAATGAAATAGCATACACAATATATTTATCCCATAATTTTATTTGCTCTATATCTCTGTCTTCCATTAGTGAATATTCTTCTATTTTGTATTTTAGTCCATTTAGACCATTATAATCTTTTACAATAATCTCATCATTTTTTTGCATTAAATTATCAGTTAGAACAATTAAAATACAAACACATAATAAGAATTCATCTGCAATTATAAATGTATTATCTAAAAAAACAAAACTTATTGTTATGATTATTAAAAATAGTAATATTATTGAAATACTAGTTGTTACTATTTTTTGTCCATTTATTTTTTGTATTTTCTTGCTTATCCATCTTCTCGTAGAAATTATTTGTTTAATTATATGTACAAAAATTGTAATAACCAATGGAAAAAAGGATAATATTATTAAAAAAATACTATATAAGACATTCATTGAAATTTTAAAGTCATATATACTTAAACCGTTAAACATAAAATGTATTAATATAACAAATATGCTAAAAATTAATAATCCTACATTAAATATTCTTAAAAGTTTAGGAACTTTATTTTTATTAGCACCTATTTCATTTAACTCTTGTTTTGCAACTTTATTTAAAGTTGCAAATTTAGTTCTTGCGACTTCTTCTTTACCTATTTGATCTAATCTATCTGCAAGGTTAATTTCATATTCTCCAAATGATTCCTCAAATATCCAACTATATACATATTTTTCTACATTATCTAATCCTAATAAATTGTCCTTCGGTTTTCTTTTTAATATGTATTTATAATTATCCTTGCCATTTGCATTAGGTTGTAATTCTAAAGATAAAATCTTTTTATCTACTAAATTTAATATTACAGCAATTATATCTCTTGATAATACCCCTCTACTTCCTTGTATACATCCTGCTATTAGTGGATTATATTTACTAAATAACTCTTCTTCATTTATCTCATAATCTCCTTTTTTTTCTTTTTCAAAAAATAAAACTAAAATTAACCAATAAACTAAGAGTACACATGCAAATATACCAACTTTTATCGTAAATTTATTTTTATTTGCAATATTATCATAAATATCTTTTTCATCTGACATTATAATATCTAATGCATTTATATCTGTTGTTTTTTTACAATTTGGAACATTATTTTTGCTAAAAACTACTCTTCCTGCAACAAACTTTCCTTTTTTTATATCTTGTACATTAAGATTTATTCTATTATTACTTATAATATCTACTTTACCATTATATGGACCATGAGCAAAAGCATAAACTTTACCTTCATTTTTAGGTAATAATATATTTATATTAAGATTTTGAATGGAAGTATCCCATCCTCCACCTATAAAATTATAATATATTTCTGCAACATCTGTATGACTTACTGCTACATTTTTTATTATATATGATACATTAAATATTTTAGTTTCATAGCTACTTGGAGAATATACTTTAACTCTTAAATTTTCATTTTGTTTTTCTTGTGTATATACCCCCACATCACCATTTTCTGCATTATTTTTTGGTATATATTGTTTGTTATTTACTGAAACATTTTTTATAAGTACATCATCACCATTATATAAGCTATCTTTTAATTCAGAAGTTTGTTTTCTTTTTTTATCATATTTTGTTGAATCTAAATAATATGGGATATCTATATATATTCCATTATAAATTCCATTAAAATTATATTCTATTTTTTGATTTATTTGCAAATCTCCGTTTTCATCTACTACTGCATCAATTTGCATATCATCAATTTTATAACTTTTTGCATATATTTCTTTATTAATAATAAAAAACAAAAATAAAAAGGCAAAAAATATAATTTTATTCTTTTTAACAAAATTCATACATTAATCACCATATTAATTATATTGTTTAAAAACGTTTTTGTCAAAATCTTTTTTATTTTGTACTTGCTACTTTTTTTATATTGTTGTAATATATTAATATTATTGAAAGTATCAAAATTATTTTTACGAAAGGAGGATATTTTATTAATTTATAAGCGCCAGGACAATTTATATTGTTGACGAGGTTAGAGCTTATCGAAATATTCGGCGGATGGCTCTATGGCACCTGCTACTGCCAATAAATATTAGCAAAAAATAGTAGTAATACTATAACAAATCTAATAAGGTAGCTTTTATTTTTGTGCTTTCAATTAAATTTAAATAATTGGAGGAATTTTATGTGTGGAATTGTTGGATACATAGGAAATAAAAAAGCTTTTCCTATTTTGATTGATGGTCTTTTAAGATTGGAATATAGAGGATATGATTCTGCTGGAATCTCTACAATAGAAAATAATAATATTTCTATTTTCAAAGACAAAGGAAGAGTTGCAAACTTAAATAATTTTGAAAATATTAAAAATTTACAAGGAACTATTGGGATTGCTCATACTAGATGGGCAACACATGGTAAACCTTGCAGGGAAAACTCTCATCCTCATTTAGATAATACTGAAAAAATTTGCGTTGTTCATAATGGTATAATAGAAAATTATCATAAACTAAAAAGCTTCCTAGAGGAAAAAGGTTACAAATTTTTATCTGAAACAGATACAGAGGTAATACCAAATTTAATTAGTTATTATTTAGATAATAAGGATTGCACATTATTAGAGGCTGTATATATGGCTTGTAAAAATTTACAAGGCAGTTATGGAATTGAAGTAATTAGTACTCTTAATCCTGATAAAATAATAGTAGCAAAAAAGGATAGCCCAGTAGTAATAGGTAAGCGGTATAGAAGAAAATTATATTGCATCAGATATGCCTGCAATACTTTCTTATACTAAAAATTTTTATTTAATGGAAGATAATGAAATTGCTGAAATTTACAAGGATAAAATTATTTTTTATAACAATAATTTAGAAGAAGTTAAAAAACAGCCTAAACTTATAGATTTAGATGCTTCATCTATTGAAAAAAATGGCTATGATGATTTTATGCTTAAGGAAATAAATGAACAAACTTTATCAGTAAGAGAAACTATTGGATTTAAATTAGATAATCCTAAAGTCTACATAGAAAATCTTGATTTTAACAAAGAATACTTATCTAGTTTAAATAAAATTTATATTGTAGCATGTGGTACTGCTATGCATGCAGGTCTTGCAACCAGTAATACATTTGAAAAGCTTTGCAAAATACCAACTTTAGTTGATATAGCATCAGAATTTAGATATAAAAATCCTTTAATAGATGACAAAACACTATGTATATTCATTAGTCAATCTGGTGAAACAGCAGATACAATCGCTGCACTAAAGCTTGCTAAATCTAAAGGTTCAAAAACACTTGCAATATCTAATGTTATTGGAAGTTCAATTACAAGAGAGGCAGATGTATTTATTTATACACATGCTGGTCCTGAGATAGCTGTTGCATCTACAAAAGCTTATACATCTCAGTTAGTATTACTTAATATTTTGGCAATACATTTTGCAGAAATTTTAGAAAGTTCTTCTCTAAATTTATTAAATTCGTTGAAACAAGACATTTTATTATTACCAGAAAAAATAGAAGAAACTTTAAAACAATCAGAAAATGTAAAGGAAATTTCTAAACAATTATACAAAGAAAAAGATATATTCTTTTTAGGAAGAGGTATAGATTATTCTGTAGCATTAGAAGCATCTTTAAAACTAAAGGAAATTTCATATATACATTCTGAGGCATATGCCAGTGGAGAATTAAAACATGGTCCTATAGCATTAATTGAGGATGGAATAAAAGTTATTAGTATTTTAACAGATGAGGATTTAGTAGCAAAATCTGTAAGTAATATTCAAGAAGTAATAACTAGAGGTGCTAAAACTATAGTTGTAACAAATCAGGATATAGATAAAAAAATATTTGACTATGTTATAAAAATACCTAAAACAAATAAATTATTATCACCTATTCTATCTGTTATACCACTTCAGCTACTTGCTTACTACATTTCAAAGCAAAAAGGATTAGATGTAGATAAGCCAAGAAATCTTGCTAAATCTGTAACAGTTGAATAAAATCCATTTTATATATTTAAAATAAGGAATCACATTATGTGGTTCCTTATAATTATTATTTGTTAATATGTTAATTGTATTCTCTGTAATTTTAATTTTATCATATAATTTTTTATATAATTTTATCTATTTGTATTTCATCCTAAAATCATCTTTATAATTGTAATTAAAATCGCACCTGGTATTCCCAGTATTCCGACAAATACGGATGTAAACACATTAAGTCCTATATGAAAATTAAAAGTTGCACCAACAATATTAATTATATATATTAACAATCCACCCAAAATAGAATTAAAAATTAATTTTAAAATTGTTTTAATTGGTATTATAAATATTCTTCCAAATATAAAAATAAAAAAAATGCAAGCTAAATATGTTACAATAGTATTATAATCCAATTTAATCACCTGTCCTTTTTTAATAAATATGATTAAATTGAATTTTTATTCATATAAATTATACTGCTTTTATATTTTCTATTTTTCTAATTTCTATGTCCTTTATCATGTCAATATTTAATTTATTTTCCTTTGATTTTTTTAAAAGATAATTTAATTTAGCCTGTGATGCTTTTATTTGATATAAATAATAATCAATTAATTCACCTTCAGCATATTCATAATTTCTTCTGGCATTTTTTAAATCCTTTTTAGTCTCTATAATACTTTTTATTAAAACATTATTTAATTCTTCAATACTTTTATCTATAATATTATTTTCTTGTACAAATTCCTCATATATCATTACATCGCCTCACAAAATATATTTATGATAGTATATTCATATTTTGGAAATTTATACCTTCTAATTTGCTTTAAACATTGCATTTTTTAGCAAATCGTGATAAACTCTAATTATTATTATTTTATAATAGGAGGATATATGATTGATATTAAGTTTTTAAGGGATAATCCTGATTTAGTTAAGGAGAATATAAAGAAAAAGTTTCAAGATCATAAGCTTATTTTAGTAGATGAGGTTTTGGATTTAGATGTTAAAAATAGACAGGCTAAGCTTAATGGTGATAATCTTAGAATGAAACGTAAAGAATTAAGTGATAAGATAGGTTCTCTTATGAGAGAAGGAAATAAAGCTGAGGCTGAAAATATAAAGCTTGAAGTTCAAAAAATTAATCAAGAGCTTGAAAGCAATGAGGCTTTAGAGGAAAAGTATGCTTTAGAAATTAAAGAAAGAATGATGAAAATACCAAATATTATGCATGAATCTGTTCCAATTGGTGAAGATGATAGCAAAAATGTGGAACTTCAAAAATATGGTGAACCTTTTGTTCCTGATTATGAAATTCCATACCACACAGATATTATGGAATCATTTAGTGGTCTTGATTTAGACTCTGCTCGTAGAGTTGCTGGTAATGGTTTTTATTATTTGGTTGGTGATATTGCAAGATTACATTCATCACTTCTATCTTATGCAAGAGATTTTATGATTAATAAAGGATTTACGTATTGCATCCCACCTTATATGATTCGTAGCGATATTGTTACTGGAGTTATGAGTTTTGATGAAATGGATGCTATGATGTACAAAATAGAAGGAGAAGATTTATATTTAATTGGTACTAGTGAACATTCTATGATTGGTAAATTTAAAGATCAAATTCTAAAAAAGGCTGATTTGCCTTATACTATGACATCTTATTCTCCTTGTTTTAGGAAGGAAAAAGGTGCACACGGAATTGAAGAAAGAGGAGTTTACCGTATACATCAATTTGAAAAACAAGAAATGGTAGTTATATGTGAGCCAGAGGATAGTTGGAATTGGTATGATAAAATGTGGAATTATACTGTTGAATTATTTAGAAGTTTAGATATTCCTGTTCGTACATTAGAATGTTGTAGTGGAGATTTAGCAGATTTAAAAGCTAAAAGTGTTGATGTTGAAGCATGGAGTCCAAGACAAAAAAAATATTTTGAAGTTGGAAGCTGTACTAATATGACAGATGCTCAAGCAAGAAGATTAGGAATTCGTATTAAAGGAGAAAATGGTAATTATTTTGCTCATACATTAAACAATACTGTAATTGCGCCTCCACGTATGCTTATTGCATTTTTAGAAAACAATTATAATGAAGATGGAAGTGTAAATATTCCAGAAGTTTTAAGAAGTTATATGGGCGGAATGAAAAAACTTATACCATAAAAAAGGAGCTTTTTAATGTTAATAAAAAAACCTCAATTTAAAATTTCGGCTGTAAGCCCTAAGCAATATCCAAATAATAATTTGCCAGAAATAGTTCTTGCTGGCAAATCTAATGTTGGTAAATCATCTTTTATAAATACAATGATTAATAGAAAATCTTTAGCTAGAACTAGTAGTCAACCAGGTAAAACAAGGCAAATTAATTTTTACGATATGGATTCTAAGTTTTATTTTGTAGATTTACCTGGTTATGGCTTTAGTAAAATGTCAAAAGTAGAACAAGAAAAAGTTAATAAATTTATTGAAGAATACTTATTTTCAAGAAATCAAATTAACTTAATTATTCTTTTAATTGATATTAGACATGATTTAGGTTTAAATGATAAAATTATGTTTGATTATATAAAAAGTACAAATACCCCTTTTATTATAATAGCAAATAAAGCAGACAAGATAGCTATTACAAAAGTGGATTCTTACATAGAAAAAATTAAACAGCAATTAGATATTTCTAACCAAAATAATATTGTATTTCCATTTTCTTCTGAAAGAAAAATTTATGCAGAACCTATATGGCAAGAAATTGAAAAATATATTTAAAGGAGAAAAACACAATGAAATTAACTTCAGATAATGAAACATTAGCAGAAAACAAAGTTCTAATATTATACATTTTAAATAAAATTGATAAACCTATTACCAACGATGCCTTATTACAACTTGTACTTTCTATAACAGATATGAATTATTTTTATTTTCAACAATTTTTACTTGATTTACTTGAAAATAAATATATTGAAATTTTTAAAGAAGACGATAATGAAGTATTTGAATCTGTTTATAGAATAACAGATTTAGGTAAACAAACTTTAGAATTAACTAAAGATATGATACCAGGAATTATTAAGTTAAAAGTTGATAGTACTTTTAAAGATGAATTGGAAGAAATTAAGGAGGCTGTATCTATTGTTTCTGAATTTGTTCCAATTGATAAAAATGATTTTAATGTAAAATGCAAAATAGTAGAAAATAATAGAATTATATTTGAAGTTGACGTTTTTGCTGGTTCAAGAGAACATGCAAAAACAATTTGTGATAACTGGAAAGAAAATGCAGAAAACATTTATCCTAAAATTATACATTTATTAGAAGAAAATTAAAATAATATTTTTATTCATTAATATATTATATTGTATAAATTATAAAATACATAAAATCGTTAAAACGTACGTAGGGGCAGGTCTTGTGCCTGCCCATCTTCGAAGAAATTACCCAAAATTTTATAAATTATAAGATTTTATTCTATTTTATTTTTACAAAATACATAAAATCGTTAAAACGTACGTAGGGACAGGTCTTTACAAAAATTTTCCACAAATTATCGACGCACTGAGTCGACAATCTGGAATGTTGTTGTCTTGGACACATTATAGAACATTATTACAAGTTTTTGATAAACAAGCTAGAGATTGGTTTCTACAATATGTTATTTCCTCCATAACTAAAACCTCCTAAAATTTAATTCTACTACTTTTAGACCTATAATCTTATATCTGCTAAAGCTATCTATAAATACAAACTTTTATAAAGTGTACTTAATTAATTCTCACTGGGTTAGGACTTATGACATAGTCAAAGTTCGTAGCTAACTAGGAATTTCCAATGAGGTTCTTAATTGAAATTAAAATTAATATATTTTTTATGCAAGTAGTGACAAGAACAAACTAAGAACAAAATCAAGTAATATTATATTTATTTAATAATGCAAAAATTTAATAAAAAAGGGAAAATTAATTGACTTTTACAAACAATTGTTTTATAATAATATCTGAATAATAATAAAATATTAAAAATGGAGATGATGTAAATGAAAGAAATAAATAAAAATAGTAAAACATTTGAAGATATTAAGCATATTGATGAAAATGGTATTGAATTTTGGTATGCAAGAGAGCTAATGAAAGTTTTAAGTTATAAAGACTGGAGATATTTTGATGCAGTAATTGAAAAAGCAAAGATAGCTTGTCAAAATTCTGAAATAGATGATATTGACCATTTCGTTGTTGACAACAAAATGGTAGAAATAGGGTCTGGCGCAAAAAGAGAGCAAAAGGATTATAAATTAACGCGATATGCTTGCTATCTTATAGCTCAAAATGCTAATCCAAGACTAAAAATTGTTGC
>CANQMG010000009.1 GCA_947624925.1 uncultured Clostridia bacterium | reverse complement strand
TGTTAAAATTCCTTTTTCAGTATTAATTTGTAACATTATGCCATCGTCAATAAATCTATTCCATCTTCCTGATTCAGTCCATAATGTTTTTGGTTGCAATACTGGTAACATAACCTCATGGCATCCATATTCTTCTAAAACGTTTTTTATAACTTCCTCAATTCTTTGATTTAATTTCAATGGAACATTATTATACGAATATACTCCTGACACATGTTGCACTAGTTGTCCAGATTGTAATAATAAGTCCTGAGCTGGACATGCTTTGTCTAAATTTTTTATTCTTATTGTTCCTAGACCAGATTCCGATAATTTCATTTTATATCCTCCTTAAAATTACATAATATTTTATCATGTTCTTATTTAAATTTCAATATAAAATATTTATTTTCTATATTTTTTATCTATTTTTTTAGATTATTTAACTAATATTTTATTCTTCTTATAATTTTATTATTCTATTACACATATAATTAATCACCTGTGGATTATGAGAAATAAAAATATATGACAATGAGTTTTTCTCTTTTATCTTATTAATAATATCTAAAATGTCTTTTTGTGAATTTACATCCAAAGATGATGTTGGTTCATCAAAAATAATTACATTAGGATGATTTAATAAAGCTCTTATTATTGCTATTTTTTGATTTTGACCACCGCTCAACTCTGTAGGATAACGTTCTAGTGTATCAACTGGTAAATTGAAATCTTTAATATAATTTAATAAAACTTTATCCTCATATAATTCTTTTTTATTTATTTTATTGCTTTCATTTAAAATTTCTCTTATTTTTAGCTTAGAATCTAGAGATGATTTTGCACTTTGAAATACCATCTCTATATTTGTATTTTTATCAATGAAAATTTCACCTTCACTAGCTTTATATAGCCCACATATAATTTTGCATAATGTTGTCTTTCCAATTCCAGTTTTGCCAATTATACCAACTGTTTCTCCTTTGCATAATGTAAAATTAGTATTTTTTAGCACTTCTTTTTTCTTAAAATTTTTTTTAATATTCTTTAATTCAATTAATTTTTTTGATGACCTTATTTCATAGCTTTTATTTTTTTCATATAATGCATTATTATATAATAATCTAGCATATTCAGAATTAAATATAAATCCATTATCTGTTTTTGGACTGTCATCTAATATGCAACCATCTTTCATAATAATTATTCTGTCAGAAATTTTTTTTGCTAAAACTATGTTATGTGTGACAAAGATAATTAATGGTTTTTTTCTTTTATAATAATCTAAAACTAAATCTATTACTTCATCTTGACTATCATAGTCAAGAGCAGATGTTGGTTCGTCAAAAATCATTATTTCTGGTTCAAATTCAAGACTTAAAGCAATATTTATTTTTTGATTCATTCCTCCACTTATTTCTGAAGGGTAACTATCTAAGACTTCTTCAATATTATTAAAATTTAATTTTTTTAACAATTCATATGATTTATTATGAATTTCTTTTTCATTTATTTTTCCATATTTCTTTTTTATAATTATTGCTATTTGAGATTTTATTTTTAATGTTGGATTTAACGATAAAAATGGATCTTGAAACGTCATTCCAATTTTATTTCCATATATTTCTTGCATCTCATTTTCGCTGTTATAAATTTTCCCAAAAATAGCTAGTTTACCTGATGTTTTTGCATTTTGTGGCAGTAATTTCATGATAGCTTTTATTAAAGTAGTTTTTCCTGATCCAGATTCACCTATTATTGAAATAATTTGTTTTTTTTCAATTCTTAAATTTAAATTTTTAATAATTTCTAAATATTTTTTTCTGCAATAATACTGTACCGAAAAATTGTTAATATTAATTATATTATTCATTTTTTAATTCCTCATCATTTAATTTTTTAATCAAAACCTCTCCGATAATGTTAAATATCAATATAATAAGTATTAAACAAATTGATGGAATAATTAATAAATGTGGATATAATCTAGCAGTTTTTATTCCCTCACTAATCATTTTGCCTAAACTTGGAATTGGTGGCTGAAGTCCTATTCCTATAAAACTTAGAAAAGCTTCTAGAAAAATTGCTGATGGAACTCTTTGAATTACAAGTATAATTATTGTATTTTTTATATTAGGGATAATATGATGAAAAAATATATGAAAGAATTTTGCTCCTTTTAATTTAGAATATAATATATAATCATTATTCATTATTTTTTTTGTTTCATTTTTTATCACTCTTGCAACAGGTATCCATGATACAATTACTAGTGTTCCAAAAATTCCAAACAAACTACCATTGTTATTCTTTAAGCCAATATTATTAAAGAACATCATTAAAAAAATAGCAATAAGAAAATCGGGGATACTTCCGATTATATTCATAATCATTACCATTATCTTTTCTGCTATTCCACTAGCATATCCAGCATAAGCTCCATATATAGTTGCAATAAACACACATGTTAATATTGAATATAATGCAATGCTTATAGCATTTTTTGTAGCATATACAATTCGAATAAATAAATCTCTTCCTAATGAATCATTTCCAAATATATGATGTGTTGATGGTTTTGAATATTTAAGATCTGAATTCTGAAATTCTACTGCTGGTGAATTTCCCATAGTTGCAAGAAAGATTAATATTGCAATTAAACAAATAATAATAAATATATTTTTTTTACTCCAAAATTTCATATTTTTTTCCTTTATTATCTTTTATAAATACTATTAAATCTATTAAATATGTTGATACAATCAACAATATTGAATAAAATAAAGTAAGTCCCATAACAACTGGATAGTCTTTATTCATTACATAAGTTACAAAATATTTTCCTAATCCTGGTATATTAAATATACTCTCTACTACAAAGCTCCCAACTAATAAATTTGCTATAATAGTTCCTAAATACGATAATGTAGACGTAATCGAATTTTTTAATACATATCTAAACAATATAGTTTTTTTGTCAATTCCTCTCGCTTTTGCAGCTAAAACAAAATCCATTTTGTTTACTTCTTCAATGCTTTCACAAGTAAGTTTTGCAATAAAAACGATTGGATATGAGCTTAATGTTATACATGGTAAAATATAATTTAATATATTATCATTCCATATAATAGGGAATATATTCAATTTCACGCACAAAAAATACTGCAATATAGCTGCTAATATAAAATTAGGAATACTTATCATTATTACAAAATATATAAAAGATATTTTTTTTAATATTTTGTATCTACTTGTGACTATTCCAATAATTACACCTAAAATAAATGAGTATATTATAGTCAATGCTCCTAATTTTGCAGAAATAGGAAAATGTTCTTTTATTATGCTATTTACACTACGTCCCTCACTTAAAAAAGAATTTCCAAAATCAAATGTATAAGTATTTTTCAGCATTTTTACATATCTATATCCAATTGGTTTATTTAATTCATATTTCTCTTCAATATTTTTTACTACAGCCTCGCTTCTAATATATGAGAGATCATACGACTCTCCAGGAATAATTTCAATAAGAAAAAAAGTAATTGTATTAATAAAAAATATTGATACTACTATTGATAACAGACCATAAATTATTTTTTTTATCATCACTACAATCAAATATTATGAGTAAAGGCATCGCCCTTACTCATAATACGCCCCTTTAAAATTTAAACAACCCGTAACGTCATGTATGTATCCTTTTAAGTTGTCATTAGATATATATGAAAGTTTTAAATAATATAATGGAACAACAACTTGATTGGTCAATACTATTTCTTCAGCTTTGTGTGCCAATTCGAATTTTTCTTTCTGGTCGGACGTTGAAATTATTTTAGCATATATCTCATCATATTCTGAGCTATTAAAATGTGCATAATTACTAAAATCATTAGACACAAATGAATATAAATAACTTGATATATCTGGAAATTCAGATAAGAATGTTTCTGTTGTCAAATCATATTCTCCGTTTGATCTAGTAGTTTGCATTATATTTCTGTCTAATGAGTTAATTTGTACATTAACTCCAATTTTTGATAATTGATTTTTCACTATTTCAGCTGTTTTAACATTATATCCAATAGTATTAGTTAAGTAGTTAATTGTAGGAAGTCCCTCACCATTTTCATATCCTGCTTCTTTTAATAATTGTTTTGCCTTTTCTATATTTGCTTCCTCTGAATAATAATCCTTAGCTAAACTATCAGCTCTAAAATCTTTATTCTCATATGTATTCTTAAATGCATTAGGTGGAATATATGCAAGTAATGGATTATTGCCTTCTCCCATAAAACTAGCAATTTCTTTTCTGTTTAACGCCAAGTTTATTGCTTCTCTAACTCTTATATCTTTAAATATATCTTTATCCAAATTGAATTCTAAAATTCTTATGTTTGGATAATCTGCAAATTTTATTTCATCTAATTGCTTCATTTCATCATTTGTTAACGTATATTCTACAAAATCCAATGTTCCTGTTTCATATGCATTTTGTATTAATGTTACATCTGAATACAATAAGAAATTAATATTTTTAATTTTAATTTCTTGATTATTCCAATAGTTTTCGTTTTTGACAAGTTGAATATCCACATCATTATTCCATTCTTTTAATCTAAATGCTCCATTCGAAATCTGAGTACTTGAATTTTTATCCCAATTTTGATTGTCCTCATTAATTTTGTCCAATCTTACAGGATAATAAGGTTGAATAGTAGTCATCTCAGCAAAAAACAAACATGGTTCTTCCATTGTAACAATCAAAGTAAAATCGTCTTTTACTTCAATTCCTAAATCTTCTGCCGATGCTTCTCCTTTGTTATAGGCTTCTGCATTTTTTATATAATATAAATATGATGACCAAGCTGAAGCTGTTTCTGGGTTTAGAACTCTTGTCCACCCATCTTTAAAATTTTGTGCAGTTACTGGCATTCCATCAGACCACTTTGCATCTTCTCTTAATTTAAATGTATAAATTGTTTTTTCATCATTTGAATAATATTCAGTCGCTACACCAGGTGTTATATTTCCTTTGTCATCAATATTAAATAATCCTTCGTACATATTTGAAAGTATAGATCTAATATCAACTGTAAGACTTAAAGCTGGATCTAATGCATTTATCTGTGATGCTATAGACACATCAATCGTGTCTTTATCTGCTGTTTTTATGCCTTTATCTTTACTCCTTAAAGTGAAAAAAACTCCTGCAATAACGATAACGCATACAATAATAATAATAAATAAAATTTGACTTTTTTTCATTTTTTTCTCCTTTCTTATTCAATTATATGTTATTTTAACACATAATTATAAATGTTACAACTATTTTTTCACTTTATTGCATTTTTGTTTTATCTAAAACGTTGTTTTCTTTGTTTTATATCTTGACAATATACTAATCATTTAATATATGTTTTTCTTATAATAATTTATAATCTTTTTTCAATAACTTACCCTCATTAACTGAAATTCTATCATTCATTACTGCTAAATTTATTAATAAATATATATTTAACTTATCAGAACCATTTTCTACAATTTCTGTTAATATATATTTTGGTATGTTAAATTCATACTTACTCTGTATATCATCACATTTCGCATTTAACTTCATAACATATTCTTGATTGAATATTTTATTTTCTTTCATTTATTTTATTCTCCCTTCATTATTTTAACATATTCCGTTAATCAAATTAATATTTTGTTTTATTTTCGGCATAATACAAATATACGCCAATCTATTAAAGGTTGGCTTTTAATAACTGAAATTATATATACCATACTAATATATTTATATACATTTTTATATTTAAAGAAATTTTTCTCTAAGTAATATATCTAGAAATGTCTTTACATCCATATTAAACACTTCTGACATCTTAAATATTTCCGAAATTTTAAACTCTCTTTCTCCATTTAATTTTTTAGTAAGTGTATTATAAGTTATATCGAGTTTTTCAGCCATATAACTTCTTTTTATGTTTTTAAAATCCAATAAACCTTTTATTCTACTTCCCAATTCTATTAATATTCTATTATCATTCATTTTTTACTCCTTATCGTTTTAATAGACTGTACTCTATTATTTTACATCAAATTTCATTATAAAATCAATACAAATATATAAATTTTAATTTTTAGGGAGTTAATTATGAAATTTAATAAATATAATGATTCATACAATATTATTGGAAATAAGTTAAAACGCACAAGAGAAAGGTTAAATATTTCACAAGAAGAATTGAGTAATAAATTAAGTTTATTAGGTATTACTCTATATCAATCTGATATTTTTAGCATAGAACATAATAAAAGAACTGTCAGAGATTACGAACTTTGGGGTATTTGTAATATTCTTAAAATTAAAGCTGAAGATTTATTTGAACCTAAAACAAAATAAAATGGTACAACTTAAAAGTACCATTTTTATTTTTCTGCTATTAGATTTGATTGCTCTATTATTTCTTGTAGACTATCTTCATTGGCTTTTTTTATTTGATTAAAAGATACATTTGTATAATAAACTTTGACTTTATCTCTATATTCTTCATTTATATCTATTGTTTTTTTTGAAATAAATCGAACTTCGTTTCCATCTGTTAATTGAGCCATAGAATCCCATGTTTCAAAATGACTATGTATTTTATTTTGTAATAACATTTTACCAGTTATAAAAATTAAAGTTTCTGTATCTGTGTCAATTTTTGTTGAATCAAAATATATTAAACTTGATCCTTTAAAGGAACAAATAATTTCATTTCCTACAATTTCACATCCAATTAATCTATTATCATATTCAAGATTAATTTCTATATTTTCATAAATTATTTTTGCAATACCAATAATTAATAGAAATATAACAATAATTATTGATGTTATTAATAGTATATTTTTTATTTTTTTATTTTTTTCATATTCTTTTGTAATTTTTATAATATTTTCATTTGCCTTTTCTTTATATTCTTCATCTTCTAAGTGTTCTCCACTTAATAATTCATTTACATTAATACCTAAATAGTTGCATAATTCTAACATAATTGAAGAATCTGGCATCCCTTTCCCTGTTTCCCACTTTGATATAGATTTGTCAGACATATTTAATTTCTCTGCTAATTGTGCTTGTGTAAGTTTCTTATCTTTTCTACATTCAGCAATAAACTTTCCTATTTTTTCTTGATTCATAGTTTTCCTCCTTTAATTATATTTTAAATATAATATAAGCTAAAAAACTTAATAAAAAAACCTACCATTAGTAGATTTTTTATTTTTATTATAAATTAATAGTAGAAAAAGTATTATATTTTTTCTTCTAATGCTTTTAGATCAATATAATAATAATACATATCAATGCAATGTAAATTACCATCCCATATTTCTTCCGAGTAATTATCAGTGAAAAAATTTTTTATTGTTTTATAATATTTATCAAATCCGACTTTTCACATAAAATGGTATGTTATTTTCTGTTGTACCTACTATCATTTTCTTATATTTATCCTTATATAATTGTATGACATATTTAATTAATTTTTTTCCAAAACCATTTCCTCTTTCTTCATCTATTGTTGCAAAATTTTTTAATTCGCAAATGTCATTATCCACTTTTGTTATAATAATTTCTGATATTATTTTATCATCTTTAAATAATCCATACATATCTGATTTTTTAATATATTTTTCTACCATATCTTTATCTGGATCTGCCTTCAATATTAAATCCATATATTTTTCTTTATAATGAATTTGTTTGATTTCTATCATTATATATCTCCTAGTTATACTACATTATTTTATCTTCATATATTAAAGTATTAAAGTTATTGTTTTTTTATATTATTTACTATATTAACTGCATCATAAGTTGCATGTGCTTTAGCTGCTTTTTTAGCTTCTACATCAAATTTCAAATGCAAAGCTAATCGTTTTTTTTCATCTGGTTCTGAGAATACAGCATTAGCTTGTTTTAATCTGATATATAGGACATAAGTACATAGAGAAGTTATTCCAAAAACGCCAACTATTGAACCCATAAGAATAATTATCCAACTCCAGTTCTTTCGAGAAATACCATTTACATTTACAATAAAAGAATTACTATCCAACAAGGCTTTCAATAAAATCAATGTAATACCAGTTATCATAATAAATAACAATATAATTGATATTATTTTTGATATTTTAGCTGCCTTTTTGTATTTGGATGGATTATATTCTGGAATATAATTATTTAAATTTTCATTATTCATAATCTAACCTCTTTTTTATTTATAATTCAAAAATATTAGCTTTTAGCATCATTTGAGTAATCTTACTTTTTTCATTTAGTGATACATCCCATCTACTGGCTACAATACTTCTACCTTTCACATATTCATGTGTTGGCTCACCTATTGCTTTGCATAATTGTCTTTCTAAATCTACTTTATTGGTATATATTGATAATATATTTTCACTATATAAAACATTTATTGTTGTTTCTGTTTCGCTTTTATTAGCTTCCTTATATTTTTTCATAACATTCCCCTAATTTCATTGTTTTATTTTCATCTTTTGTAAATGTTATATTTAGATAATATCATAAAATTCAAAAAAATAGTAGTAAAATTTAGTTTTTTATCATTATCGACAAATTATAACAGTATTTTTAATATTACTTTGTTATAATTATGTTAATTAAGGAGGTTAATAACGTGGATTCAAAAATAATTTTATTAATTTGTAAAAATCGTGCTAAACTTTACAAAATGATTGAACAAAACGTTTCTTACGATAAAATATTGAAACAAAATAAAACTTTGGACAAATACATTAATATACAAATGAGTAATATAAATAAAATAAGGAGCTAGTTTAAATACTAACTCCTTACTTTCTACAACTTACTATAGCACTCATCTAATATTTCATTTTTTTCATGCTCAGTTAATTCTCTCTTTAATTCTCGTTGTTTTTTAGCAATTGTTAAACTAGACACTTCAATTAGTTCTTCAGCCTTTGGTGCTAATAGTGTTTGTATTTTCTTCTCCTTTTTTTCATAATAAGATTCATAAATTACAATAGCTAATGCTATTCCAAATATAATTGCTAATATTATATCCATATTTCATCACCCTTTCTTTTTCTTTATATTATAAAATTTTATAATTCAATTTTTCAATCTGAGAAAAAATTTTAGTTTATTTTATCTATTATTTTTATTGGATATGTACATATAAGTACTTCTTTTTTTGTATTAATTATACTTTTGTTATATTCACTATTTTCAAGTACAATTATTATTTTATCTGCATTAGAATATTCTTTTAATTTTTTAAATACTGTTTCTTGCTCAATATGCCTTATCACTGCTATATCACATGTTTTATTTTCATTTGTGACAGCATTAAAAATTACTGGGAAATTTCTACTATATCCAAAATCTTTTATATCATTTTTTATTTCTTTTATAACATCCAACGCTACCGATGTTCTTACATCTACTTTTCTTTTTACCTTTAAATATAAAAGCTTTGTTCTTTCATCTTTTACTATTAAATTAGATGTTAGTAAATAATTAATATCTTGCATAGTTCCATTTGTAAAAAAAATTAACTGCTCTTCCGTACAGCTTTTAAATTTGCTTAAAAACTGTAACATTTCATTTTGTTTTTTATTCATTTATAGATTCCCTCCTAACTATTTTTAGTAGTGAACTATAAATTTTTCTTTTTTCTGGAATAATTTTTTTAATTCTTACAACTATTGTATCATTTGGAAGCGGTGGCATATCTAGCCATACAGGTAATGTTGCCATTGTATCTATTCCTTGATTTAGTGAAGCAAAAACACCGATTATCTGAAAAGCCTGTTACCTTCGCAAGGTATTCTCCTCCTTCAATATAGTTCTTTCTAATGTTTTTATATGGATCTTCTTTAGTTTCCTTATGGGATATTTTTAAAATATTCTTTTCTTCATCTATATCTTTTATCAATACTTTTATTTTATCTCCTACTTGATATAAATTTGCTAAGTTTGCTACATATCCATATTCTAAATCAGTTATTTTTAATTTTATATCAAATCCTAAACATTCAACAATTACATATTTACTCAAAACAGAAATAACTTTTGCATAAACAATATCACCTTTTTCATATTTTCTTAGTTGGATATTTTTTATTTTATCCATAGCTTTTTTTCTTGATGCAACAGCTGTATTTGTTAGTTTATCTGATTCTAATATAATAAATTTTATTTCTGAACCTATTAAATTTCTTATACTTTTCTTATCTTCTTTTTCAATTCCTAATTCTTTCCCTGGTATTATAACTTTTATATTTTTAAAATTCACTACAATACAATTAATATTTTCTTCTTTTACTTTTCCATCTGAGTTTGTTAATTTTACTTTCTCGCTTTCTATTGCTACTGCCTTACCAGTAAGTATTTTATTTTTATCTTCTGATGTATTAATATTTTGCCAAGCAATTTGTTTTTCTAATTCTTCAATCAACTAATCTTCCTCCTTCCTTTTAAAAATTCTTCAAAAGTTGGTAACTCCTCTTGAATATCTTCATCTATAATTGGTTTCATATTATATTTAACATTTGGTTTATATTCTTCTACTGTAGTTTCATCTATATTTTTCCCTAACCTATATTTCCAATATCTTAATTTCTTACATTTAAACGCCTTATATCCTCTTATAATTATTATTTCTTCATCATCATTCATTCTTATTATTTCATCTTTATTCATTAAATTTCTTTTAACAACAGATACTGACACTTTTCCATATTCTAATGCTCCATCAAATGCAGCATTTTTTCTTGTAGAAGAAGTTTCAACTGTAGATACACCGAAGCATATCAGATATATATTGAGCTGTTAATAAGTCATTTGTTCCCATTATAATTTTTATATCGCAGTTTCCTATTAATCCTTGCCATATATCATCAGGATAAAGTGTTTTTAATCCTGCTATATGTTGACACACAATAACTGCTGAAATTGATCTTGATCTAATTGTAGATAATTTTTGTTGGAAATCTGGAATCTGTCCAATATTTGCAAATTCATCTAAAAAAATACATAGATGCCTATTTAATCTTTTATCTGGATTCTTATCTGCTATACGAATAGTTTTTATAAATAAAAATGAAAAAAATAAGCTATTTAAAAAGCTCATTGTTGTATCCATATCACTTGTAATACAGTAAATAATCATTTTTTTATTATTTAAATCAGAAAAATCTATATCGTTTCTTTCTGTTATTGATGCTATCTCATTTAATTGAAATATTTGTAATTTTGTTGCTAATCCAGTTATTGTACTTTGTTTTATAGTATCTGATGCTTGAGCATAAATATTGTAGGCTATTTTTGTTATTCCAGTAGAATGCTCAAAAACTTTATCTATCTTTTTTATATCACCGAGAAGCAAGTATAGAATTTAAATATCTCATATTCTTCTTGCTTTTATCTTCTACTTCAAATTTTATATGTAATAATAATGCTTTTAGTAAATTTTCTTGTGTATTTTGCCAAAATTCTTCTCCTCTTTTTCCTGCGTTTTGCGTTGTACTAATTACAACTTGTGCAAATACTTGTGCATCTATTTCTTTTTCTATAAACTTAAATAAATCTATACCATCTGAATGTTCTGGACTTACTAAATTAAATACTTTTACATCGTATCCTCGTTCCTTAAATGCTTTACTAGTTGTTCCAAATAATTCTCCCTTTGGATCAGTACACACAACATTTTTACCTTGTATTGCTAATTTTTTTAGTTTTCCTACTAGCTCATTTTTTTGTTGCTCATCTATGTTATTTTTTTCTTGTTCTGCTATCTTTAGGGCATTTGGTATAATATAACTAGTAGATTTTCCAGAGCCTGATGCTCCCCATATCATAACATTTCTATTTATTGATTTGCATGTGTCTGGAAGAGTAATTATCTCTCCTGTATCTAATGTTTCTCCTAATACTATCCCTGGTGTTTCTTCTTCATTCCCAATTTTTAATATTTCTATTTCTTCAGCTGTTGTAAAATTTGCTGTTCCATGTGTTCCATCTTTCTTTTTAAAGCCAATGCCTTCTCTTTCATTTTTTAATTGTTTCCTTGTAAAGTATATATTGTATGCTAAAAAAATGAAAATAAGGCTAATTATGAAGCAAATAACACCTATTGTTTTATTATATGTAAGTGCTTTAAAGCTATCTAACATATTTTTAATTTCTAATATTTTATATTCTTTTCCAAAACATTTTTCTAATGTTCTGAAATAAGCTGTTATAATAGGAACAAATACTTGTATTGAAAAAATAAATAAAATTAAAGATATTATCCATCTGTTAGATAATATCTTCTTTAAATTCTTCCATTTCACTTATACCTCCTAACAAATTTTTGTCAAAAGTTTTTATCTTGCATTTATTGTTAATTGTTCTTTCTATTACATCTGCATTTTCTTTTAAAGTTATTATTTCGACTTTTTTTGGTGTTTCTGTATTCTCTTGATAATACCAATTTATCCTTTCAATTTGTTCTGTGTTAATAAAAGGCATAAAAACTATATAAGTATTATCTTCTAACAAATAATTTGCTTTATCCCAATTACTGATTAAAATTTCTTTATCGTAAATACCTTCTAAAAGCTCATGAACATCTATATTTTTATAGTTCTTTATTATTTCTTTATTTGAATTAGTATTTAAAATAATATATGTATTGTTTTTACCAAAAGATAGGTTTGAATATTTTTTACATATAACATCAAAGTTTTCTGTAAAAATAATAATATTATCATAGCTTAAAGATTTGTTTATATCAAATAAAAGCTGTTTTATATATATGTGTTCCTTCTTAGATGAAATATAATAAATTAAATATTCTTTATCTTCGACTCTCATTTTTCCTATATATCTTCTGGCAGTTTCTGTATATTTATCTTTTTCTTTCATATCCCAACTAGGAATAAATTCTATACATGAATTTATTGTAATTGTAGCAATACTTGCTATATGTCTTAATCTTTCCATGTATGCCTCGTTTTTTATATTTTTTATATATCCAGAACCTATCATTCCTAATTCTTTTCTGCCACTTTTATCAATTATTATATAACTTTTATATTTTTTTACATATCCTTTTGATATTAACTTATTTACTCTTTGCCTATAGTATCTCTTTGTTTTATAAATTAAACTTGCATCTTCTACTTTTAACATCTTGTATTTTGACAAAAATTTTAATACTTCTATATCTTCATTACTTAATTTATTTTGCACATAAATCCTCCTTCTTTTTTCTATTTTAAGACATAGTTTTTCAACGATGTCTTAAAACTATTGAAAAAACAGAAAATTATTTACTTAAAATTCAAGCATTGAGAACTATTTTTTTATCAAAAAATTTTTTTCATTTTTTTAAGAAAATTTTCATATTTTTAAAATATTTTTTGTAATTTTTCTATCCATCCTATCATGTATTTAGCATCCATTACAAAAACTTCTGTATATGGTTTTTTTGTATCATTTTTACCCTGGACCATATAAAACATATTTGTAATATTATCATCTTGTATAACATTTTGTATTACTAAAGCATCTATAATTGGTTTTACATATTTATTATCTATATCCATATTAGCTTGTTTTTCGTGTACTATGATTAGAACAAAAGTAAGTTTTTTATTAAATAAGTTCTTATAATCTTTTATAGCTTCAGCTGTACTTAGCATAATATTTTTGTATGCGTAATTACTGATATTCTTAAACTTTGGTAATACTTCTGGTATATATATTTTCAATATATCTTTTTGTAATTTTGCTTTATATGAATTATTTATATAATTTATTTTTTCGTTTTCTTCTTTTTTCTCTTGATTACTAATTTTTATTTTATTAAACATTTCGTACCTTATTTTTTCTAAATTTCTCAAATACTTTTCTATATCTTTTACTTTTATAATTGCCTTATTATCTATAATAAAATCAGTCTGTTTCTTTATTTCTTCTAGTTCTTCTAAAATTTGCTGTTTCACTCTTTCCTCCTTTTATTATAAAATTACTTGTAAAAAGAAGATACGAGATTTCTCCCGTATCCTCTTGTTTCTTTAATCTTCTATTTCTTCATCAAATTTTTTTGATATTGACTCTAATATTTGCTCTCTTGCTTCATTTGCAATTGGATATGCACTATTTCTTCTTGTCTTTTTTAATTTTGGATTTAATGGCATAAGTATATATCTACCCTTCTCACCATTGTACAATTCAATTCCATCTATAATAAAACAATCATCTATTTGAATACTTGCATATCCTAAAAATTTACCATTATTAATTTTTTTAATTCTAACTTCACTAATATTTAACATATATAATTCCTCCTTTAATTACTAATTATTTTTTTGTTTTTTTCTTTTAATCATTACAATTCCTGATATTATTCCAGCCAAAGATATAACTATACAACTAATTAATAATGTATAATTAATATCAAGTCCAGTATTTATTTTTGGAATTTGTTTATTATAAAAATTAAAAGTATATATTGATTCACTTTCTTCCAAAAGTTCTCCATTTGCATATACACCAGTATCATTTATTTCTACTTTTATAATTTCATTTGATAATTCATATCCCTTTGGTGCTTTTAATTCTTTAATAAAATATGTACCATATCTTAAATCTTCAAAAGTTACAGTTCCAGATTTTTTATCTGATTTAACTTCTCTTATTAATTTCGTACATTCGGGATCTTCATAAATTCCAAATTTGAATTTAGCTTTTATTGTTTCCTTTGTTTCACTATCCATCTTAATTAGTTTAATAGTGTTTAAAATTGGCATATCTTTCATTTCTATACGTTGTGTTTCTTTATCTTCACTTACTGTAAATTCAATGCTTTCTGCGACTTCGTATCCATAAGGACAAGTTTTTTCTGTTAGTGTGTAAGTTTCTCCCTCCATAAGTCCAGTTACAAAATGTTCTTCTTTTCCAGAAGTCCAACTGTCTATAACATTTCCATCTTTATCTGTAATTTCTAATTCTGCTCCCTCGACTTCATTTCCTGTAATAAAATCTGTTTTTCTTATAGCAAGTCTTTTATCTATCATTTGAACTTTTTGTGTTTCCTTATCGCTTGTTACTGTAAATTCTACACTATTTGAAATTACAAATCCATCTGGTGCATAATCTTCATATAGTGTGTAAGTTTCTCCTTCTATAAGTCCTTTTATCTTGTGATCTTCTTTACCAGAAATCCAGCTGTCTACAATGTTTTCTTCTTTATCTACTACTTTTAGTTCTGCACCTTCAACTTCATTTCCTCCAATATCAGTTTTTGTCATTGTTACTTGCTTATCTATCATTACAACTTTTTGAATATCAGATGTATTTTCTATTTTAAATTTTATTGAAGTTGCTTTTACAAATTCATCTGGAGTAATCTCCTCTGTTAGAGTATATTCTTTTCCTACTACTAACCCTTCAATTTTGTGTGTTTTTTCAGAAGATACCCAACTGTCAATAATTTCATTATTTTCATCTGTAACAGTTAGTTTAGCACCAACTAATTCTTTTTTCCCAGTAATATCAGTTTTACTAAACTCAACTACTGTTGTATTATTTTCTATTTCTCTTGTTTCAGTATAAACTTTCTTTATAGTATCTTCCTGTGTAAACACTATATCATATTTTGTGTTATCCAATACTAAGCCAGGCAAAGTTTCTATCTCTTCTAATTCATAATGTCCCATTGGTAAATTATCAATTTTTAATTTACCAACTTCATTTAAATTATATATTCCTACTTCTGCTCCTGCTTCGTAAATTAAACTTCCATCAGCATAATCAATTATATTTTCTTTAGCTATTAATCTAAATTTAATTCCACTTAAATCAGATATATCTACTATTGAAGTATCTATTCCATCTCTAATTGCTATTGACTTATCTATAATTAAGCTTCCGAGTTGGTTGCTCATTTTTTACTGTAACAGTTATCCAAGCATCATAATCATCATCATATTCTATTGTTTCATTACTCATATTAATTTGGAAAATAAGCTCTTCATCTAATTGTAAAAATCCGTTCTGGAATTTTTAATTCCTCTAATTTGTAAGTGCCTGATCTTAATTTAGTTTCTGTATATGTAATACCTTCGCTATTCGTTGTCCATGTATCATGATATTCATTACCTACTTTACATTCTACTTTTTCCCATTCTTCTGTATCTTCATTGAATCTTGATAATTTAAATGTTGCATTAGATAATGTAACGTGTTTGCCAGTATTTTTATCTACCTTTTCCATTTTTAGATAGCTTTCAAATTCTTTATTGTTAATAATATATCTATAAGTTTTTTCATTTTCTTTAATATGAACTTTAAAATCTTCTACAAGCTCTCTATTATCCCATCCACTAACTTGATGTACAACATAACATCCATAAGGCAATTCTTTTGTTTCACCAAAGCCATTTTCATCACATGTTATAATATCTCTTTCTGTTTCTTTCGCATTGTTATAGCTTCCTGATGATTCTAAATAAATTTCAAATACTGCTCCTACTTCTGGTGTTTCTATTTGTGTATCTCCATTGTCAGTATGCTTAATTATAGATATTTTTCCCTTTATTATTTGTTCCTCTACTTCTTGCTTTATTGAATTATGTTCTACTGTATATAATCTAGGTTCTGCTCCTATATGATGTACTGTTTCATCAAGTAAATATCCTTCAGAAGCAGTTAATTCTCTTAGTGTCCAATCATCACCACAAACATAATATTTTGTTGTAAATTGACCATTTTGGTCAGTTGTATATTGGTCTATTAATTGATTACCTTTAAATATTCCATAATTAGCACCTTCTAATGTTCCATCTCCTTGAGGTGTGCCTTTTTCTTTATCTGATTTTGTTACTGTTACTCTAAACTTCTTTAAAACATTATTAAATGTAACTGTAGAAGTTTGCCCACTACGAATTGTGACTGTTTGAGTATCTTGAGTAACATATCTATCATATTTTTCTTCTGTTACTGTATAGTTTCCTGGTAATAAATTTTCTACATCAATTGTTCCATTTGCTCCTGTAGTTACTGTTTTATTTATTCCATTACCTTGTATATTAAATTTTATTCCTTCTACTATTCCATCTTCAGATTTTTTAACTAAATGTGCCTTACCGTATACTTCCGTATTAATTTTAATATAAAATCTTACTGGATCACTAACACCTGTCGCCATTGTTTGATTTTCGCCACCCCAAATAAGCATAGCATCTGAACTCTTATTAATATCTTTTTGAGCAGTAATTGTTATGGCATCAGTTATCATATTTTTAGATGTAAATGTATATTGATTTCCACTTCTTTTTACAGTTACTCCGTTACTATTTTCAAATTTCAAATCAGCTAATGTATTATTTGTATCTGTAATTGTTAATGAAAAATCCTTAGAATCTGGATTATATTTTAGTGTATATGTTTTTGCTGCATTTCTAGTTGAAGAAGAAAAACTTGGAATTGTTGCATGATTAGATAATTTTTTTAAAATCCAATTGTATGCCTTTTCTGCTGTTCTTCCTTTAATAGAATGATAATACATATCAGCATCAATGCCATTTTTTGAGCTTATAGATGTTGGACTAGTTCTAATTTGTTGTTGATATTCCCATATAATTAATTGTGTAGCATATTGGAAATCATCCATATTACATTGTCCTTCTAATTCTGATGGTAAATCTTTTCTCCAAGCATATACTGTAGTAGCCATAATTCCATATTGTGCTGAATACGGTAAGTTATTGAAAAATGAACTATTGTTATAATTAGTAGATCTATATCCGTTTGTAGTAGTTTTAAAAGATGTTCCACCCTCGATACAGAACGCATTTACCTTTTCACCACCCCTAATTAGATAAAACTTTTCAAGTGGTCTATCTCTATGAAAGCTAATCAATGATGTACCTCCATAATCATCATATATAAGTGCTTTTACATCTTTTGTAAAATAATATTGTCTGCCATCAAGTCCTACATAATTTTCCCCTACCTGTGATGATACTACCTCTCCTTCTGTATTTGTCCATGCTTTAATAGGAATTGCAGAAAATAAAGTTATTAAACACAAAATTAAAGATAGGATTTTCTTTCCTATCCTTTTTACTGATAATTTCATAAATTTAATCATCCCTTTCAATTAAAAAATCCTCTGCTTTTTTGCAGAGAATTTTGATTTTATTTTTAATATAGAAAATAGAATGTATAACTTCCATTTCCATTGTTTTTGACATAGATAGTAAAGTATTCTATCTTGTTTCCTCCATAGGTTTCAACTAAGCTAGGCATTGATCTAACATAGTCTTTTAATGCTCTTTCTAGTTTATCACCTTGGAATGATTTAGATGCTGTAATTGGATTAGACCACGATGAATTGTTAGGAGTCCTTATCACTCCATCATCCTCAGTTATATGTTTCAATCCCATACCTTTACCTATACTTATTAATTCTGACTTTATTTTATCTATATCAAATTCATAGTCATATATTGACTTTGTTTTATTTGTTGTTTCCTCTTGTTTATTTTTTTGTGTCGTATTATTCTGATTTGTCGTGTTATTTTTATTTGATGTATTAGATTGATTATTTGAGTTGTCCTTACTTGCTATGTTTGTCTGGCTTGTTTTTTGTTTGTCTGATTCTTTACTTGCTTCTTGCGTTTTTTCTGTAATAGTTGTTTTAGTAGTTTCTCCTTTATTTTCTTGAACATCTTCTTTTTTAATTTGATTTGTTATTTCATCTTTTACATCATCTTGTATATCTTCTTGTGTTTTATTTGCATTATTATCTATATCTTCTTGAATAGATGTTTCATTTTCATATATTAAATTCTCATCGTTATATGTATTTGTAGTTTCATTTTTATTATTTACAAAAAAACATATTAATACTAAAGCAACTACTATAAATAAAATTATTATACAAGCAATTAATATTTTCTTTTTCATATATATCACCTCTAACATGAGAGTAACATATTTTTCCAAATTTTTAAAGCTCAGAAAAAAATTTAGTTAATTTTTTTATTTAATCTGATTCTTCTAATTTTCCTATTATATAATATCTTTGACTAGTCTGTGTTGTATAACTGTTGATATATGAACATGTTGATAGTTTTATAATTCTATCAATTTTACCCGTGTCAGTTATAGAAAATTTACTTGCTTTTTTATAATATTCTATTTCTTCATTAAAACTTAATAATTTAATATTGTTTTCCTCTACATTTACATCTATTGAATAACAACTAAATATTGTAACTTTATAATTTTTACTTTTTGTATATATGTCGAAACTAGAATGTTTATAAAAAAAACTTTCATCCATATAATTGCCTAATTCAGAAAACATAATATTGTTTCTCCTATTGTGTCCATATAAAATAGTTATATTATTTTCAAATGGATTATTATCCAATGTAAATATCGAACCATTCTTATTATAATCACCATTGTATGAATGTTTTAAATACTTTAGCCTAGAATCATCTTTTAATATAGGATAATCTATATTTGTTCCATCAATTCTAATCCAACCTATAATATCTTTATTAATATTTTCTAATTTTTCCCAATCTATTTTATTTTCACTATCTTCGTTTGTTATCACTTCTTTAATTAACTCATTATTTGAATCATTGCTTTTCTTATATTCTAAATAATCTTTAAACAAAAAATATAATGATATTGATAATATTATTATAAATATAATTATAGCAACTCGAGCTATTTTAATTTTAATCTCTTGCTCACCTCTTTCTGACTTATCTTTTAATATAAAATCTATTGTTTTTTTTATTTTTTATATCTCTTTTTACCTTTCTTTTTATTTGAATATTAAAGCATTTTCTATATATTTTAGATATATCAGAAAATGTTCTAGGATTATCCAAAATTTCTTTTATTTGACTAGGATAAAAATTACCAAAAACTAAATCATAAATTCCATTTTCTAATGCTATTTTTGTATTTTCATCCTTTTCATTTTTTAATAATAAAATTACTCTAATATTCATACTTCTTAGTAAGAATATATATTCTCTAAAATTAGTTTCTATAGCATTAGCAGCTAAAATAACTGTTTGATCTTTGAATTTATCATCTTCTATAATAAAATCTGAATAGCTTACTACCATAGAACCTTTTATTTCAGTTTCTAATATTTTGTCAATTTCATTACTACCTGTATAAATTACTACCACTTTACTATATTCCTCCTTTTCCTAGTATTGTTAATGGATCTATTGTTTGACCATTTTTTGTTACTTTAAAATGACAATGACAACCTGTTGTTGCTCCGATTTGTCGGTTTTCCATTTGAGTCCGTATATGGATTATTAGGAACATTATATACATTTGTAGGTCCGACTTTTCCTATTACTTGTCCTTTTTTTACCTTATCTCCTACACTTACTAAAAAATTAGGATCGCAATGACTATATGAAAATGTATATTCTCCTGACTCTATTGTTATTGTATATCCGTTTGCACCTCCCCAAGATGCTTTTATTACTGTTCCATCTGAAATAGATACCAATTTTGTTCCTTCTTTTGCTGCTATATCAATTCCGACTATGAAATGTTGATGCTCCAGCTGTTGGTGCTTCTCTATATCCATAATAACTAGTTATGTCTTTCTCCGATTTGCCTTCAACTGGCCAATCGGAATCTGATATAATTTCTGCAAATAATCCAGAAATAAATTCTCCTACACTTTCAAAGAAACTTTTCGTTTCTTCCTCTGTATATTCTTCTGTCGTATAGTATTTCATCTCGTTTTTCATATTACTCTTTTCTTCATTATTTACTCCTATATAGAGAATATCCGTTATATAACATACTAATAAAAGTACAACTGTAAATATGAGAATAGGAACTTTAAAAGTATTTAATAGCATTAATAATGCTTGTTTTATTCTTTTTTTAATTTGCTTTTTTACTTGATTTTTAATTTTATATTCCATACTTTGTGCTATCATAACTTATCCTGCTCCTGAATATTTGTTATTTCATTGTCTATTTTTTTATTAATATCTTCTTTCCTTGTATTGTTAATGTTATATCTGTTATATGTTCTATTATTATTAAAATTTCTACCTTCTGCTGTGTACATTCCCATATTTAAGAATTCTTTTCCTGTATTATAAGCTCTTCTAAAAATACTGTTACTTACAGGTGCTTTATCATTATCTTTTCCTTCTGAATTATTCTTTTCATTAACATTTATTGTGTTAGTTTCCATTTTTGTAGTTTGTAATGGTGATGTTTTCATTTTTGTAGTTTGCATTTCTGTAACTTCGTTTCTATTTGTTTCATTTTCTTTATTTAAAATTCTACCAAGAAAGGTTGTATTATTGTTAATGTTATTCTCACCGTTAGAACTTTTAAATTGATATGCTATAGTTTTTATACTATGAGCCATTGCTCCTGCCATTCCAATACCTCTATTTGCTAATTCATCGTTATTTATTCCAGCAATTCTTGATATAAGATTCTGTAAGCAATTCTGCAACGCATCTGCAATTGGAAGTATCATCATTGCCCATAAAATAGAAACAGCCCATCCTCCAGATTGTGGTAAAAATTTCATATACACTAAAAATAAAAAAGCATATATAAATTGCATAAAAACATTTATTAATAATTGTCCAAACCAAATTGCAGCTCCTATTGTTCTTTTATTAATCATCCACATAATAGATATTATCGGAGTAAACAATGTAAAAACCAATATTGTAAACTGTCTTATAATAAATTTTACATTTAGTTTAAAGAATAAATATGCAAATAAAGCAATAACAATAGCTGTTGCAATTGCATTTCCTGTTTTTATATTTGATATTATTCCATTTCCCAAAAGTTGCTCTAAATTATTATCAGAGTATCCTACAAGCATACGAACCAAATTATTATTTAAAAATAAAAGGAATTTTACAAAAATAGGTGCAAATACAATAGATGTTGCTCCAAAGAATAACCTCATTAAACTATCTTTTGCTTCATTCCTATGTTCGATACTATATCCACTTATAATAAGCTTATATGCGACAGTAACAACTGCAATTAATATTAAACTTCCTCCAATTGCAGACATGATTTTGTACCATTCCATCATGGAACTCCATTGTTCTTCTGTAAATGGGGATATATTAGTCGAATTCTGAGCAAATATTAATTCATCATATTGCTTAAATCCCATATTTAATTCTTCGCTAGTAGTAATATTAAGAACAGTTTCTGCAATTCCACCGAATCATTTTTGCAATAATTTTTTCAAATATTCCTCCATCATCTTCATCTATTGTTTTCTTAATTTCTGATTCTTCTTCATCCTCACCATCAAAGAAATCAGCGTATGTATTAGGTAGGAATAAGCATAAAAAAACAAGTATAATTAAGATACTTGCAACAATTTTTTTTACAATTTTCAAAATATTCCCTCCTTTACACTTTAAGAATTTCACTTTCTTTTTCCAACATTTCAATAGATACAGCTGATATAGTTCCTTCAATATCAAGTAGAGCATCTCCTGGTCTTGCTTGTAATAAATAATCTCTAGTACCTGATGATAATTTAAAATAATCTATTACTTTATCAACACTAATTGGACTTTGTTTCATTAGTATTGCTGTTCCACAACAATTTAAAATTGCTCTACCTTGAGTTGTTGAAATCATCTCATCAGGCAGTTGAGTTGCTATTACAAGTCTTACTCCTCTTTTTCTTGCTCTACGAGCTAAATTTTCAATAAAATTTGCTGTTTCTTCATATTTGAGCATTGTCCAAGCTTCATCTATATAAACGGATTTTTCTTCATATCTTTCTGACCTTCTCATATATTTTTCTGTTATCCATGTTGTAATTACCATTGAAGCATAAAATTTAGTTACTTCATCATTTATACTTGATAAATCAAAGTCTATTGCATGGTCATTTATGTTTATATTACTTGTGCAATCAAACATTCCTAAACTTTTTCCTTTTAAAAAGCCAGATAATATTTCTGCTAGTTCCTTTGAATTCTTTTTAGTAAGTAAAATCCTCTGAAAATCAGATAATGTAGGCATCCTTTTCTTTATTTTTCCTAATGTTAATTTGTTACCAATTTTTCCTCCTTCTTTTTCGTATATACTTTCTTTGTCAGATGTAATGCCTCTTTCTTTATATGTTTCTATAACACTTTCTTCAATATCTACTAATTCCTTTGCATTTAAATTTCTGTCCATATAGTTTTTCATTATGCCTGACAATATTGCTCTTATTTCAGCAACTTTATTTAAAATATTTACTTTTTCAAGTCCGTTTTCTTGTTGCTCTACATCAATATCAAAAATATTTATTCCTGATGGAACACCTTGTTTTATTGATATTATTCTTCCACCTATTTTTTCAGTCCTTTTTTTATATTCGCCTTCTATATCAAGTATTGCTGATTGTGTATTTTTTGTAACAAGAGATCTTGAAGATAGGATGTCCATTGTAACAGATTTTCCTGCACCAGTTACTCCTAAAACCACTATATGTGGATTTGTTAAACTTTTATCAAAAGTATCCAAATATACAGGAAGTCCTGTAAAATAATTTCTACCGAATAGGAACTCCATCAATGCTTGATTCAACATTAGAATTTGCTATTGGAAACATTGTAGCTACTCCTGATGTTGTTACATTTCTTTCATAATCATAAATATTTAATGTATTAAAAGGTAGGTTAGCCCTTAATCCAGATAACTGCCTAAAATTTAATGTCCTTGCTTTTGCAGACATTTTTGCAAATTCATTCTTCAATAAGTCTGTTTTCTCATTTAATTCTTCCAAATTTTTAGCATTTATTCTTAGTAATATAGTGATAAAAAACAACTTATCATTTGATGTTTGCACTTGCCTTCTAATTTGATCATAATCATTAATCATCTTCTCCAATGGGTGGATTAATTCAATATTACCTTTACTCTCGTATGTCTGTCTTTCTGATTCTAATACTGTTACTTTTTTATTTAATTGTCTTATTACACTATCCTCACTGGTAGGTCTGTTAATAATACTTAATGTTATATCTCCTAAAAGGCTAAATACTCCATCAAGCCACCCTAAATATGTTTTGCTTGGATATATTGCTAAAACAAAACTTCTAATATATTTACCATCTCCTATTACTATATAATCTCTTTTTTCATCAATAAAGTCTGGAATTAGTATATCTATAAGATTAGGAGCTTTATTAAAAATATCTATTTCCTTTTTCTTTCTATTCTTTTTCTTAACCTTTTCTATACAAATTTTCTTTTCTCCCTTTTTATGTTTTATTTTCTGCTTGGACATATAAATCTAATCCTCCCTTCTTTATTATTTCTTTTACACTTTCATTTTGATTTTTATTTAATTCTCTATTTATAAACTCAATAATTTCTATATCAGTCAATTTTCTTGTCTTTACTCTAATGCTTGATAAGCTATATTTAAAATCACTATAATATTTTTCTAAATCAGCTTTTGCTTTCTCAAATGGCTCATTTGATTCAATAATACAATAGTTTTTTCTGACATATAAATTATCTTCTTGCATTATATTCTCTAAATATTCTATGATACTGTTTCCATACTCTCTTATATTTTCATCCTTTTGTTTATCTAGATTTAATCTTATTGATTCCACCTTATCACTCGTATCTATTTTTTCTGTTGTACTAAAAAATTGTATCTGTTTTGTAAATGTTTTTGCTAGTTTTATAAGATTATTATCTATATTGTTTTGTTCTTCATCATTTAAAAGTTTATATTCAATGCTTCCCAATTCAATTATTATAGATTGTTTCCCATTTATGGATATAATTCCATCTTTAATTCTATCAATTCCCCATATACTTTTAATATTTTTTCTTTGCTTTTTTAAATTTCCTTTTTGAGTAGGTTTAAAACTATATAGTCTATTTTTCTTTTTAACATATATTGGAGTAAATATAAGTAAGCTTATACTCGCAATTCCAAAAATTATTGTAACTATCATTATCTCTTACCTTCCTCTAATATATATTTTTTCTTTCTAAATAAAAAATTCAAAACATATATAAAATATCTATCTGCATTAGTTTCATCAAATTTAACAAAAGCAAACATAATAAAAATTGATGAAAATATTAAAAATATGATTGATTTAAAAAAGATGTTTATTACTGGTATAAATAGAACTGATACCATTGAAGCTGCTAAAACAAGATATATTGCTTGTCGTATTGATACATAACCACCAAAAACTTTTTCTTCATGCTTAAAATTATATGGAACTTTATATATTTGCATTTTTTATCATCCTTTCATAACTTTAATTTTTAGCTACCTACCATTTGTCCAGAACCACTTGTTGCAACACTAAGTATAATTCCTGATGCAATTAAGGCTAAACTAAGAAGCATAAATCCTATAGCTACCCAAGCCAACCCTCCAATTCCTTCAGATCTTTTATTTGGATTATTTGCATTTACAATTAACTTAACTGCTATAATTACTATACTTACAAACATAAGAACAGTTCCGAATAGGCATAGCTAAATCTATAACTGCTTGTTTTATATTATCAGTTGCAGTTATAACTTCTTGTTTTTCTATTGATGATGTTGCATAACTTTTTACATTTAGTAGAATCATTGCAAGAGTTGTTGTTAAACTAGTAAATTTTAATTTGTTTTTTTCTATTAATTTTGTTAATTTCATTTTTTTCCTCCATTATTTTTTAAAAAAAGCAATTAATATAGGAATTGTTATAATAAATAGTTGCAATAATGCACTTATTATAAAATTTTTAACTCCAAATTTTATTGCTTTTTCGGATTTTATACGGCTTCCGAATTAGCCAAATAATTAAACTTACAAAAATCCATACAGTAATTAAAATAATTAGAAAAAAAAAGTTTTTTCCATTATATTTCCAATCATTAAATTGCTATCAAATTCTTGTAGGTTGTATGGTTTAATCATAAAACCACTCCTTTTTTCCAAAAAAAATAAAGCTATATTTATTTAGCTTCTAATTTTCTTATAACACTTGCATAATAATAATCATAAAAATTAACAATTTCTTTTTCTGTTCCTTTGTAATCATCTTCAAATTTTTTACAATTATTATATATGTTTATTAAATCTTCTCGTGTAATTCTTAATAGGATATTTATTTTATCTCTTATAAACAAGTCCTTAACACAATAAATTATATTTTTAACTTTAATTATATTTTCTTCTTTAAATATCTTTAAATTATCTTCTGTATAATTTAACTCTAACCTCTTAATTATTTCATAAAACCTTTCATACTGCTCTTTATCTTTAAACTCATTTGGAATTTTTTCTGTTTTATTTATAATATAATTAAAGAATCTATCTATCATAATATTTATATTATTACCTTTAGCTTTTTTGCTCATAGACTCTATGTTTTTTTGCTCATAGGGGTATGTGCTATTTTGCTTATAGGTATTTTGCATAATTTGCCTACAACTTATATCTGTAATATAAATTCTTCTTTCAATTATTTCTTTTTTGTTGTTTTTTATTAATTCCACTTTTATATATCCTAACTTATCTAAATGAGAAATCCATCTTGAAATTGTTCCTGGTATTACTCCATACAAATTAGAAAAATAATTATTAGTTGCAAAACAATAACCTTCTTTTCCAATTAATGCTGTTATTTCTCCATAAAGTAATCTTTCTGCAAATTTTAATCTCTCATCATAACGAACTGTACTCGGAATTATTGCATAATAAGATGGTTGTTTTTCATAACTCACATTCCACATCACCTCCCTTCAATTTAATAAAATCAAAAGATTTATCAATATTTATAGAGGTTTGAAAAGTATAGATACGGGGGTAAAGTCGCCTGGATGCGAAAATAATATTATCCATTTTCCTTTGTAATCTGAAAGTTTAATATTGCCCATTGTTGTTACTGCTTCAAAATCTGGTGCAAATTCTCCTATTTTTACATTTCCATTCATCATTATTTCATAATTATTCATAAAAAATAGACCTCCAACTTTTTTATTTATTTTATGTTAGAAGTCTATTTTTGTTACTTAATTTTATTCTTTTAAAATTTTTTATTAAAGTTTTAACAATTTTTTATAATTTTTAGGAAATCCCATTTTATACAAAACATTATCAATCGATATTGTTTTTAATTCTTTATTCTGCCATTTGATAATGTAGGTCGTACTTTTCTTTGAAAATTACCTATTCTATAAATTTTATTTTCAGCACCAATATAATACATATTCGGAAATCTATAAAATTGTAATTGCAGACTATCATTTCTATCATAGTGTTGCTCAGAAAATATTGTTGATATTTGATAATTATTATGTGTTATTCTTGGTTGCTCTATACTATTAGTTCTATCTGGAGTAGCTAACATTCCAAAATAAGTAACTTTTCTATTTTGTGGCACAGATTTAGTAAACGAACCATTAACTCTGCCTTCTTCATTAAAAAAACTTCGTAAAATCTGTTCATACTCTTTATCACTAATTTCAATAACAGTTTTAAAATCAGTAAATTGATCAAAACTGGCAGTATCTAAAATATCACTCAATCCTTAATTTCTCCCCTTACTATGTTTTATTTCTTATCTTTTCATTTCGATTATAATATTAGAATTAAACTTCTGCAACTTTTTATTTATATAATGTCTTATTAAATCACAGGTGATTGCTTGTCTTACTTTTGTTTGTAACTTTTGATACACTTCATGTGAACTATTACTATCTACACTTAATCCTAAAAGTTCTGTGTTTAAATTTTTAAAATATGTATGTGCTTTTGTAAATGCAATCATTTCTGTTGTACACACGGGGGTAAAGTCTTTAAATTTAGGGATATTTTTGTAAAGTTATTTTGATATATTGGAATAACTTTTACTCATTTTTAGTAATGATTTCTTCTATATTACCTATATCATAAAGTGGTATATTTATAACCCATTTTTCTTTTCTGTAATCAGACATAGATGTTCTTACATTTATAACTGTATTATATTTTTGTACAAATATTTTTAAACTTTTTGCTTGTAAATTTTCACTTGCTTTTACTTCTATCGGAATATTATTTTTTCCTATTTGTGTTATAAAGTCTATTTCTGACATTCCAGTATCAGATGCCCAATAAAAAATATCTAACTCCGTACATTGTTTTAATTGGCACAAAACATATTGTTCTGTTAAACTTCCCTTAAATTCTTCAAATATTTCGTTTCCCTCTAAAATAGTTTTTTCATCAATTCCTGACATAGCAGATAATAATCCGAACATCTAATAAATATAATTTAAATGCGTTAAAATCTTGATATGCGGATAATGGGACTTTACTTGTATTTACCCTATTTACTTGATATATAAGTCCACAATCTATAAGCCATGATAATGCTATTTCATATTCTCTAGCTCTAGCACCTTCTCTCACTAAACCATATATAAA
>CANQMG010000008.1 GCA_947624925.1 uncultured Clostridia bacterium | reverse complement strand
CTCTTAGAATAATAAACTATAACATTTAATATTTTACCACAAAAGAAAGATAAATGCAAGCAAAAAATGCAATTGTTAAAGAAAAATGGTTACTATTTACAGCTCTATCAAAACTATATGCATTTTTATTTATTCATTTCTTCTATGAACATTTTATTTAGCATTTGTGGATTTGCCTTACCTTTCGTCTCTTTCATTGCTTGACCTACCAAGAAACCTAATGCCTTTTCTTTTCCAGATTTATAATCTTCTACAGATTTAGAATTTGCCTTTAATATTTTTTGTACAACATCTTTTATTGCACCTTCATCTGATATTTGCAACCATCCTTTTTCTTCTATTATTTTTGATGGCATTTTACTTGCATCTTCAAACATTTCTTCTAAAACTTTTTTTCCTATTGAATTACTTATTGTTTGTTTATCTATTAGAGAAATTAACTCTGCTAATGCATCTGCTTTAAATGGTATTTGATCTGGTTCTAATTCTTTTTCGTTTAAAATTCTGGAAATATCTGACATAATCCAATTACTTACAGCTTTCATATTACCACATATTTTTGATGCATTTTCAAATAAGTCAGATAAATATTTAGAACTTGTTAATAAATTTGCTTCTTTTTCTGTTAGCTTATATTCTTCTAAATATCTTTTTCTTCTACTTTCTGGTAATTCTGGCAAACTATTTTTTATATTTTGTATATATTCCTCAGATAATTTTATAGCAACTAAATCTGGATCTGGAAAATACCTATAATCTTGTGCATCTTCTTTATCTCTCATACTAAATGTCTTTCCAGACACATCATCCCATCTTAATGTCTCTTGTTCTATTTTACCACCATTTTCAACTACAGAAATTTGTCTATCTACTTCATATTCAATTGCCCTTACAATAGATCTAAATGAATTCATATTTTTCATTTCTGTTCTTGTTCCAAATTTAGTTTCTCCCTTTGGCCTAATAGAAACATTAACATCTGCTCTTAATGAGCCTTCCTGCATTTTGCAATCAGATACTTCTATATATTCTAATATTGATTTTAACTTTCTTAAATATGCTTCTACCTCTTCGCTTGATCTTAAATCTGGCTCAGATACTATTTCTATTAAAGGAACACCAGCTCTATTTAAATCAACTAAGCTTCCTCTTCCATATGGATCATGGTTTAATTTTCCAGCATCCTCCTCTATATGGATTCTTGTTAAACCTATTCTAGATTTACCTCTGCTTGTTTCTATATCTATATACCCACCTTTGCAAAGTGGCTTATCAAACTGTGATATTTGATATGATTTTGGTAAATCTGGGTAAAAATAATTCTTTCTATCATTTTTACTGTCTGTAGATATTTCGCAATTTGTTGCAAGCCCTGCTTTTACTGCGTATTCAACAACTTTTTCATTTAAAACAGGAAGTGCTCCTGGCATAGCCATACAAACTGGGCAACAATGTGTGTTTGGTTCTCCGCCAAACTCGGTTGGACAAGAACAAAATATTTTTGTTTTTGTAGATAATTCACTGTGAACCTCTAATCCTATAACAACTTCATAATCTTCTCTTGACATTTTTTTCCTCCTTCAAATTACAAAGTAATTTGTATTATTAATTATTTATTAAATTGTGGTTTATATTTCTCTCTAAATTTTACTTTTTGTTCAAATGTATATGCTGCATTTAATATTGTTTCTTCATCAAAATGTTTTCCAATTATTTGCATACCAATAGGCATACCCTGACTATCAACTCCACATGGAACAGATATTGCAGGAACACCAGCAATATTTACAGATACAGTACAAATATCTGCTAAATACATCTCTAGTGGGTTATTAGATCTTGAACCTATATCAAAAGCTACAGTTGGCGCAGTTGGAGTTATTAAAATATCATATTTTTCAAAAGCCTTTTCAAATTCTTTTTTTACAAGAGTTCTTACTTTTTGTGCTTTTTTATAATAAGCATCATAATATCCAGAACTTAATACATATGTTCCAAGAATTATTCTTCTTTTTACCTCAGCTCCAAATCCTTCACTTCTAGAATTTCTATAAATATCCTTCAAATTCTCATAATTATTTGTTCTATATCCATATCTAATACCATCGAATCTTCCTAAGTTTGAACTTGCTTCCGCACAAGCAATTATATAATAGGTTGCTAATGAGTAATTTGCTATATCTAAAGAGATTTCTTCTACACATGCACCCATTTCTTTATATTTTTCTATAGCTTGCATTAAGTTATCTTTTACTTCATTATTAATTCCTTCTCCAAAGAATTCTTTTGGAACGCCTATTTTTAATCCCTTTACATCATTTTTTAAACATTTAGTATAATCCTTTTTATCTACATTTACAGATGTCGAATCTTTTTCATCGTGTCCAGCGATTATATTTAATAAAATTGCTACATCTTCAACATCCTTTGTAATAGGTCCTATTTGATCTAAAGAAGAGGCAAAAGCAACTAATCCATATCTTGAAACCAAACCATATGTTGGTTTTAATCCAACAACTCCGCAAAAAGAAGCTGGCTGACGAATTGATCCTCCTGTATCAGATCCTAATGCCCATGGTACCATACCTGCTGCTACAGCCGCTGCACTTCCACCGCTTGATCCACCTGGTACCTTATTTAAATTCCATGGATTTGATGTTTTCTTAAAACTAGAATATTCTGTAGATGCACCCATAGCAAATTCATCCATATTAAGCTTTCCAAGATTTATTAAATTTTCGCTATTAACTTTTTCCATCACTGTTGCATTATATGGTGAAACAAAATTTTCTAACATTTTTGAACTACATGTTGTTTTTACTCCTTTTGTACATATGTTATCTTTTATACCTATAGGAATTCCTGCAAATTCTCCGCATTTTTCTCCATTTTTTAATTTAGTTTCAATTTCATTTGCTTTTTGCAAAGCTGTATCAGTTAGCGGAGTTACAAATGCTTTTACGTCTGATTCTTTTTCAATAATTCTATCTATATAACTTCCGAGTTATTTGTGAAATTGTTAGTTCATTCTTATTTAATTTATCCTTTAACTCATGTACTGTTAAGTCTGTAATATTCATTATTTTCCCTCCCTTTTAAATAACCTTTGGAATTTTAAACATATTGTCTTCTTTTTCTGGCGCATTACTTAATAATGCTTCTTTATCATTAAATTCTTTTATTTCATCTTTTCTAAAAACATTATAATTTTCTAATCCTCCATTTGATAATTCCAAATCTTCCACTGGTGCATCATTAACAATATTTGCAAAATTTAATATATCTTGTAAATTTACAATATATTCATCGATTTCATCTTCCTTAAGAACTAAATTTGCAAGTTTCGCAATATGCAAAATTTCTTCTCTACTAACTTCCATAATATTATCACTCCTTTTAATTCTTAGATTCATCAATTTTAATGTGTACATCCTTTAACTGGTCATATCTTACATTTCCAGGTGCACCCATCATTAAATCTTGTGCTTTACTATTTAATGGAAAAGCTATAACTTCTCTTATTGTATCCACTCCTGCAAGTAACATAATCATTCTGTCAACTCCAGGTGCAATACCTGCATGTGGTGGTGCTCCATATTGAAAAGCAGTATATAAAGCTCCAAATTTTGTTTTTACCTCTTCTTGTGTATAACCTGCCATTTCGAACGCCTTTAGCATTATATTTATATCGTGATTTCTAACAGCTCCTGAAGAAAGCTCAATTCCATTACATACTATATCATACTGATATGCTAAAATTTCTAAAGGATTTTGATTATTCAAAGCATCTAACCCACCTTGTGGCATTGAAAATGGATTATGACTAAATGCCAATTTTCCTTCTTCATCTGTTTCAAACATAGGGAAATCTATAATCCATGCAAATGAAAATACGTTTTCATCTATTAAATTTAGTCTTCTTCCTAATTCTGCTCTTACTTCTCCTGCAAGATTTTCTACAATTCCTGGCACCTCTGCTATAAAGAATAAACAATCTCCTGGTTTAGAATTTGTTCTTTCAAGCATTTTTAATCTTGCATCATCAGGTATAAATTTTGCAATTGGGCCTTGGAATGTTCCATCTTCTAATACTCTAAGCCATGCTAATCCTTTTGCCTTTAATTCCTTTATAGCATAATCTGTCATTCCTTCAAAAAAACTTCTTGGTTGGTCTGCTACATCATGTGTACTAATTACCCTTACAGTTTTTCCCTCGAATGCTCTTAAATCCACGTTTTCAAATATATCAGTTATATCTACTATTATTAATGGATTTCTTAAATCTGGTTTATCACTTCCATATTTAAGCATAGCATCTTTATAAGTAATTCTTGGAAATGGATATTTAGATATTTCTTTATTTGAGAATTCTTTAAAAGTATTATATATAACTGGTTCTATTACTGAAAAAACATCTTCTTGTGTTGCATATGCCATTTCCATATCTAACTGATAAAATTCACCTGGAGCTCTATCAGCTCTTGCATCTTCATCCCTAAAGCATGGAGCAATTTGAAAATATTTATCTATTCCAGATACCATTAGCAATTGTTTAAATTGTTGAGGTGCTTGTGGAAGAGCATAAAACTTTCCAGGATGCAATCTACTTGGAACCAAATAATCTCTTGCTCCTTCTGGTGATGAACTAGTAAGTATTGGAGTTTGAACTTCTAGAAATCCTTGATTAATCATCTGATTTCTTAAGTACTGTAACACTTTAGCTCTTAATATAATATTGTTTTTTATTTTATCATTTCTTAAATCCAAATATCTATATTGAAGTCTTAAATCTTCTCTAACTTCTTGATCTGTATTTACTTCAAATGGTAAATTTTTTGTTCTTTTACCTAATATTTTTATTTCTTCTATTCTTATTTCAACAAGTCCTGTTTTTAATTTAGGATTTACTGTATCTTCATCTCTTTTTTTAACTTCTCCATATACTGTTACAGAAGACTCTACAGGTATATGTGCTGCAAAATCTACTTCTTCTGGATTTCCAGATGTAACTACTTGCGTAATTCCATACATATCCCTAATATCTAAGAATACAAGCCCACCTAAGTCACGTATTGTTTGTACGAAACCTGCTATTCTAACCTTCTTTCCAACATCTTCTAAACTAATTTGATTACAAGTATATGTTCTATACTGATTCATAACAAACCTCCTATATACAAAAACGTCCCTGCTTATTGCAGGGACGAATATTTTCGCGGTACCACCCAGCTTGAAAATTAAGTTTTAATTTTCCACCTTATTATTATTTGCTCCAATATGTTTCACAGATTAGGTTGACCTAAAATAGTTTTCAGCCTCAGACTATTTTTCTCTTTTAAAGTAACTTCTAATTGCTTTGTATTTTCATCGCAATATTTATTTTTTATATTATATATATTTTTTTTTCATATGTCAATATTTATTATTCATTATTTATATAAATAATTTTGAGGGTTTACGGTTTTTCCATTTATTCTAATTTCTAAATGTAAATGTGGTCCTGTTGAATTTCCCGTAGACCCAACAGCAGAAATAACATCTCCTGCTTCTATTTTATCACCTTTAGATACGTATATTTTACTACAATGCGCGTAATATGTTTGAACATTATTTCCATGGTTTATAATAACAAGATTTCCGTAAGATCCTTTTACACCTGCATATGTTACTGTTCCAGCAGCAACTGCTTTTATTGGTGTACCTAATGATGTAGCAATATCTAATCCTGTGTGCGTACTTCCCCATCTTGATCCATATCTTGAAGTTATTACTCCACTTATTGGTTTTACTGCTAAATATATGCCATTTATAGTTCTTTGTTTTATTTTTCTTTCTTTTTCTTCTTGTTCTTTAACATTTTTAGCTAAAGATATACTAGCTTCTTTTACATCTGTTGCTTTTATTTCTTCTAAATTTTCAGAATATACTTGTAAAATACCAAGCTGTAAGTCTTTATTTTCTTCTTTTAAATTTCTAACTACCTCTTCAGCATCTTCCATTGATGCTAAATACATTTTATTTTCACCATTTAATGTTATTGCATATGATGTATAGGTTTTTGTAGTATTATCATCTATTAACTGCTTAACTTGACTTTCATCAGTTTGCATATTATTATTTACTAGCTTAAATTCATATTCTGGCATTTTATTTACACTAGCAAATGCAACATTTGCTTCATTTGAATTGCATATATGATTTATATAATCTTCTACATCATTCTTATTATCTATATATCCAATTTCATTTCCGTCTATATATACGCTATATACTGGCTTGTACTTTATTAATATTATTGTTGTTATAAGTAAAAGTCCTAGTAAAATAATTTTAGAAAGTTTAAATATTTCTTTTGTGTAATGCATAATTTTGTTATTTAAAATATATAAACACTCTCCTTTTTGTATTTTTTTACAAAACAACTAATTTTTATTATACTATATATTTTAAACAAAATCAAATTATGTATACTTTAAATCTCATATTTTGATGAAATTGGAAATAATTTCTTGCTTATTTTTCTATTTTTTCCTATTATTGCTCTTTTTTTCTTTACTTTTCTTTGTTTTTCTCTGTTTTTTATTTAAAATTAACCTTCTAATAATATTGTTACAGGTCCATCATTTATTAAACTAACTTCCATATGTTCACCAAATATTCCTGTATTTGTATTTATTCCTAAATTTTTGCATTCACTTACAAAATACTCATATAACTCTTCTGCAAGTTTTGCAGGTGCAGCATCTGTAAAGCTTGGTCTATTGCCATTCTTGCAATTTGCATATAATGTAAATTGAGATATAATTAAAAGCCCACCATTTACATCTTTTAAACTTAAATTCATTTTATAATTTTCATCTGTAAATATTCTTAAATTAATTAACTTTTTTATAAGAACATCTGCGGTTTGTTTCGTATCATTAGGTCCAACTCCCAAAAGCACAACAAGTCCCTTATCAATTTTTCCTACAATACTTCCATCTACACTTACACTTGCATTTTTTGCTCTTTGAATAACTAATTTCATTTTTCCCTCCAATTTTTAACATTTATAAGACATTAAAGTAAATTGTTAGTTAAAATAATTACTTGTTTTTTCTAAATTATCAAAGCCTATCTGTCTTAAAACTTCATATATAACTATTGCTACTGAGTTTGATAAATTCAGTGATCTTAAATGTTCCTTCATTGGTATTCTTATTGTATTATCTATGTATTCTTTTAAATAACTTTCTGGAAGTCCTTTAGTTTCCTTTCCGAAAAGTAAAAATACTTCATCAAATTTTGAATAATTTACATCTGAATATACATGTTTTGCTTTTGTAGTAACCCAAAACATATTTTCATTTGGCTCATATTTTTCTAAAAATTTTTTAAAACTTTCGTGTTCTTCTATTTCTAGCTTGTCCCAATAATCAAGTCCAGCTCTTTTTAAATATTTATCTGATATACTAAAACCTAGTGGTCTTACTAAGTGCAACTTTCCTCCAATTGCTGCACATGTTCTGGCTATATTACCAGTATTTTGTGGAATTTCTGGCTCAACAAGTACAATATTTATTTTCATATTTATCCTCACTATTCAAATCTATAATTATGAAATAATTATAACATAACAAAATTCTTTTTCAAGATTTATTTTTTTACTAATCAAATACAATTAACCTAAAATAATTAACCCAAAATATTTTAAAAAATAAATATAAATAATAGTAGTAATTTTTCTTATTTTATGTTATACTTATTTTGTTATTAACTTAGTGAGGTGATATAAATGGCTAAAATTCCACCAAATATACAAAATGCTATAAATGAATTTGTAAATGGATTAAATAAAATATTTGGAAATAAAATAAATAAAATTATTTTATATGGATCTTATGCTAGAGGAGATTATAGAGAAAATTCAGATTTAGATATAATGATATTAACAGATATGTCTGAAGAGGATATTGTAAACATAAGAACTGAAGTATGGGATTTTGCATATGATGTAGGACTTTCAAATGATATTATGATATCAGCTTTAATAAAAAATATAAATGATTTTAATTATTGGATAGATACACTACCTTTTTATATGAATATTCAAAAAGAAGGAGTAATTATTAATGGATAAAAAAGCATTAGAACGAATTGATTTTAGAAGGCATAAAGATGTAATTGGATAATTAACCTAGTAAATTAGCCCAATATAATTAAAAAAATAATGAGTATGAAGCATCCGCGCAGCGTTCAAACGTAGCGTAAGCGAAGTGCGCTTGGAACAGCCTACATATATTAATTCATTTTTGTAGGCTGTGACAGCAAGGTGCAAATACTTATTATTTTTTTAATTATATTGGGTTTTTTCTTTATTTATTAAATTTTAATAAATTTTCCTTTTATTTTCCTATAAACATTTGAACATAAATTTTACCATATTTTGTGCTATTAACCACTCCAATTCCTGTTTGATTATAACTTCCATTTAGTATATTTGCTCTATGTCCTTCTGAATTCATCCAAGCATTTACAGCCTTGCTATTGCTTGAATTTCCAGCAATATTTTCGCCAGCAGTTTTATATGATATTCCAAAATTTTTTATCATATCGAATGGAGAACCATATGTTGGAGAGGTATGTGAAAAATAATTGTTTTGTACCATATCTCTTGCTTTTATTCTAGCAACATTTTGTAGTTCATCATTTATAACTAATGCAGATAAACCTGCATTTTCTCTCTGTTTATTAATTAAATTAAAAACTTCTTTTTCATCTTCTGAAAGAACAGTGGTTTTGCCAGCAGTATTTCCTTCATCATCTGTTGTACCACCATTTGAGCTTGCATAAATTGGTTTTACATAATCTTTACTAACAGCACCTATATAATCGCCTTCAACTTGTACAACATACCATTTACCTATTTGAGCAAAAACACGTATATACTCATTTTTATCAACTTGTGTAACTATTTTATATGAAGTAGATGGTCCTTGCCTTACATTTAATTTACTTGCAGTAACAAGTCCTGTAGAAAAATTAACAGTTTGATAATGACTCATAGAATATGTTTCTTTAATAATGCAAAAAACAAGTATAAACAATATAATACTTGCAATTAACATTAAATATTTCTTTTTTATAATAATCATAAATCCTCCTAAAAAACAAGCTATATTAAATTATATGCTTGTACATTTTATTTTATGATAATTATTTTAAGACTTGACCCCAATAAGAAAAAATAAATCCGGATATGCAAAAAAGCATCTCCGGATTTAAATTACCTCATAAATATCGAGAGGGCTATTGCCCCTATGATAAACACTATGAGGAGGACCCACCAGTATTTAACGCAAAATGCTAACAGATACCATGGTAGCCGTATAAGCCACCAAATGAACTTCATCATAGAAATTCTCCTTCCATTAATTTCTACATTTATTATACCATTTTTTATGCATTTTGTCAAAAATGTCGTGGTTTAACTTGTTTGAAAAGATACAAAATAAAGGTTTGAAATATTTTTTTACTATAGAGTAGCTTAAGCGTGTCATTTGCCATTTTCAAAGCGTGCTTTAGTCGAGCGTGAAAATGCCAAATGACAGCAAGATGGAGCGTGTTATTTTAAAAGTCTTATCAAATAACCTGAAAAGATATTTTAAAATCTGTTTCATTTTCCAGTTTCATTATTATTGATAATTCCTTTTCCTCTGTATTTTCTTCATTTTTATCATTAAGCTTTACCTTTACTAAATAATAATCATCTAATTTTTCAATATTCTCAACCTCAAATGAATTATTTTCATATGTATGTTCTTTAATATAAGTTATAAATTTTTCTTGTGTACTAAAATTATTTTCTCTATAAGTTTCGTCTATGTAACTATATGCTTGCTTGTAATCATTATTATTAATCATTTGTATAAAATTCTCTACGTTATATTCTGCTTTTTCTCTATTGGTTAGCTTTTTATATGAATTTGTTATTTGTGTTATTTTAGTAGTGTAATCATCTAACATAACTGTATATGAATTAATTAAATTTTCTTTAAATATATATTCTCTTCCATTATTATCTTGTATTATAAATATTTTATATTCATTTCCATATCTTGCAGTATAGTCTTTAAACTTTCTTTCAGTCATTTCGGTATCTTTAATATACTTTTTAAATTCATCAATATTTTCAAATTTTTCTTCTTTATACTTATCATCTAATGTATTATATGCTTTTTCTAAATCTCCTTGAAGTAATATTATATAGCTCATAAAATAATTTTTAGCCATCGTTTCTTCACTAATATTTTTTTCAGAATATGTATTGTATGAATCATATTCAATATTTTCTTTTAAATATTGTAAATATATATCATCTATAGCAAGTAAATTTTTAGGTGGCTCTTCTGGTATTATTTTAAATGTTTCACTATTTATATCTATATGTACAATTATATTTAAATTGATATATTTGTTATCATCATATTCATCTAAAATTTTATATTTTCCTTTCACAAAATATAAATAATTTTTATTATTATATATATAACTCATTTCTTCTGCTACATAATCACCGTATGATTCAAAATTGTATTTGTCCAATATTTTAGACATTTCTTCTATATTAATATTATTATCTTTTATATATTTAGAATCTAGTATCTTTTCAATATATAAAGGTTCTGATTCTTTTACAGTTTGTATAAATTTACCTATACAATCTTGTACAATAAAATATTGGTTATAGTCACTTACAAACTTAACTTCACTATATTCTGTATTAGTTATAATATTATTGTTATTTTCTTCTGTTTTAATTATATTTTCAAAACCTGTTTTATTTTTAGTTTGTAATATTACAAAAATTATTCCTATAATACATATTATTATTATAATTAATATTAATATTACTTTTTTTAGCTTTTGCACAAAGTTTTCCTCCAACAATCTTATAAAATTCAGTTTCACAGTATTAAATCTCCACTATTATTCGCTCCCACTTCTAGGATATGGATTTTCTAATGATATAAAATCTTGTGGATTTAATCTTGTACCATTATTATCTCTTATTTCAAAGTGTAAATGCACACCATATGCATTTCCTGTTTCTCCTGATATTCCTAGTATTTGTCCCTGTTCTATTTGGTCTCCTATGTTAAAATTTTGTTCAAAATTTAACATATGTGCATATAAACTACTGTATCCATCTCCATGATCTATTTTTATAGCATTTCCATAAGAAGAATTACCAGATGTTCCATCAGATTCTTTCCAGTTTTGTACCCATGATACTGTTCCAGCTCTTGATGCTATTATTATACCACTTCCTGTACTATTATACATATCAACAGCACCATGCCAACTTCCAGAACTATAATACATTCCTGCAGATATTACAATCCCCTCTTTATTATACTCTGTTTTTGAAGAAGTCATTGGTAGCCACCAACCTGTTCCATCTGATACTCCACCACTATTTCCCATTGGGCAATAAGTACCTGTAATCATATTCCATCCAGTTTTAAACATAATATAGTCAGCTCTTCTTCTATTCTTTAATCCCGGAAAATTTTCACATGCATAATCCCAATCTTCTAAAAAACATTGTGCTAAAGGATCATCAAAAAATCCATTTCCCCAATTTCTATCATCATCATTTAAATCCTCATATTTCCAATCATTTTCATGCTCAAATTCTCCATACTTTGTTTTTGAAGAATCCCATGTTGCCATACAATCACTGTAATAGTCTGTACTCACACTTCCTTTTTGATATTTTTGACTTACTAATACACAGTATTGATATGGTTGTAAACCTGAATATAAATTTTTTACACTATCAAGGTCTTTTTGTATTACAAGTTCTTGTGCCTCATCTACCCATTCTTTTAACATATAATCGTCAGCTATAAAATCCTGAGCTTTTTTTTCTATTCCATACTCAGCAGCTATGGAATCCAGTTCATTATAGTCATCTTCTAATGTTAAACCATGTCCAACTGTTCTTTTTCCATCTCCAATCTTTATTACTTTATAATATTCTTTTCCGTCTTTAATTTCTATAGTGTTATTGCCACCCTCTACATAATTTATATACTCGTAAAACCAGTCAATTGTTTCATTTGTTATTGTTCCAACATAAGAAGATGATGATGCTTGAGCTGTTTTTTCTTCTTCATCTTCTGCTACTGCTATTACTACCACAAGACAGATAAGTAGAATAAGTAATAATATTACTCCTATTACTACAAGGATTGTTACTTTTAGCCATGTTGGCATTTTACTAGTAGTAACTTTTTTTATGAAATTTACTCCTCTTTGAAAACCATCCTTTGCGCTCATTTTTCCTCCTATAATATGTTTTGTATATATATTAATTCTCCATCTATTTCATAGTTATTTTCTATTTGAATTAGATTTTCTACTTTACCAGTTGAAAGCATGTCCTCTTCTAGTATAACTTTATAGTTATTTTCTCCTAGATATTTCGTTTCCTTTATGTTCATTTTGCTTGGATAGGATTTTTCGTAAAATTCTTCCTTAAACACATTCTGTGTTGGATATTTTTCTTCTTTGCATTTATTAGATAATAAGTTATATGCCTCTTCTATTTTTCTTTCATTACATAATTTATTAAATTTTTTTATTAATTCAATTTGCACGGTATTACCTTGCATTTGCATATTTATTTCGTTTTCATATTCTTCTTGCTCTATCCTTTGAGCTACAATATAGTCTGCTGTTTTTATAACTGAAAGAACTAAAAATATTATTCCAATTGTTTTTAGGAGGAAACTACCATTATCTGCCCAAAATAATTTTAAATTATCATTTATTTTCATGGTATATTCCCTCCTATTATATTTTTTTTATATCTTAATTTGGCTTTATAAAATCATCGTCCAGCTTATCTTGAATTTGACGTGGTGTAAACCCTTGATTTCTTAATGCTTTTCTTCTTCTTGCAAGCACGTAATCTTCAAACCTTAAATTTGGATCTTTCTTTTTTTGGTCTTTAAATTTCTTTTGCATATCTATATAATTTCTAGCTTTTTGGGTTGAAACACCTTCATGACTAAGTCTAAATGCACTTTCAGTAAGACCATCTTTTTTACCTAATGAATCAATATCATCTTTAAGCTTATCATTGTTTTCTACTTTATTATGTATTGCCATAATTCCTCCATAATAAGTATCAAGTTCCCTTTGTGCTTTTTCTCTTGCATATTCTGTTATATCACTATATTTTTCCTTTCTTTTACCAGTTTGTTTATATCTTTTATAGTCGTCTATTTTTTCTTTATTAGATTCGTCTTCATGTATAGTTCCTTTATCTATATCTTCATACATATTTTTATAACTATCTTTATTTTCATCTGAGCCAGTATTTAAATTTTTATTAACATTTTCTATAGCCTTATTATCTCTCTTCATTTCCTGTTCTAATTGATAATGCTCTTTAGCCTTTTCTGCTGCACCATCTCCATACTTGCTATCAAAATCACTTTCAGATATTTTTTCACCAGCAGAATTAACTCCATTTAGTGCATTATAAAATTTTTCATACTCTTTATCAGATCCATTAAGTCTTTCTGCAATATGTGATATATCGCCAACATTTGTACTAACAACACTTCTAGGTGTTCTTCTTGTTCTACTTGTACTATCAGGTCCTTGTGTTGTTTGTCTACTACTTCCTGCTTGTCTTCTTTGTCCATTTCCACTTGGTGCTGCCTGTTGTCTATTACCTCTTTGCCCAGAATTATTTAATCCAGGTATATTAGGATTTTGAACACCTTTTAGTCTTGCTGCTATTCTTAGTTGTTCAATTCCAGCTCTCCTTGCTTCGGCCTTACTAGCTCCTTTATTTTCTTCCATATATGTTTCTTCAAATCCTTTTAATGCTTGTGACATCTTTTTCTCGTCTAAGAAATCTGAACCTTTATATCCTAGATTTTCATTCATATTTGCAGCATATGCAATTTTCTCAGGTATATTAGCTCTTTGTTTACTTGTAGCAGAATCTCTGTATGAATCCCATGAAGTTAATGGATGTGTATTGTTCTTATATGCTCTTGCAGTTTGTTCTAGAGCTTCTTCTCCGTACTTATCTTTAAAATCATCTATACTTCCATTATTATTTAAAATATCATCATAAGCTTTTAATTTTTCATATTGACGATATCTATATGCATTATCTGCTGCACCATCTCCATAAATTTTATCAAATTTTTCTTTATCTCCAGTTTCCATTAAATTATTATAATTACTTCTGTATGTATCATCATTCATTTTTTTATCTACATCTGCTACTGTATCTAATCTTTGATTTTCTTTTTCCTCTAATGCTATCGCTTTACTAATTGTTTTGCTATCATCTATTCCCATTTTTTTGTATTTATATCTTCTATCCATCTCCTCTTTCATTTCTCTTGTTGATGGCATTCTACCATTATTTCTTTCTTTAAAAGCCTTTAAAGCTTCTTTTCTTTCTGTATCATTATTATAGAATCTATTTCTAAATTCTCTTTCTTTTCTTTTATCAGATTTTGCTGCACGATCTCCTATTTTTATATAATCACCAACTTTTCCTGCTCTATTACTTACACGGTCTGCAATTCTTCCACCTTTACTTGCCCCATATGCAAATGCTCCTGCTGCAGCACCCATAATTTTTTTAGGATCCCCTGTAAATAGCATAGCTGCCCCTGCTCCTAATGCCAATGCACCACCAAGTGCAGTTTTGACAGCCATTCTAAATGTCTTTCCAACTAATTTTTTAGCACCTCTAAATGCAAATATTCCAGCTGCTCCTAATTTGTTATCTGTTCCATATTTTTTTCTTAATCTTGCATTATATTCTTCTGCCATAGCCCTTCTTGAATTTCTCGCATATTTTGCTAATCTAGTATTCTTTGCTTTATTATATAATTGGCTCATTTTAGATGGTTTCTTTTGTTGATTAGCATTATTAGTATTATTATTTTGAGATCTATCTTGTCCATCAGAAGAGTTGTCTCCAGAATCTTGATTTGAATCTTGTTGATTCTCTTCATCGTCTTGGGTTGGAAAATTTGAAAAGTCATCCCAATCATCATCACTTCCACTATTGCTTGATGGATTTTCTTCAAGCATTGAATTTTCTACACCATCTGTTTGTGATTGATCATTTGTATCTTCATTTGGTGATGAATCATTACCTCCACTTCCACCACCATTATCTGGATTATCGCTACCACCATTACTTTGACTATCGTCACCACCATTACCTGGACTATCGTCACCACCAAATGGAGTAGTTCTAATATCTTCATTATTATCTTCATCTGAACCAGAACCTGGTGAATTATCATCTCCCATATCTGATTCGCCACTATATGCACCTGAATCTGGTTTTGTTCTTGGTGTATCATCATATTCATCGTTTTTAGAACTACTTGATTTATCGTTAGAATCACTCGTTGCTTTCTTATCTCCTAATGATTTAGCCATATTCATTAATTGAGATGCTCCTGCTCCAGCAAGTGCTGCATTTAATGGAGAACCAAGTTTTTCATTAATTCCAAACATTTCTTTTATTACTTTTTCTGCTGGTAACATTATTGCAAAACATAATATTGAATATATTATATTTTGACTCGCAAGTGTACTTGCTGAACTTATTAATACAACATACAAAAGTAAATGAAACGGCTGAATCATAACTTCGAATATAAATTCTCTTAACCAGTAATCAAATGCTTGGGCTTTTCCATCTTTTACTTTATCTATTGGATATGTAATACATGTTACTGGAGCTAATAATATTAAAAATGTTATTGTTATCATCCTTTTTAAATATTTAACAGTAAAAACCGCTGTAAATCCAATAATTGCCATTGCAATTAATGCATTACCCCAGAATTCTCCATATTCTTCATTATACATAGATGTTCTCATATCTTCTTGTATTTTATCAATCATACTTTCATTACTTCCGATTTCCAATAGCTTCTGTTATTTGGCTTGTAAGATTTAATGCAAATATTATTATAAAGTGCATAACAACAACTAAAATCATAGCTACAAGCCAGTCTTTAAGCATACTTTTATATTTTTCTTTATCTTTTGCTATACTAGATAACATCATTCTTATTGCTATATAAACTAATATTGATAATAGTGCTATTAAAGATAAATTTCTTAATGCGTAATACCAACCAGCTATTGTACTTTTAAGAGAATTTTTACCATCAACTGCATAATCGCCATCAATATAATCATTTTTAATCATGTCTTTAAATAAGTTAGCATCAAATATGGAAAATTTACCTTTTATTATGTTTTCTGGTGTTAGTAGTATTTTATCAAGTTCTACATTATCTACATCATCTTCATCACCACAAAAGATATTATTAACAGTTGCAAGAACACCAAATTCAACATCATATACTAAATTTGCTAATGTAGAATTAAAAAAATTCTTAGCCCCCTCAAATGCTGCTTTTGATGTTTTGGGTAATATAAAACTAAATAACATAACAAATATAAGAATTATTGCAATTTTTTTATTATTAACTGCTTTGAATTTTTTCACTTAAAATCTCCTCTCTATCTTTGCACTAATTTATTTAAGTTTGTTTCTATAAATTCAAACTCTTTTTTCGTTGGTGTTATTTGTATAATAGCAGAATCATTTCCTACTTTTAATAGTCCTTCTCCTTTTCCACATGTTGTTAAAAAGTTTGCCTCACCCTCTGAAAGCTTAAATACCTCTTTTACATATTCTATTTCAGATTTATCTTGAGCTAAGAATAATTTTGTATCTGATGATGTAAGAACTGCCTGTGCTTCTGGCTTTTCATAAAAATCCTGGAATCTTTGAGATACAATTGCCAAAGAAACATTTCTTTTTCTTGCACGTCTTGCCATTTTATTTAAGAAGTCTACTGCTTCTGGGTATGGTAAAAGCATCCACGCCTCATCTACTAAAACTCTCTTTTGTTTTGCCTTTTTTCTATCTTCACTATTTTTCTTTACAAATTTCTCCCAAATCCAAGAAAGAAGTATTTGCTGTGCAAGTGGTCTTGCAAATCTTTCTTCTAGTTGAGATATATCTAAATTTATAAATGTTGTTCCTTCTAATAAATCAAATGTTGATTGCCCATCAAAATAAGCCATTTGACCATTATATTCTCTTATGTATTGTTTCATTACTTTAAGTAAATAGCTGTAATGAAATTTATAATCTGGATTTTCATTTTTATCTGCTTTTTCTTTAATTCTTTTGTACCATGAGCCAATTGTTGGCATTTCCTTTTTTTCTTTTTCTAATTTATCATAATTTAATTCTGTTGTTTCACTTTTATATAAACTATTAACATTGCTATTAATTCCTAGTGCTTCATATTCTTCTGCAACTGCCTCTGCAATTATTTGTTTTGTAAGTTCGTTTACCTCTGTACTTCTTGTACTTCCCTTTGCCATTGTAAGTAATGCTTGTGTAACATCTTCAATTTTATTTTCTACACTAAGAGTAGGTCTTTCTCTACCGGTTATTTCATCTTTTACAAGCTCTGGCTCTATATCGAAAACATTTATTACTGTTTTTGATGTAGGACTAATAATTACATTTAATCCTCCTAATGCCTCAGCAACAATTCTATATTCACCTTCTGCATCTAATGCTAAGCTTTCTATTCCCATTAAAACAGAACTTCTAGATATTAATGTTTTCATTGTTACAGATTTTCCAGCACCAGATTTAGCAAATATAACCATATTATAATTTGTAAGTGAACTATGGAAATTATCAAATAATATTGGTGTACCTGTTTGTTTGTTGTATGCTATTGGAACTCCTGTAGCATGTCCTACTTCTGAAGATGTAAATGGAAATACTGTTGACATTGAATGTCTATCAAATGAATGTTTTTTATTTATATAATTATTTGCAAGTGGTACATTAGTTTTAAATGCCTCTTCTTGTAAAGCCCATGTATTTTTTAAGCCAACCTGAGTTTTAGACATTTCTGTTGCTAATAGTTTTGTATATTTATCTAAGTCTTGCATATTATATGCAAATATAGTAGAAACAACAGATGCCTCAAACATTTTATTAAATCCTGCTGCTATTTCATCTCTTAATTGCTCTGTTTCATACTTTTTTTGTGATAATACTGCCTCTCTATTTATATTTCCTTTTTTATATGCTACTAATCTTTCAACTTCAAGTTCATTTATTGTTTTATTTAATTCTTGCTGTGAATTTGCCTCATGTATTGGATTAATAAATATTGATACATTTATATCACCAAAATCATACATATCTCTTAAAAGTGATGGAAATGTTCCCATACGTGGCAAAGTTGCTAAATAGAAACTTCTTGCATATCTTGTTGTATGAGAAATTATTTCTAGGTAATTAAGATTAGATGCATCTATTCCTGATGGTGAGATTAAATCTTTTATGGTTTTAGGTTTTGCAGAATTTTCTTCTTTTTCTTTCTTTTCTAAAATTATTTCTTCTTTTGCCATAATTTATTTTTTATCTCCCTTCTTTACAGTTTTTCTTTTTTTACTAGTATTTTCTTCACTGTCTATTTCTTCTATTGCATATTCAATAATTTGGTCATCTAAATAGTCATCATTTTCATAAATTTTACTTCTAGCAATTTTCCTAATTGTATCTTCTAACCTTTCCTCCTTTGTTTTTGCCTCATATTCTCTTTTACTTCTAAGATATGCTTTTTCTATTGCATTATTTGCTTTTTCTAAGGCTTTTTCTTGTGCTAGTTTATCTAGTAATTCTATTCTTTTTTCTATAACGTCCTTTCCTGTTGAGTATAAAGCATCATATCCTGCTTTTATTGATTTATCTGCTCTTAATATTTCTGCATCATCTCTATTATACGCAACATATAATAAATCAATAAGCTGACTTGAATCTAGTATTTTTCCCTGTACATCACAAGATGCTAATGTTCTAATTATAGCTTGAGCATTTGTATATAATTCAGAAAATGCCATATCTAAAATTTCATCTTTTCCAAACATATCATCTGTATCTTCTACATAATAATATATAACTATATAATATTTTTTAGTTAATATATTTTTATTTAAGCTCATTTTTTCTGTGTTTTTTATTAAATCTTGAGTATATTCATATAAGTTTTTAAGTCTTGTATATTCGAAGTTTATTTTATTCATTGTTTGAACATTAGAAATTTGCTCTCTTTCCATTCTTTCTTTTTCCATTTTTATTCTAGAATAACTTCTATCAATATTTTCTAACCTTTTTTTATATCCTGCTATACTATCTTCTAGATTTACTCTTCTTGATTGTATGTATATTTGAATTGGTCTAGTTAATGTATTTAAAAACTGTACAAACCCTCTTTCAACAGAATTTTTTTCCATTGCACTCATAAGGTCATAATTTACTCCCTGACATTCTATAACCATAACAAATCTTTTACCATCTTTAGTTGATATCATATTATCTACTATATCATCAAATTCCATAAACTTTTTAATATCTTCTTTTGTATATATTTTAGCCTCTACACTTTTTTTATTTTCTACCTTTGGCGATTTATCTTTTATTTTATCATTTTTTTTATCTTTTTCCTTAGACTTACTAACTATAGACACAATTATAAATGTTATTATAAGTATACCTAGAATTGCTATTCCTATAGCTAATAATATAGTTAAAAGATTTGTTATTTCAACATTATTCATCTTTTGTGTCCTCCTTTAAACTCATCGTATAAATTTTATTTTTCTTTCTTTTAAATTTTATATATCTTAATATTATATCATCAATGCTTTCTCCACCAATATCTCTCGTAATTTTAAATGTTTGTATTGTTGGAATTTTTATAGTACCTATTATAAATCCTATAACTCCAAAAAATGCTGCTATTATGAAACCTACTAATTTTATTTTAAAAATACCAAATAAATAGTAAAATGGTATTCCAAGAGTAGCTCCTATTGCAGTATATATTAAAGATTTTGTTGAAAATATAAATAAAATTCTGCCTTCTCCTTTTGTATTTCTAGGAATCATATATGTACCCATTTTTATTTCCTCCATATTGATATAATATCTCTCTTCTATTATAACAAAAAAAGCTTACAAAAGTAAGCTTTTTTCAACATTTTTTTTAATTTTAATATAATTGTAATACTACTGTAATATTATGCTATGAACATTTTCATAACAAGCATACCTGTTTCTTTTGCTGCTTCACCTGCAACATTATCATCTTTAGTTAAGTTGAATACAATTGTTGCAATTGTTGATGCACTAAATAAGCATAAAGCACCAACTAAGTAAGGTATCATTGATTTTTTGTATTCTGATTTGTCCTCTGTACTTCCCATCATGTATCTAATACCTAAAACAGCTACAATTATAACAGATGCAACTATACCAACTGTAAATATAGCACCATATATTCTTTGACCAATTGTTACTAATCTTCCAGATTCTTCACCTCTTTTAGGTGTAATTTCACTAGGATCAGATGCATATACAGGAACTAACATAATTCCACAAACTAATACTACAGTAAGTAATATTGATAATAATTTTAGACTTTTTTTCATTATAATTCCCTCCTTTATTTTTATGTATATTTTTATATTAGTATCTTATTTGCATAAGATAACATTAAAGACTTATTTATAAGCTATTAAAATTTTTTAATATAATTATAACTAATTTCCAAATACCAAGTGCACCAAAAGCTACTATACAACTAATTGCATATGGAATTAATCCTTGTTTTGCATCTGCCTTTTTCTCAATTGAAGATGTCATTATTTGTATTGCAAGTATTGCTCCAACTATAACAGATAAAACAAATGCTATTGCAAAAAATATATTATATAATCTTCCAGATACATCATCTATTGTTCTTGTATCCATTGTTTTGTTTGTATTATCTTTTCCAAGATTTAACCAATCTCTTCCTTGCTTAAAAACATCACCAAGTGAAAATCCTGTTTCAGAAGCACTTACATAATTTCCAGTTGTTAAAGCTATATATTCTTTTCCCATAAAATTTATTTGTATTTTGCAAATAGTTGATATTAAAATTATAATAATTGTTAGTATAAATTTATATCTTAACTTCATATATCTACCTCCAATCATCATAATCTAACTTTATTATACACCATATTACATTTTTTTTCAACTATTACAATAATTTAGTAATTTAAAAATTAAAACTTTTTCCAATTTCATATAAAATTCCTGCTATACTTGATATTGAAAATAACAATCCTGCACCAATTAAATATGGTATCATTGTTCCTTTGAAATCTGCTCTTTCTTCTAAACTCATAAACATATATTTTAATCCTAATACTGCAATTATTAATACAGATAATATTATTCCTACTGTCCAAATTACTCCAAATACTGTTTCTGCCGGTTCTTTTATTTCTGCTACTTCATTTGGATCCTCTTCTGGAACAAATTCATTTACATCATCAAATACATCTTTAAATTCAACTTCTATTTCTTCTTCATCAAGATCTTCAGAATCACCAGAAATAAACATTATTATCCTTGTATCCATATTCATTGCATTTTCACCTAAACCATAAATTTCGCTTATAGTTTCTGCTTTATCTTCATTATCTTTACCTATAATAAAAGAAGAAAATACTTTTATACTTTTATTATTCTTATAAGGAAATTCATCTAATACCCAATATTCAATTCCTACTTTATTTCCATCACTATTCGTATATAATAAATTTTTATAATCATATTTATCTCCGCTTCCCATATTACTTGCACTTAACTCAACATCATATCCTATTTTTTTTACAAACTTACTAATATGTTTTGCAGCTGTTGCTGATGATAAAGAGTCATCAAAATATTGCACCATTTTATAGTTATTATCATTTTTATATTTTTCTATTATGCTTTCTACTTCTTCGACGCTATTACAATTTTGAAGTTCTGTATAAAAACTACTATCTGTATAATTTACTCTATCTTCATAATTTTCGTCTACATATTTTACTGTATCTGTTTGTATGTTATCTCCAGTTTCTTCATTATGTTCTTTTAATGCATCTTTTTTTTCCTGATCATCTTTTGCTTTTGCAAGCTTATCGCCTAAACTTATATATTGTAAAAATTTTTTTATACTTGTACCAGTAGCACTATTTATAATATTTTTATTTTCATTCCAAATAGCATCATAATCTTTAATTGATTGTGTAGTGTCTGGTAGACCGCCAGTACCATAAGGGCTTCCACCAGAACTAAGACCAGAAAAAAATCCTTCAAGAGCTTTCGACTCAGTACTTTGTCCACTTATAGTATTCCATGTATCAGGCCAAACAAAACTTCCTGCATAATTTATAGCTTTTCTCGTCTCATTACTATTTCCGTACTTAGCAACAATTGTATTTCTTACATTATAAGTAATAATAAAAGGAAATGCTTTATTTCCTTGTGGACACATATCTATAAATACATTATTAGCAGTATCGACAAATTTTTGAACATCTATAGTTTCTCCTACCTTTATTGTATATGTTTTTAAATCTTTAAAACTAAATGCAGTTACATCATATTGACGTTGATTTGTAAAACCTGTTCCACTTATTATTTTATTAAAATCACCTTCATTTGCATTAACTAAATTTTCAAATGTTATATTTAATGGATTTCCAGAATCTTCTTTACCTGATAACATATAGTATGCTTTTGCAAGTACTTTAGATTTAATCATATCTTTTTCACTTGTCCAACTCTCTTTTAAAAGATCAAAATTATAGTCACTTGCTATTGATTTTCTAAAATCCTTTAAGTCATCAGCTAATATATAATTTGGCAATATAGATGATATAATCATAATTACCATAAAAATTAATAATAATTTACGTTTAATTTTTAATTTCATATATTTCACCTCCACAAAGGCAATGTAATGTAATCTAATTTTATTATACATTATTTTACCTATTTTTTCAAGTATTGCAAGGGTTTAGTATAAAAATTTAATATTTTGGTAATATTTTGTAATTATAATAATTCTATTGGTATATAATTATTTTTATTATCTATAGGTAGTAAATGTTCTTTCATACAGATAACTCCGCCGTTTCCAACATTAATTCCAAATTTTTCTACTACATTAAAATTTTTTATTGCTTCTTTACCTGGATTTGCACTTTTTTTTATTTCCATTGGATAAACTATATTATTGTATATAATAAGTAAATCTATTTCTTTTCCATTATTATCACGATAGTAATACAAATATTTTCTTGCATCCATACCATTATTCGTATAGGATTTTATTATTTGTGATATAACATATGTTTCAAAAATTGCCCCATTATATGCACTTTTTTCTAGTGTTACTGCGTCCAAATACCCTACAAGATAACAAGCTAAACCAGTATCCATAAAGTATATTTTAGGTTTTTTTACAATTCTTGCTATATTATTATTTGAATATGGTTGTAATAAATATACAAGTCCAGTATTCACTAATATAGAAAGCCAGTTATCTCCTGTCATATTATTTATTCCTATTTCGTTACATATATCTGACATATTTAACTCTTGTGCTGTTCTTGCTGCTATGTTGCTAATAAATTTTAAAAATTTAATTTCATCTTGGACATTTATTAATTGCCTAATATCTCTTTCTATATATGTGCTTATATATGTTTCATAATATTTATTTCTATCTATTTTTTCATTTCTATATAATTCTGGATAGTTTCCTTTTATTATTTTTTCATATAGTTCTATTGTATTTAATTTTCTAGTAGATTCTTTTTTTTCTAAAATTTCTATATCTGGAACAAAAAATGGTTCTTCTTTTTCTTCAATTTCTCTATTAGTTAGTCCATATAAGTCTAAAATTCCTACTCGTCCTGCTAATGATTCTGAAACATTATTCATTGTTTGAAACGCTTGTGAACCTGTCAAATAAAATAATCCATTGAAATTTATACTATCATCTTTTAGGCTCTCATATCTTTTATCATCTACTATTATTTTTATATATGATAACAATTTAGGAGCATATTGAAATTCGTCAATAATTAATGGTGTTTTATATGTTCTTAAAAATAGTTCAGGATCTTCAATTGCTAATGTTCTTATACTTAAGTCGTCTAATGAAACATAGTTAATTTTTTCTTCTTTTTCTTCTTGAATCATTTTTAGTAATGTTGTTTTTCCAACTTGTCTTGGACCTGTTATCATAATTATAGGAAAGCTTTTTTCCATTTCTTCAATTGACTTTTTTATTGTTCTTTTTATAAATTTACTCATTTAAACCTCCTCGTAAATGATTTAAATTAATTAAATCTTATTATATATTATACACTTTTATTTTTTTATTTCAATATTTTTTATACATTTTTATAGTGGTATTATAAAAATGTATAAAATTTTAGAGAAATTTGTTATTAGATAAAAGCAGGTGTGCTTTTTTAAACACACCTGCTTTTCTATATGAAGTACACCACTCTGCTTTTTTTCTTCTCCTTCGTTTCTTTTACATTCTTCTTCCTATAAAACTCACTTATAAGTTCATCTAATTCTATGCTCAGCTTATATGTAATTTTATAATCTTGCCCTGTAATTATGCTTTGGTTTAATTCCTCTCTTTTTTTACAAATTACATCATTTAACATACAATCATCTCCTTTTATGAGTATTTTTTTCCTTTGTTTATTTAAAACTACCATATTTTTATAACCAGGTCAAGCTGTAATCCTTATAAATACTCACTTTCGTATACCATTTTATTTCATTTTGTGATTGTTATTTTTTTGTTTTTTAATTTTTCGACTTTTTAGACAAAAATATTACAAAATATCTTATGTATATTTTTTGATATAATTTGTGAAATTATTTGTTTATATACCTTTTTCTAATAATAGATAAAATAAATTGCTATAAAGCGAAAAATTATTTAAGTCAATTTTTCTTATACTATAAAATTTTAAAGTGGCAATTAAATTAACAATTGCCACTTCATTTTTATTATTTTGTAATTATTTTTGTTTATTTCTTTGGATTTACTATTGAAATTGTCATATTATCTGTACTAAAAATTTCATCTAATACTTGCTTTGCATATTCTACTGTAACAAAATTGTATTCTTCAATATAATCTAAGCTATTAATACCTTTAAAGCTATCTGCCAAAAACATCATAGCTATTTCTTCTATGTTGTTATATTCTGTTACATAATCTCCATATATTTTCTTTTTTATTCTTGAAAACGTTTCTTCATTAATTCCATCTTCTTTTAATTTCTGTATTTCATTTTTTAAACCTTCTGATATTTTTTTAGGATCTTTTGACTGTCCTGATATCATAATATATCCATAATGTTTTGAGAATTCGTATGAAAGATCTGGTTGATTTAGTAATATTCCTTGTTCATATAAAGTTTTGTACAAATTAGAACTTCTTCCTAGTAACATATATAATATTATTTCTATTGCTATATGTCTTTTTACCTTATTTTGTTCAAGCTCAACTAATTTTTCTTCTTCTGAATATATAGGATCTTTGAATGCTATTACAAATAATGGATTACTTACTTCCATTTGTACCTGTGTTTCTTTTTTATTAACACCTTTTTCTATTTTTGGGTATATTCTTTGTATTTCTCCTATCTTTTCTTTTGGTATTAATCTCTTTTTTATTTCATTTACTATTTCTTCTGGTTTAAAATCTCCGCATATAACCATTGTCATATTTGAAGGATTATAAAAATTATTATAGCATTTATATAATGTTTCTTTATCTATTTTGGAAATACTATCTATATCTCCTTCTATTTTTATGGCTATAGGATGATTTTCATACATATTTTTTAAAGCGTTTCTATATGCTTCCCATTCACCATTATCATCATACATTTTTATTTCTTGACCTATTATTCCTTTTTCTTTTTCTACATTTTCATCTGTGTAATATGGATTTTGTACATAATCCATAAATTCGTCTAATGCTTCATAAAAATTGTCTGTTGCTTCATAAAGATATGCTGTGTGGTCATTTGTAGTATAGGCATTTGCATCTACACCTATATTTGAAAGTGTATCTAAACTATTTGTTCCATTTCTTTGTTCAAACATTTTATGCTCTAAAAAATGTGCAACACCATCTGGAATTTTGGTTGCTTCTTTTTCTCCTGGCAAAATAAATGTATTATCAATTGACCCAAAATTTGTACCCCAAATTATATATTTTTTTTGCATATTTTCTTTTGGTATAACCATTATTTTTAGTCCATTTTCTAGTTTTTCTATATATACTTTTTCTTTAACTTTTAAATTTTCTATAACTTGCATAATTACCTCCCTATTTTGATAATAAATATATTGTATTTACTTTTATTCTTGCAGCTAACTGAACTATTTGCTCTTTTGTTATATTTTCTATTCTTTCAATATATTCTTTATAATTCATATTATATCCTGAAATTTCTTGTCCAAAATAATATGTTATTTCCGTGTCTTGTTCATCTGGGATAAATTTAATTGTTGAAATTATATATTTTTTTGCGCTAGCTATATCATCTTCATCAAAGTTTCCATTTTTCATATCTTCTAATTGTTCTTTTATTATTTTTAAAGCTTTTTCGTAATTTTGTACATCTATTCCACCTTTTATTAATATATTTGCTTTTTGTCTAATATACCCACTTCCAATAGTGTATGCAAGTGATTCTTTTTCTCTAACATTTTGAAACATTTTGGATGTAGGTGTTCCACCTAATATTGCATTATACACAAGAGCTGTGTACTTGTCTTCAATATTTTCTTGAAAAATATCTAAACCAATTACTATTTTAGCTTGTTCAACATCCATTTTTTCTTTAATTTCATTTTCTTTTGTTTCTTCTTTTTTTTCTGTTTCTATTGTATTTATATTGTATTCTGGCTTTCTACCTTCTAATTTTTTTATATATTCATTTTCTTTAAAACTTTCTATTGTTTTATTATCTACTTCTCCAGATACAAATATATCTATTTTACATTTTTTTATTAATTCTTGATATCTTTCATATAAATTTTTGTTATCTATTTTGTCTAAATCTTCTACATTTCCTAACTTATATAATCCATATGGTTTATTTTTATACATTTCTTCTATGCATCTTTCTTGTGCATATCTTGCTTTATTGTCTTTTTTTCCTTCTATTATATCTTTTAGATTATTTTTCTCACTTTCTACATAATTTTGTTTAAATCCTTCATCTTCTTTTAATGGATTAAATAATATTTCTAAAAGAGTATTTATGCTTTCTAATAATAAATCTTCTTTTTCTGGTAAATAGTTATTATTTAAAGATTCTAAATAAAATTTTAATATTTGATTATCTCCTGTTTTATCTACTCCACAATCAAAGGATGCTCCATACATTCCTTCTAATTTTTTACTTATTTCTTCTTGTGTTTTTAAATTTTGTGTTCCTCTTTTTAAAACAAGTGGTATTAATGCATTTTTTGTAATATTTTCCTTGCAAAGTGGTGTAGTTAAAAATATTGCTAATAAATTTGTTTTAAATTTATTTGTTTCTATAACATGTAGCTTTATTCCTTCTTTTATATCATAAAAATTATATCCCATAATTTACCTCCATTTGATTATTATTCTCTATTAATTTTTAATTATTCATTAAATAATATATAACCTTACAGCTTCTTTTTTATTTTTGTTTAAAATTATTTCGTATTTTTTCTATATAATAATTTTTAAGGTCGCCAAATATTTTTATTGACGACCTATATTTTTCCTTTATGTACTAGAATTTTCTTTTTCTAGCTGCCTCCGATTTTTTCTTTCTTTTTACACTTGGCTTTTCATAATGTTCTCTTTTACGAACTTCTTGCAAAACACCATTTCTTGCGCATTGTCTTTTAAATCTTTTTAATGCGTCTTCTATATTTCCATTATTAACTTTTACTTCTGACATTTTATTCCCCTCCTTCCAGTACTTTACAAAGTATGTGGGATTTTCCTAATACTGTAGATATTATACTCTAATAGCACGTGGCTTGTCAAGAAATATTGTCCTTTTTTATTGATTTTTATATATAGATATGATAAACTTTAAAACATAGGAAATGAACATAGTAGTAAATATGTGTTGCCACTGCACTTGATAACTTTTGTTATCAGAAAGTGAGGTGGTGTTTATGAGTTTTATACTATTTTTAATCTGTGCCTTAATGGTATCATCATCAATAAACGTAGCCTTATTAACGATTTTATACATAAAATATGTAAATTCAATAATAAATAAGGAATAAAATAACAACACATTCCACTATGCCAATATTGCGAATGTGTTGTTATACTCTTATGTAGTGGTAACCGCATTCACTGCGGTTATTCATTTCCTATTTTCATTATACTTTATATTTTCAGAAATGTCAATCAAATTGAATTTTTAATCATGGTAATTTCATCATTTATTACAATTTTGTAATATTTCCAATGACTTCCAGCAGTAAATTATTATTAAGTAAAC
>CANQMG010000007.1 GCA_947624925.1 uncultured Clostridia bacterium | reverse complement strand
TAGCAGAAATAGATGAACACCTAAGAACAAGAATAAGAGTAATTATCTGGAAACAATGGAAAGTACCAACAAGAAAAGAAAAAGCACTAAAGCAACTAGGAGTAAAGCCAGATATAGCACATAACCTAGCAAATACGAGAAAAGGTTATCAATTAATATGCAAAACAGACTGGATAAAATTTGCTATCAATAATGACAGGCTAAGAAAAAGAGGTCTGATATTTCTATCAGACCAGTATCAAAAAGTTCATATTTAATATAAATTGAACCGCCGTATGCCGAACGGCACGTACGGTGGTGTGAGAGGGAATAAATAAAATAATTATTTATTTTCTACTCGATTATTGCCAATATAAAACAATATGCTAAATAAAATGTAACAGAACGAAAATAAAGTAAACGAAAACAAATAAATAGGAATGATAAAAGATAAAGTTAATAGTTATAATTTAATTCATAGCGATTCTTTGAAATGGGCAATAATTAGAGCAAAAAATCAAGAAGAATATTATAAAGAAAATGTTGATATTCAAAAAAATTTGAACATAGAGAATATTTTCAAAGAGTATTGTTAAAGCTTTATAACTCATTGATAAGAAATGTAAAATTCAATATAGATTTGATAAAAAAATTCAAAGTTAAATTGATAGAAAAATACAATATAAAAAACAACCTTTTAAAGCTAATAATGTGATTTTAGTAAAATAATTAACATCTGTCAATGCTAAAATAAATTGATAAATCAAGCATTGACAAATATTAATTATTTTACTGTTTATTTATTACGAGCATAAACCACTATTATAAAAGTTGATAGAATTCTATCAGTTTTATTTTGAATTTTTTTATCAGTTCTATTTTAACATTTACAGAAACGATACAAATGGATATGAATATATTTTAGAGAGCGGTCAGTTGCATCCGAAAATAGTAAATGAAGTGATATATTTTGATAATACAATTGTAGTATGTCTAGGTTTAGAAAATTATAGTGTAGAGGATATGGTAAATTAATGTATAAAATATGATACAAAAAAAAGTTGGATGGTTAAATAAAAAGTTAAATGCCCATTTAACATAAATAAAGGGAACTTAACACTGGATAATTATATTATATCTTGTTACTTTTCTTAAATGATATAAAAACAAATTTTTAGATTGTTTGTAAATGGTGCCGATAGGCATTTATATACCATTTACAAATATATAAAAATTTGTTATAATATTATTCTAAAAGTATAATATAAAAATAGGTAAGCGGGAATTTATCTTTGAAAATATATCAATGCCTGCTTATTTGTCGTTTTTTAAATAAAATATTTTATATATGAAAAATTATAAAAATGAATAATTTAATATAATTTTTATCTAAAAATTAATACTTTTTTACAAAAAAACGGGCATTTAATCTCGGATTAGGTATAGTTACTATACAAAAGGGCATTTAAGTTTTAATTCAACGAAAAAAGTTGGATATATGGATTATCAAGAAAATATTTGACAAAATATGCAAGTGATTGGTATAATGCTAATGAAATGTTAAAAAAATGCTCAAAATATAATATAACATACATAGATACTTAAAAAAATAAAGAAAAGGTTTTAAAAGATACTTTAGAAAAAATAATTAAAGGAGTGATATAAAAATGAAAATTATAGAGTGGTTAAAAAATTTATTATTGAAAAGAAAAGAAAGATATATGTTAAGCGAAGGAAATATTGTTAAAAATAAACAATCACAGAAAGAAGGTTTTATACCTAAGGTGGAAATTAATCATACAGAACATATAAAATCTAGAGAAGATATTATAAGAAGTTTAAAAGATGATATAATAATTGAAGATCTTTCAGAAGAATATAATTATACCAAATTTAGTCCTGAAAATATACGAAAAAATTATGATAAAAATTCAGTATTATCTGATGAAGATATGACAGCTTTAAGTTGTCTATATGGAGCAATAAAAGATGGAAATATGTGGCATTCTAAAACAGAAATAGTAAATGATAAACTAACATGTACAAATAATAGAATAAATGAGTTTTTAAAAAAATCCCCTAATAATATAGTCATTTTAATAAATTTAATGGAAAAAAGTGCAAAAAATTTATATGAAAGTTTAGGAGACAAGAAACTTGCCTCTACAACAGTTCAAGGTTTAATTCCAGGATCATATGATGATATTTCTCAATTAATTGAAGAATATATAAAAGAAAATAAAATAGAAGAAAAATAAAAGAATTTAATACTAAAAAGCTACCAGTTTAAGGTGGCTTTTTAGTATATTGTATATTTTTTATATTCCTATTTCCAATATAGATTACTTAATTTCTTTAATCCAATCTTAAATTCTTCAATTTGACTATAATCATAGCAATCTCTCAATGAAATGGACTTTTTAGACCATTCTTTAAATTGCTTTTCTTTAAAGCTTTTTGAATGATTATAATGTAATCTATGCACTCTTTTATGTTCTCTATTATATTCTTTTAAAATTAGCCTATTTTTAATTTTTTTTTTGATTATTTAATGCACCAATTTCTCTACAAGTTTTTCTAGTATCTAAATACAAGTTATTGCAATATTTCTGGTCATTCCTACTTTTTTGATTTGGATTATTGCTTGTAGTAGTTGGTATAAATAATCTTCCACAATTTTTACATCATTGACACATATACAAAATTTTTTGAAAAAGTTTTACAAAAAGTATTGATATTTTAATAAAAAGTTTGTATAATGAATATAATAGTAGTAGATATTTAATATCTGCTATAATTAAAATGTTAATCGCAACGTCACTTGCGAGATATAAATTTGTGAATGAAAAAATGTTAATCGCACCCCTACTTGCGGAATATAAATAAGTAGGTGAAAAAATGTTAATTATAGGAAAATGGGGGTCTAGAAATTATTTAGATCTCCTATTTTTATAAAAGGAGAATTGCAATAAAAATGATAGTAGAAGATGGAAAATTTTATTTTATAAAAGATGAATTTTTTGATGTATTTAAAGATTATGGATTAATGCTAAACAAAGAAAATGGAAAAAAGAGACCATGTTATTTCTGCTTTAGAGACAAATATAAAAAAGAAATTATTTGGTTTGTTCCAATTTCAACTAAATATGAGAAATACCAAAAAATATATGAATATAAAAAACAAAGACAACGTAGAGTATACAATTTTGTTTTTGGTGAAGTAGTTGGAAAGAAAGCTGTATTTTTAATCCAAAATATATTTCCTACAACTGAAGAATACATATTAGAGAAATATGTTACAGAAAACAAAGATGTTGAAATAGCGCTAAATGTAAAAAACAAAATTATAGCGTATTCAAGACAAGTAATAATGAAAGCAAAACAAGGTATTAATATTCCATTTTATAATATTATAGAAATGGAAAAGATATTATTAAATAAATAATTATTAAAAATCAAATGCACTCGCCACCCTGCCCACGACAAATAAATGCTCAGTTGAACGGATGTTACTCGCAAACTTACTTGCGACAAATAAATGCGTAGGAAGACAAATGTTTAAAAAATATAGTATTAAAGATTAAAAAAGCATATAGTTTTAGAATTATAAAAAAAGAAACTAATCATAATACAACCCCTGTACGAATACAATTAAACAAATGTATTCGTATGGGGGTTTTCAATATGCGAGGAATATCAATAGAGGAACGTGCTGTGAAATTAGCACATTATATAATAGATTCAAAAGATACAGTAAGAGGAGCAGCTAAGAAATTCCGGAATAAGCAAGAGTACAGTACATAAAGATGTTAGTGAAAGACTTCTTAAAATAAACCCTGCTTTAGCTCAAGATGTAAGAATTATTTTAGATGAAAATAAAGCTGAAAGACATATAAGAGGAGGGATGGCTACAAAATTGAAATATAGTAATAAAGAAAGATAAATTTTATCTTTCTTTATTGTATATGAATAAAAAAGTATATATGACAAAAAATATACTTGGTGGTAAAATGAGAGTTTCATGGATAAAATATAAAGAAGATAAAAAAAGCTTTGTTATCCCTAAAAATTTAGGTTTTAATGTTTATGAAATTGATGATTTAGATAATACTGATACTAAAATTAAAGAATTAATTAAACAAGATTATAATACGATAATATTGACAAATGAAGTAGCATCTTTTTCTGAAGATATTATAAAAAAATATAAAAATGATAAAGACATAAACATAATAATATCATCTTGAAAAGCTAAAGGAGGATTACCTTTTGAATATATATAAAAATAAGTATAATGAGTTTGTAAAAAGTTTTAAAACAAATATATATAGCCTAGATAGAAGATACAGTAATTACATATTTTTATGTATTGGAACAGATAAAGTTATGGGAGATGCTTTTGGTCCTCTAGTTGGTAAGTTTTTAAGTGAATTAATAGAAAATGATTATGAAAATATTTTTATTGAGGGAACCTTAGATAATCCAATTTCCTATATTAATATAGATGATAGATTAAATAAAATTTATAGAATATATGATAATCCATGTTTAATTGTTGTTGATTCTGCCCTTTCTAATGATGAAGATATTGGAAATATTATTGTTAAAAAGGGAAAAACAAATTTAGGTATGGGGTTAAATAAAAAAATGTATAGCGTTGGAGAATTAAGTGTGAATGGAATTATTGCAAAGGATTATAAAATACCTAAATATAACTTTTATAATTTGCAAAATATATCTTTAAATTTTGTAATTAATTTTGCAGAGTTAGTAGCAAATGGCATATATAATTGTATATCAGAATAAAAATATGTATAAATTGATAAAAGATGGAAAAAATTTATATAAACTAAAATGTGGAGGTTTATATGGAAACAAGTCAAATGAAAAATATAGTTATTATAAAGAATATTCCATCTAATATAATTGAAGAAGCAATTGTTTTCTTAAAAAACGATGAAAAAGTAAAAGCGAAGATGTTATTAAATAGTAATGAAAAAAAGCAAAATTTAAATAAGGAAAATAATTATATAGTAAACGAAGCTCAAATGTTAATATCTGATTATATAAAAAACATTGAAAGAAAAAAAGAAAAATCTGAAATAGAAACAAAATTAGAAAATAGATGTGAAAGATTAAAGCATTTAGCAGTTTTTTTTGGAGTAGCTGCTTTACTTGGAATAATTGTAAATATTATAGGATAGATTATCATAAACCAGTCCTTAAGTGCATATAGTATATTACAGTTTAATTTATATAAAAAATGTATGGAGGTTTATGTGGAAAGGGTATTAACAGCAGATGAAAAAATAAGAAGAGCAGAAGAAATTTATGCAAGAAGAAATAGCCAAAGGGCAAGAACAACAGTTGCAAAGGTTAATGTAAACGAAAAAAGAGATTTTAAGTTATTTAAAAGAATTTTTTTACAAGTTACAATATGTGCACTGATATACATAATATTTTATTTAATACATACAACCAATTATGTATTTTCAGATGATGTTATTAATAAAACAAAAGAGATATTATCTTATGATATTAATTTTAATGAAATATATACTCAAATAAGTGGTATTTTTAATTTTGTACATAGTGAAGAAAAGACTAATGTTGAAGAGAATAATATTGAACCTAGTAATGAAAATAATATAGAAAATTCTGAAGTATCAAGTGATGATGTTTCTAACGGAGAAGATAAATTAGAAGAAGGAACTTTAGGAGTAGTAGATGTAAAAGATGATGAGAATAAATCTACAATGACTCAAGAAGAACTAGATGTTCAAGAAATAAAACAAAAATGTAGCTTTGTACAACCACTAAAAGGAACAATAACATCAGAATTTGGAGAAAGGGAAGTTACAGCTAAAGAAGTAACGCCAGAGCATTATGGAATAGATATTGCTGCAAAATCTGGAACAAAAATAAGTTCAGCTATGGACGGAAAGGTTATAGTTGCATCATCTAATAGTGAATATGGTAATTTTATAAAAATATTGAAAGATGATGTTATGACAGTCTATGCACACTGTAAAAAGCTTATGGTAAAAGAAGGAGATATTGTAAAAAAAGGAGATGTAATTGCAACTGTAGGCTCAACTGGAAATTCAACAGGTCCACATTTACATTTTGAAATAAGATTATCAGATAGATTTGTAAATCCAAAAAGTATAATAGAATTTTAAGAGGTGTAAATATATTGTGTATAAATATTAGTTTAAAAATTTTTTTATTTATAATAATATTTATTTTTACAAAGCAAATAGAGATATATTCATTATTAATGATTTTCGCTTTTCTTCACGAAATGGGACATCTAATTGCAGGAATTTTATTAGGATTTAAACCTAAAAATATAAATATTATGCCACTAGGAATTTATATAAAGTTTGATATTCCAATAACTACATATAATAAAAAATTATTTAAGTCGAATATATTATCATTAAAAAAAATTATAATTGCATTTGCAGGGCCAATGGTAAATATTTTATTTATAATATTATTTATAATGTTTAATATAAGCTCTAATTTAATAAGTTTTCAAAACATAATATACGCTAATTTATTAATATTTATATTTAATTTAATACCTATATATCCATTAGATGGAGGAAGAATTTTAAAAAACATACTAAAAATTATTTTCGGAAATGAAAAGGCATTAAAAATGACAAATAAAATTAGTAATATAACTATGATTATAATTAGTATTATATCTAGTATTGCAATATTATATTATAAAAATATAGCATTATTTTTTATTACAATATATTTATGGGGAATTACTATTATTCAAAATAAAAGATATAATCTTAAATCAAGAATTTATAAGCAAATAGAAGAATATGATAATTTAAATTCACAAAATTTTTCAGAAAATATTGCTAAAATACATAATTAATAGTAAACTATACTTATATAATGAAAGTATAGGAGATGTAAAGAAAATGCAAAAGAAAAATAATAAAGGAATAACTCTAGTTATTCTTGTAATTACAATATTAATAATGTTTATATTGTTAACTGTAACTGTGAATATATCATCTAATAGATTTATACTTGCAAAAATAAATAATATGTATTCAGATATAGATCAGTTAGAAGATGAAATAAACTTGTATTATATGCAAAATGATAAGTTACCTGTAATAGAAAATGTAAATGATGTATATAGATTACAAGACGTATCAAAAATTAAAAAAGAAGTATTTAATGTAAATGATAATGAAAAGTATTATATAATAGATTTCGATAAATTAGATTTGATAAATATGAATTATGGAAAAGGTTATAGTAAAATAAAGTCTAATGATACCTCAGATGATATATATATATTAAATGAAAAAACTCATACAGTATATTATTATCCTGGTATTGAATATAAAGGAAAAACTTATTATAGAAGAGTAAATGATGAGCAAAAAGTAGAAGATAATATTCCACCATCAAAGCCAGAAATAGAAGTAACTTCTGGAGAATCAACTATACAAAATGAACAAACGATATATACATCAGAAGTAATTCTTACAGTAACTCCAGGACAAGATAATTGGTCAGGAGTGGACAAGACAACCTATAAAATAGATGAAGAACAAGAAACTGATTTACCAGAGGATAAAACAATAAATTTAACAACTACAGGTGAACATACGGTTAAAGTATATACTAAAGATAAAAGTGGAAATACATCTGAAAGTAGTATTACTGTAAAAATTGAGTTGACAAAAGAGTCATAATTATGTTATAATAAGCCTTGTTTGAAAAAACAAACTACCTTACTCATATTTAAAATATGGGTTATATATCCATAAGGAGGTGAAAATAATGAATAAATACGAAAGTGTTATCATTATTAATCCATCTGTAGAAGAAGAAGCATCAAAAAGCTTAATTCAAAAATTTGCAGATTTGATTAATACTGAAGGCAAAGTAGAAGCTATTAATGAAATGGGAAAAAGAAAATTAGCTTATGAAATAAACAAGAAAAAAGAAGGCTATTATGTTGTTTATGATTTTGAAGCTAAGCCAGAATTAATTGCAGAACTTGAAAGAAACTATAGAATAACAGATGATGTAATGAAATTCATAGTTATAAAAAAAGAGCAATAAAAATAACGAAAAGGGAGCCTTAAATATAGAAAGGTTGTGGTAAAAAATGAATAAAGTTATTTTAATGGGAAGATTAACAAGAGATCCAGAAGTTAGATATACGCAAACTAATAATACATTAGTTGCAAGTTTTAGCTTAGCTGTAAACAGAAGATTTGTTAGACAAGGAGAAGAAAGACAAGCAGATTTTATAAATATCGTTGCTTGGAGCAAACTTGGAGAATTTTGTAGTAAATATTTTAAAAAAGGTCAACAAGTTGGAATTATTGGAAGAATACAAACTAGAAGTTGGGAAGATGAGCAAGGACAAAAAAGATACACAACAGAAGTAGTTGCAGAAGAAGCTTATTTTGCAGATAGTAAAAAAGATGCAGATGCAACAAATTTTGAAAATACTTTTGGAAGTGAAGTAGCAAATTCTAGCCCAGAGTTTGAAGTTTCTTCAACTGATGACCTACCATTTTAAGGGGGGAAAAATTAAAAATGGCTGATAAAAGACAAAATAATAGAAGAAATAACAGAAATAATGACGAGGATTACAATCCAAAGTTCAGAAAAGTTAGAAAAAAGGTATGTGCATTATGTAGTGACGAAAATTTAGTATTAGATTACAAAAATGCAGATCAATTAAAAAAATTTATAAATGATAAAGGTAAAATATTACCAAGAAGAGCAACAGGAACATGTGCTAAACATCAAAGAGATATAACACTTGCAATAAAGAGAGCAAGACATATTGCTGTTCTTCCATATACACAAAATTAAAAAATAAAGAGAAAACCTACAATTTCGGTTTTCTCTTTTTGAGTATTATATTAATTATTAATAAATTTAAAATTATTATTTATTTTCTTTAGGTATAATTACCTTCTTTTTTTTATCTTCTTCGTTTCTTAATTTAGGTTTTGCAATATTAAGATGAGTTTGTACCTCCGAAATATCTAACTCTTTTCCATTACCAGAAACAATTTCTATTTTTTTATCATTTTCATCCATAAATTTGCCTCCAATTTATAAATTTTCATCTAGATATTATCATATAAAATAAAGAAAATCAAATATTTTGCAAATTTTTCTAAAAATTTCTACAAACCCTCTATATTACTTGACTAAAGAAGAAAAATAATATAAAATTGTGTGGTATGTAAGGAGTTATTATGGAATCTAATAAAATTAAACAAATAATTGAATCTATTTTATTTTCTACTGGTAGGGAGGTAACTATTAAGGAGCTTTCTGCATGCTTAGAAATTAGCGAAGAAAATGTTATAAATGCTGTAGAAAATTTAAAATTAGAATATGACCAAGAAAATAGAGGAATAGAAATTATAAAGGTAAATAATGCATACCAAATGTGTTCTAGAAAAGAAAATTATGAATATATATGCCAAATAATTGATAAAAGAAATAAACCTAATTTATCACAAGCAGCATTAGAAACATTGGCGATAATAGCATATAATTCTAAAATTACAAGAGCAGAAATTGAATCCATAAGGGGTGTTAATTCTGATGGAACAATATATAAATTATTAGATTATAATTTAATAGAAGAGGCTGGTAAGCTTGATGCACCTGGAAGACCTACAATGTACAAAACTACAAATAATTTTTTAAAGCTTTTTGGTTATGCTAATTTGGAAGAATTACCAGAACTTCCAAGATATAAATTAGATGAGAACAGGCAAATTGTAATAGACGACATAATAGAAGAAAACAATAAAGAAATAAATGATGGTAAACCGGAGGCTCCAATGCCCGAAAGGGAAGAGGCAAATTAGAATTATTAAAATTTTAAAAAAATTGGAGGGTATAAAAATGAAATTATCACAAACAGGAATGGGAACAGTAAAATTAAGTAATCTGGATGAAATGTATCCAGTACAGGATATATTATTACAAACAAGTCAATTAGTGCAATATGGAACAGGAATATATGCATATAATAATATACCATTATTAGTAAGAAAAAATGTAGAAAAAATAATAATAGAAAAGTTAAATAAATATGGATGTATAGAGGTTTTATTACCAACTTTGCAACCAGAAAAAATGTGGAAAGACTCTGGTAGATATTCAAATTATGTAGATGAAGGAATTATGTTTACATTGCAAACAGATAAAGGCAATTTTTGCCTAGCTCCAACTGCTGAGGAGGCTGTTGTTGAATTTGCAAGAGAAAAACTAAAATCATATAAAAATTTACCTGTAACATTTTATCAAATAGGTGAAAAATATAGAAATGAAATTAGAACTAGAGGGTATTTACTAAGAGGGAAATCTTTCCCAATGATGGATGCATATAGTTTTAATTTATCAGAAGAAGATTTAGCAAATACATATCAAAATATAAAAAAAGCATATATGGAAATATTTGAAACAATTGGATTAGACATAATTCCTGTTGCAGCAGACAATGGCACAATGGGAGGAAAAAAATCAGAGGAATTTATGCTTTTATCTCCAATTGGTGAAGATACAATTTTATATGATGCTACAACAAAAACAGCTTTAAATACAGAAATACTAGAAAGAGAAAATTATGAAGAATATTTAAAAACGGAATATGGAATAACAGATATATCAAAGCTAGAAAAAAGAAAAGCAATAGAATTAGGACATATATTTCAATTGGGAACTAAATATTCTGAAACAATGAATGGTACATATATAGCTCAAGATGGTAAACCAACTTATTATCATATGGGATGTTATGGTATAGGGGTAAGTAGAACAGTTGCTACAATCTATGAAGAGTCTGTTATAAAAGATAAAAATGGAAAAGTAGAAGGATTTGTTTTACCTGAAAGTATAGCTCCATATAAACTACAAATTATAGCTAAAATGGATAATGAAGAAAAAGTAAAATTAGCAAATGAAATGTATGAAAAATTAACACAAAGTGGAGTAAATGTAATATTAGATGACAGAAAAATAGACTCAATAGGAGTAAAGATAAAAGATTGTAAAATATTAGGAACACCATATATGGCAGTTATAGGAGATAAATTAGAAGAAGGTAAAATAGAGATAGAAAATGTAAGAACAGGAGAAAAGAAAATATTAGATTGGGGTCAGACCCAGACTGTCAATTTTTGACAGTCTGTGCCAGGCTTATAAAGGGAGGATTTATGATTAATTTTAAGAATATAATTGCGCAAACAATTTCTAATGTAGTAGATGTTGATGAAAATGAAGTATATAATTTTATTGAAGTACCTACTGATAGTGCTTTAGGAGATTATGCTTTTCCATGTTTTAAGCTTGCTAAATTATTAAAAAAATCTCCTCAAATTATAGCAAAAGAAATAACAGAGAAATTAATTATTGATAATGTTTATATAGATAAAGTACAAATTGTTGGAGCATACATTAATTTTTACATTAATAAAAATACACTAGCTACAACAGTTCTTGAAGAGATTAACCAAAAAGGTACTTTATATGGAAGTTCTGATATAGGAAAAGAAAAAAATATTATTATAGATTATTCACATCCTAATATTGCAAAACCATTCCATATTGGACATTTACGTTCAACTGTTATTGGACAAGCTTTATACAATATTTATGAATTTTTAGGCTATAATGTAAAAGGCTTAAATTACTTGGGTGATTATGGTACTCAATTTGGAAAAATAATTGAAGGATATAAATTATGGGGAAAAGAGTATAATATAGATGAAAATCCTATTGAAGAACTAACAAAAATATATGTAAGGATAAATGAACTTTGCAAGCAAGATGAAAAGGTTTTAGAAGCATGTAGAAATAATTTTAAATTATTAGAACAAGGTGATAAATACTGCATTAAATTATGGGAAAAATTTAGAAAGTTAAGTCTAGAAGAATTTAAAAAGATATATGATTTATTAGGTGGACGATTTGATTCATGGGATGGAGAAGCATCTATTGCTCCTAAAGTTCCAGAAGTATTAGACATTTTAGAAAAATCTGGCAAACTTTTAACTTCAGAGGGAGCAAAAATTATTGATTTAGAAGAGCAAAACATGGCTCCATGTATAATAGAAAAAACAAACGGATCTTCAACTTATGCCTCAAGAGATTTAGCCGCTATTCTATATAGAGCAAGAACATATGATTATGATAAAGCTTTATATATTACTTCATATGAACAAATACTTCATTTTAAACAAGTATTTGAAGTTGCTAAATTATTAGGATTAGACGAAAAATATACAAATGGATTAACACATGTTCCATTTGGAATGGTATTATTAAAATCTGGAAAAATGTCAACAAGGGAAGGAACATTTGTTAAACTTGAAGAACTTTTAAAGGAGTCTATTAATAGAGCAAAAAAAATAATAAAGGAAAAAAATGCAAAATTAGAAAATGAAGATGAAGTAGCTAAAAAAGTAGGAATAGGTGCTATTATATTTAATGATTTATATAACAGTAGAATAAAAGATGAAATTTTCGATTGGGATACTATTCTTAATTTTAATGGGGAGACAGGTCCATATATACAATATACTTATGTTAGAATAAATAGTGTTTTAAATAGTAATAATTCTAAATTAACTATAAATGATATAGATATTACAAAATTAACTGATAAAGAGTCAACAGAAATATTAAAGATTTTATATTTATATGAAGAAACTCTTAAAATGGTAGTAGATAAAAACGAACCATCTATTTTGGCAAGATATTTAATTAGTCTTGCTAAATCATATAGTGTATTTTATAATAATGATAGAATTTTAGTAGATGATGAAAGACTAAAAAATACTAGATTATATTTAACATATGCTACAGGAGTTGTTTTAAAATCTGGAATGAAATTATTAGGAATACAGATGCCAGATAAAATGTAGATAAGAGGTAAAAGTAGATGAAAAATATTGTGGCAAGTAGTTTAATTATAATTGGAAAATGCATATTAAACATTATATATTTTTTTATAAAAATTTTTCCTACAAAAAATAGAATAACCTTTATTAGTAGACAGTCTAATATAAAAACTCTAGATTTTACATTATTAGAAGAAGAGTTAAAAAAATTATCTAAAAACATAGATATTGTAATATTATGCAAAAAATTAAACAAAGGATTAAAAGCAAAAATATGTTATGCACTTTATATGTTTAAAATGATGTATTATATAGCAACATCAAAGGTTTGCATTATAGATGGATACTGTATACCTATAAGTATATTAAAACATAAAAAAAGATTAATTATAATACAAATTTGGCATGCTTCAGGGGCAATAAAAAAATTTGGATATCAAATTCTTGGAAAAAATGAAGGTAGCAGTAAAGAGATGGCAAAATTAATGTGTATGCATAAAAATTATTCTTATTTATTGGCTCCTAGTTCAATAACTAAAAATATTTATTCACAAGCATTTAATATAGAAAAAGATAAAATATTAATAATAGGAATGCCAAGATTAGATTATATTCAAAATAATGACGAGATTATAAAAAATAAATTTTATAGTCAATATCCAAATTTTAAGGATAAAGAAAATATATTATATATACCAACCTTTAGAAAAGATTCTAACATAAATTTAGATGAAATTTTAAATTCTAAATTGGATGAAAGTAAATATAACTTAATAATTAGATTGCATCCATTAGATAAAACATATGTTAATGAAAAATATTTAGTAGATAAAGAGTATAACACATACGATTTGTTAAAAATTTGTGACTATATAATAACTGATTATTCTGCTACATTAATAGAAGCTTCATTGCTTGAAAAGCCAATATTTTTATATTTATATGATTACGAAAAATATAATGATAATAGAGGATTAAATATAAATATAAAGAAAGAGTTAAGTAGTTTTACTGCAAGGAATTTTAATGATATTGTTGATAAAATTGAAAAAAAGGATTATAACATAAATCAGATAAAAAATTTTAGAAAAAAATATATAGAAGTAGGTAATAACAACACAAATAAGTTAGCAAATTTTATAATAAATACAATGAAGGAGAGATAAAATATGAGTATTAAATCTAAAATAAGAGCTAAAACGACAGATATTATAAAAAAGAATGTATTTTTAAGAAAGATAATAAGAAAGTTATTATTTATAAAAAGAAAATTATGCTATGATTTCCTAAAATATACTACAAAAGTTGATGACAAGTTAATTATATTTACAGCTTTTAATGGAAAAGCATATACATGTAGCCCAAGAGCAATTTATGAACAAATTATAAAAGATGATAAATATAAAGATTATAAATTTGTATGGGCATTTAAAAATGTGGAAGAACATAAATATTTGGAAAATAATAAAAATACAAAAGTAATTTTATATGGAAAAAAAGAATATGAAAAATATTTAGCAAAAGCAAAATATTGGATTACTAATTATAGAATATTTGATCATATATATCCTAAGAAAAATCAAGTATATTTACAATGTTGGCATGGAACACCACTTAAAAGATTAGGATACGATTTGGAAGTATCTGAAAATGTGATGAATTCTATTAAAGAAATAAGATATAAATATAGAACAGATGCTAAAAGATTTAAATATATATTATCTCCTTCTAAATTTGCTACGGAAAAATTTACTACTGCATGGAATTTAAAAGAATTAAATAAAGAAAACGCAGTTATTGAAGAAGGATATCCAAGAAATGATTCATTATTTAATTTTACAGATGAAACAGTTGCTAACATAAAACATAGTTTAAATATTGAAAATATAGGAAATAAGAAAATAATTCTTTATGCTCCAACATGGAGAGATAACCAACATACATCAGGAGTTGGATATACATATAAAACAGAAGTTGATTTTGACTATTTGAAGAAAGAATTGGAAAATGATTATATAATTTTATTTAGAGCACATTATTTAGTAGCTAATAGTTTTGATTTCGAAAAATATAAAGGTTTTGTATATGACGTATCAAACTATGAAAATATTAATGATTTATACATTATTTCAGATATATTAATTACAGATTATTCAAGTGTATTTTTCGATTATGCAAACTTAAAAAAGCCAATGATATTTTATATGTATGATTTAGAGCAATATAGAGATAATCTAAGAGGCTTTTACATTGGACTAGATGTACTTCCAGGTAAAATAGTAGAAAAAGAAAATGATTTAGTAAAAGAAATTAAAAATGTAACGCAAAATTTTGTATATGATGAGAAATATAAAAAATTTAATGATGAGTTTAATTATCTTGATGATGGACAAGCTGCAAAGAGAGTGTTAGAAAAAATTATAAACAATTAGAAAACTTAAGAAAAATAATAAAAATTGGAGGAGGATAAATGAAAAGAGTATTAACATACGGAACATTTGATTTATTACATTATGGTCATATCAGATTATTAAAAAGAGCTAAAGAATTAGGAGATTATTTGATAGTTGCATTATCAACAGATGAGTTTAATAGCATAAAAGGAAAAAAGGCATACCATAGCTATGAAACTAGAAAAAAAATGTTAGAGGCCATAAGATATGTTGATTTGGTAATTCCAGAAGAAAATTGGGAACAAAAAATAAATGATATTAAAGAATATAAAGTTGATATAACTGTTATGGGTGGAGATTGGAAAGGAAGCGATAAATTTGAATATTTAAGAAATTATTGTGAACTTATCTATTTAGATAGAACAGAAGGAATATCAACTACCCAAATAAAAAAAGCCTTAAAATTACAAGATGCGGTTAATGGCTTAGAACAAATTCCTGAGCCTGGTTCAAAGAAAACTTAATGGAGGAGATTATTAAAATTGAAAAAATATATTTGGCTATTTGGAGAAAATCTAGGTAAAACTTCAAATAATAATTCTTTTTATTTTTGGAAGGAAATAAATGAGAAACAAGATGGAATAAAAAAATTATTTGTAATGTCCAAAAACAAAGAAAATCTTAAACATTACAGAAAATTAGATAGAAAAAGCAAAAAAAATGTGATATGGAAAAATACTTTAAAACATTGGAAATATTATAAAAAATCAGATATGAGTTTTGTAACATTAAGTTATAAAGATGTACAACCTACAAAATTTATTTTTAAAAATATAAAATCAGCTGTAATTTCACCAATTGTATATTTACAGCATGGTACATTAGCTATGAAAAAAATTAATTATAACGGTAAAAGTTATAATAACAATATGTTTAGATTTTTATATTATAACAAGAAAATTAAAGATACATTAATTAATGAAAATAATTTTAAACCATATCAATTAAAATATTCACCATATCATCCAAGATACAAACAGCTTGTTATAAAAAATGAAGAATTTGCAAGTATTAAAAATAATAAAAAATCTATATTATGGTTTATAACATGGAGAGAGTATTTTGGAGATAATAGAGAAACAGAGAGATTTTTAAATAATATAAAGAATACGATAAATAATTATAATTTTAGAAAATATTTAAATGAAGAAGGTTATAGCCTAAAAATTTGCTTACACCAATTTTTTGATGAAGATAAAATTAATTATATGACAGAAAAACTTAAAGATATTGATATTCAAATTATTACTCCTAATAAAGTAGATGTAATGGAGGAAGTAGCAAAAAATGATATACTAATAACCGATTATTCATCTTTGGCATTTGATTTTACATTACTTGGAAAGCCTGTAATATTGTATCAGCCAGACATTAATATATACTCTAAATATAGAGAATTTTATTATTTAGATGAAATGAAAAAATATTCTGTAACAAAAATAAATGCTTTGGTAGAAGAACTAAAAAATTGCAAAAATACTGTAAATCAATTTTTTAAAAATAAAATGCCTGATACAATAGATTATGAATATATAAAACAGGGAAAACATATAGAGGATTTATATAATTATTTTTATGATATTCAAATAAAAGATGTAGCATTTATTGGATATAATTTTTTTCGGAAGAGGTGGAACAATTTCTGCAACTCTTGCTTTGGCTGAGGGCCTTTTAGAAAAAAATTATCTTGTAAGATTGATATCATTAAAAAAGAATGCATTAGGAAATACTTTTCCTAATGGGTTATATGTAAGAGCATTTTATAATAGTAAAAGTAAAAGCATAAAAACACGAATAAAGAAGAAATTGTTTTCATATAAGAAAAAAACATTTTTTAAATATGATTCAGATAGAAAATATTTAATACCTTACTCAGAAGTTGCACTAAAAAGAAAGCTTAATAATATTACAAGTAGTACAGTTATTTCAACAAGAGAAAGTTTGCATCCATATTTAAAAAATGCTAAATCTAAAAATATAAAAAATAAAATATACTTCTTCCATACAGATTACAAAGTTTTAGAAGAACATTTTAAAGGATTAATAGATGTATTAAAAGGGCTAAATCTAGAAAAGGTTGCATTTGTTACCAAAAATGCAAAGGAAAATTATGAAAACAAATTAGGATATAATAATTATGAAAGTTATGAAATTATAGAAAATTGCTTAGATAGTTCTAAGATGATTAATAAAAATGAAATAAAACCAATTAATAATAAAAAAAGATACGAAGCAATATATATGCTTAGAATATCAAAAGATAGAGTGGAAGATATTAATAATTTAATAAGTTTTGCACAGTTTTTGAAGGAAAAGAAAAATACTACTGTAAGAATAAACGTATATGGAATTGGAGATTATGTAGAAGAATTTGAAAAACTTATTAAAACAAAAAAACTAGAAAAATATATTAAATATCAAGGACTTACTACTGAGGTTTCTGAAACAATAAGGATGTATGATTTTATGATAGATTTTTCATTAAATCATACTTTTGGTATGACATATATAGAGGCTATTTTAAATGGTAAAATGGTATTTGCAATGAAGAATTCAGGTTCTTTAGAGGTTTTAAAAGAAATTCCATATGCCATTATAGATTCATATGATGATTTATTATATAAAATAAATAATATAAAAAATTTAAAAATAGATTATTTAAAAGAAAATTATGATATAATAGAACAAAAATATTCACGTAACAAGATATCAGATAAATTTATTAATTTTATTAATAAGTAATATGTTAGGAGATGCAAAATTGAAGAAAACAAAAAAAATAAATAAAAAAATATTAATTGCTTTTTTATTAATTGTTATATTTTTATTATGTTTAATACCACCAAAGGATTATAATTCTAAATATTGTTTAAATATAAAAGGACCATATGATGATATTCAGTCTTATCATCCTAAAATAATTAGTTTTAATAGCCCATGGCATAATTATAAATATTGGATGTCTTATACTCCATATCCTACTGGAGATGATTTAAAAGAAAATCCTTGCATTGCAGTTAGTAACGATTTAATTAATTGGAAAGAACCAGGAAATTCTAAAATAAATCCTTTAGATGAACCGGCAAACAAAGAAAAGGCAAAAGTATATAATTCAGATGCTCATCTTGTATATAATGATAATTTAGATAGACTAGAGTGTTATTGGAGATTTGTAGACAACTATAAAAAAATTACAGTAATATACAGAAGATGTAGTAATGATGGAATTAACTGGTCACCAAAAGAAGAAACATTATATATGCCAGATAGGACAAAGGCAGACTGCATAAGCCCTGCAATTATATATGAAAATAATCTTTATAAAATGTGGTATGTGCAAACAGAAGGAATATTGAAGTATGCAGAATCTAAAGATGGAATTAATTGGGAAAATTTTAAAGATATAGATATAAAATATGATAATAAATTAAAAATATGGCACTTAGATGTTATAAAAACTCAAAACGGATATGAAATGTTATCAGTAGCTTTTAAAAATTTTTCACAAAGAAATGATATGAGTTTGTATTATTCAAATTCTGCAGATGGTATAAATTGGAAAACATCTAAAGAAATATTAAAGCCAACTGTAAAAAGTAAAAACTGGGATAACAAGGGAATTTACAGAAGTTCATTTATATATGAAGATGGTATATATTATGTTTTTTATGGCGGTACAGATAAAAACTATAATCATGGTACAGGACTAGTTATAGGAAAAGATATTAATAAGCTAAGGAAAGTTAATATAGATTTTTCAAAAGATGATGCAGTATTACAATTTAATAAAATAGTAAAAAAAGAAAGAAATATTTAAATAATAAAATATGGAGAGAAGAATGAATACTTTAGTTAATATTATTAAAGAACATTTAGAATATAGAAAGCAAATATTTAAGCTTGCTAAAGCAGATTTAATAAAAACATATAGAGGAGCTGCTTTAGGATGGATGTGGGCTATTATAAAGCCAACAGTAACAATATTTGTATATTGGTTTGCATTTGCTATAGGGCTAAGAGTTAGTAGTGATGTTAATGGCTACCCATATTTCTTATGGCTAATAGCAGGTGTAGTACCTTGGTTTTATATGAGTGAAATGATAACAGCAGGAACAGATGCAATTAGAAAATATAGTTATTTAGTAACAAAAATGAAATTCCCAGTTTCAACAATACCAACATTTGTAAATATATCTAAATTTATTATTCACGCTATACTTATATATATAGTTATTGTATTGTTTAGAATATTTGGATATGCAATAGATATTTATTATTTACAAATTCCATTTTTTATGCTATTAACATTTATTTTCTTTGAAATCTGGAGCTTATTGTCTGCACCATTGGGAGCTATAAGTAAAGATTATTCTAATTTGGTAAAAGCATTTATAACTGCTGTATTTTGGCTTTCTGGTATAATGTGGAATCCAGAAACAGTAAAAAGTTCAGTTTTAAAGAAGATATTAAGGGTAAATCCTGTAACATACTTAGTTGCTGGATTTAGAAATTGTTTTATAGATAAAATATGGTTTTGGCAACAGCCTAAGAGATTATTATATTTTGTAATAATATGTGCAGTTATGCTAGTAATAGCAATTGTATTATATAAAAAATTAAGAAAAGAAATTCCAGATGTATTATAAAAAATGGAGGATAAAATGAGTAAAGCAGTTATAGAATTTAAAAATGTTAATAAAATATATAAACTGTTTAAAAATGATAAAAAAAGATTTTTTGGTTTATTATTTAAAGGTGTAAAGCATACAGAAAAAAGAGCTGTAGATAATGTTTCTTTTAAAATAAATAAAGGAGAATCTGTTGCTGTATTTGGAAAAAATGGTGCAGGAAAATCTACAATGCTAAAAATGATAACAGAAGTTGTTTTTCCAACTAGTGGAGAAATTATAGTTAAAGGTAGGGTAAGTGCTCTTTTAGAGTTAACATCTGGGTTTGATCCAGAGTTTACAGGAAGAGAAAACATTTATCTTAAAGGTCAAATATTAGGCTTAAAAAATGATGAAATACAAAAACTTGAACCAACAATAATTGAATTTTCAGAATTAGGAGAATATATAGACCAGCCAGTTAGAACATATTCAAGTGGTATGAAAGCAAGACTTGGCTTTTCTATAAGTGTAAATATAGAACCAGAAATATTAATTGTAGATGAAGCTTTAAGTGTTGGAGATGAAGAATTTAGAAGAAAATGTATAAAAAAGATTAATGAACTTATAAATAATGAAAATGTAACACTTTTATATGTAACTCATGCTACAAAAACTGCAAAGGATTTTTGCAAAAGAGGAATGGTTATGAGTATGGGAAAATTAATATTTGATGGACCAATAGATGAGGCTATGGAAATATACGAAAAATCTATAAAAGGATAAAATATATTGGGGGATTATAAAATGAATACAAAATATGAAGAGGCAATTAAAAAGCTAGAAAAATACAATCAAAAACATGTAATAAATATATTAGAAACAATTGAAGAAAATAAAAAAGAAAATCTAATAAATCAAATATTAGATTTAAATTTTGAAAGTATAATAAATTTATATGAAGAATTGTCAAATAAGAAAGAAATAAAAATAGATAATATAGAACCGATAAAGGCAATAAAAAAAGAGCAATTAGATGATAAAGAACTAAATAAATACATAAAATTAGGTGAGGATATAATAAAATCAAATAAATTTGCTTTAGCAACTATGTCTGGTGGTCAAGGTACAAGGCTTGGATTTAATGGACCGAAAGGTACATTTAAAGTTAATATAGAACCAAAGCCAAAATATTTATTTGAAATACTTGCAGATTCATTAAAGGAAATTAATAAAAAATATAATGTCACAATTCCTTGGTATATAATGACAAGCGAAGAAAATAATGACTCTATAGAGGATTTCTTTAATAAAAATAACTATTTTGATTATGATAAATCATATGTTAAATTTTTTAAACAAGGTAATTTACCATTACTTTCAAAAGAAGGAAAAATATTAATAGATGAAAATTACAATATAAAACAAGCAGCAGATGGAAATGGTGGAATATTTAGTTCAATGTACAAAAATGGTATAATAGATGATATTAAAAATAGAGATATTAAATGGGTATTTATTGGCTCTATTGACAACATATTATTAAAAGTTGCAGATCCTTTGTTAATAGGAATAAGCGAAAGTAAGGGTATTCAAATTGCAACTAAATCTATACCTAAAAATTCACCACAAGAAAAAGTAGGAGCAATATGTAAACAAAATGGTAGCATAAAGGTTATAGAGTATTCAGAAATGCCAAAAGAAATTGCAGAGGCAAGGGATGAAAATAATGAACTTATTTATGGAGAATCCCACATAATGTGCAATTTGTTTAGTAGTGAAGCTTTACAAAAATTAGGCAAGGAAAAATTACCATATCATATAGCCTTCAAGAAATATAATTATATTGATGAAAATGGTAAATTTGTTGTTGCTGAAAATCCTAATGCATATAAGTTTGAATCATTTATATTTGATTCATTTACATATTTTAATGATATTGCTGTACTAAGAGGAAAAAGAGAAGAAGACTTTGCTCCAATAAAAAATAAAGAGGGAGTAGATAGTCCAAGTACAGCTGTGGAATTGTACAATAATTATAAAAAATCAATTATTAACTAAATTAATAAATTGTAAAAATTAGAAGGGAGAAAAAATGTCAATTTTAGTAACAGGTGGAGCAGGATATATTGGAAGTCATACAGCTGTAGAACTTTTAAATGCAGGAGAAGAAATAATAATTGTAGATAATTTTATAAACAGTAAACCAGAGATGCTAGATAGAATAAAAGAAATAACAGGAAAGAATTTTAAATTTTATAAAGTAGATTTATTAGATAAAGAAAATTTAGAAAAGGTATTTAAGGAAAATAATATAGAAGCGGTTATACATTTTGCTGGACTAAAAGCTGTTGGAGAATCTGTACAAAAGCCAATAGAATATTATCATAATAATGTTACTGGAACATTAATTTTGCTAGAGCTAATGAAAAAATACAATTGTAAAAAGATAGTGTTTAGCTCTTCTGCTACTGTATATGGTGTGCCCAAAACTGTTCCAATAAAAGAAGATTTTCCGCTATCTACAACTAATCCATATGGAAGCACAAAACTTATGATAGAAAATATATTAAGAGATGTTTATATTTCAGATAATGAATTTAGCATAATTCTACTTAGATATTTTAATCCTATAGGAGCACACAAAAGTGGTAAAATAGGTGAAAATCCTAATGGCATACCTAATAATTTGATGCCATATATAAATCAAGTTGCTGTGGGAAAATTAGAATGTTTAAATGTATTTGGCAATGATTATGATACTGTAGATGGAACAGGAGTAAGGGATTATATTCATGTTGTAGATTTAGCTTTGGGACATCTAAAAGCACTAGAAAAAGCAAGAAAAATGAATGGAGTAGAAGCATATAATTTAGGAACAGGAAAAGGCTATTCTGTACTTGAAATAGTACATACATTTGAAAAAGCAAATGGATTAAAGATAAATTATAAAATAGTGGGCAGAAGACCTGGAGATATAGCTAAATGTTATGCAGACCCAACAAAAGCAAGAGAAGAATTAGGTTGGGAGGCTAAAAGAGAATTAGAAGAAATGTGTAAAGACTCATGGAAATTTACAAATAATAATAATAATTAAGAATAAATTTAATAAATTATTATTTTAATTCTACAATTGTAGCACCCATTTCACCCTCACCGAAGGTACCTAATCTAAAGCTTTTTACATGTGGGTGCTTTTTTAAATATGCGTGAATGCCATTTTTTAATGCACCAGTTCCTTTACCATGTATAATTCTAACAGAAGATAATCCAGATAAATAACAGTTATCTAAGTATTTATCTATAGCAAAAATTGCCTCTTCAACATTACTACCAATAACATTTAATTCTGTAGATACTTGTTTGGTATTTAGTTTTGAAATTTTACTAGAAATATTTGTATTATTTTGAATTTTTTTAGTAATTTTATTATCTGCTAAAACTAAATTATTTATATCTATATTAAATTTTGCATTTCCAACTAAAACTTGAACTTGGTTTGACTTATTTACTGCACTATTAATAATACCATATTGTTTTATTGTATTAATAAAAACTGTGGTACCTATTTTTAAATTATCAATATCTATACTAGCTTGATTTTTTTCGTCAATAGTAGTAGATATTGGAGATAATTTTTTTATAGAATTATTAATAGAATTTCGTATATTATTGAAGTCCTTAAGAGTAGATTCAGATTTATTTAGTTCTTTAATTAGTATAGTTGCTTCTTTTTTAGCATCTTCCAATATTTGCCTTGCTTCTTCTTTTGCAGAGTTTAATATATAATCCTTTTTATTATTTAAATTTTCTTTTTCTTTTAATAAGGAAGTTCTTAATAAATCAATTTCAGCTGATTTTTGTAATGTTTCTTCTTTCTGATTTTCAATAGTTTGTTTAGATAAATATATACTTTTTAATAAATCTTCTATATTATTTGTATTTGTATTAATGAATTTTTTTGCTTTTTCTAAAATATTTTTATCTAATCCTAATTTTTCACTTATTTCAAAAGCATTACTTTTACCAGGGATTCCTAATAAAAGTTTGTAAGTTGGAGAAAGTTTTTCTATATCAAAATCTACACTTGCATTAATAAAACCATTATGTGTTAAAGCATAGTTTTTTAATTCACTATAATGTGTTGTAGAAATGCAAAGACTTTCTTGATTATAAAAATGCTCTAATATGCTTAATGCTAATGCACTTCCTTGTTCTGGATCAGTTCCAGAGCCTAATTCATCTAAAAGTACAAGACTATTTTTTGTACTTTTAGATAAAATGTCTATAATATTAATTATATGTGATGAAAAGGTACTTAAAGATTCTTGTATACTTTGTTCGTCACCAATATCTGCAAATATATTATCAAACACAAAAATACTACTTGTTTCATTTGCAGGTATAAAAATACCAGTAAAAGCCATTAGGTGCAATAATCCTACAGTTTTTAATGTTACAGTTTTTCCACCAGTATTTGGACCTGTAATTATTAAAGATGAAAAATTGTCTCCTAAGTTTATATCTATAGGAACAGCAATATTTTTATCTATTAAAGGGTGTTTAGCTTTTACTAAATTAAATTTTTTTTCAGTATTTAAAGTTGGTCTTATTGCATCTATGTCTTTAGCATATCTTGCTTTAGCAAAAATAACATCTATAATACATATTAATCTAACATTATTTTCTATATTTGATATAATAGGAAATAACTTAGAAGATAGAGAAAATAGAATTTTTTCAATTTCATTTGTTTCTTCTATTTTTAAAGAATTTAATTCATTATTAAGTTCAAATACACAGATAGGCTCAATAAAAGCAGTTGCACCACTTGCAGAATAATCATGAACAAATCCTTTAACCATAGATTTAAATTCTTCCTTAAAAGGTATTACAAATCTTCCATTTCTAATTGTAATAATATTTTCCATGATGTACTTAGAATAACTAGAAGAATGTAATAAATTATTTAGTTTTTCTTTAATATTTCCTTCTAATCTTCTTTGATTAGTTCTTATATTATACAATGCACTAGATGCATTATCATCTATAGTATTATCAGATAATATTTTAGAAAATATTTCTTTTTCTACATTTAAATTTGTATAAATATTAGAAATAAAATGATTAAGTTCTATATATTCAGAAGAATTAAAACTGCCAAAGTATTCTACTAATTCTCTAGACATTTTAAGAATATTAGCAACTTTTAATAATCCTTCTGCAGTAATAGAAGAATTATTGTTTAGTAATTTAATTTCTGAATTAATATCTTTAAAGTTAAAAATAGGTGGAATACCATATTTTATTAGAATCTTAAATGCTTCATCTGTTTGATTAAGCAATTTAAAAACATCATTATAACTGAAAGATGGTTGTAACTTTAAACACATTTCCTTACCAATGTAAGTAGAACAATAAGAACCAACAATATCTAGTATTTTAAAATATTCAAGTTTTTGTAAACACTTTGTATCCATAAAATCTTAATCCTCCTATATAGTGTGTTTGTCAAATTTAATTTTATTTCTAATATTATTATCATAAAAATTTTATATTATTTTATCAGAAAAAACAATAAATATCAAATTTAAGTTTTTTAATCAACATATTATCTTTAATAATATGTTGATTAAAAATAAGTTAAATAAAAACATAAAAAATTTTTTCCAAATCTTTTGACTTTTTCCAAAATTTATAGTATAATTAAAATGGTTTGAGATACAAAAGAAAGCGATTCAATACCTATGAAACATTACTTAAAATTATTAAGTGAATCGTATTTTTTTGCCTAAACTATGTCTTTTGAAAGGAGTGACTTACATGTTTAATGTAGGAGATTATATTGTACATCCAATGCATGGTGCAGGAAAAATTGCAGGAATAGAGGAAAAAGATATTTTAGGGGAAAAACAATCTTATTATGTTTTAGAAATGCCAGGTGAAGTCAAGGTAATGGTTCCAGTAAATAAAGCAGAACAAATTGGTGTAAGAAGCATTATAGATAATAGCTCAGCTGAAAAAGTATTTGCAATATTAGAAGAAAATCAAACAGAAATGTCTTTAAACTGGAACAAAAGATACAGAGATAATATGGATAAAATGAAAACTGGTAACATATATGAAATTGCAGATGTTGTTAGAAATCTAAGTTTCAAACAAAAAGAAAAAGGTTTATCTACAGGTGAAAAGAAGATGCTTGTTAGTGCTAAACAAATCTTAATTAGTGAGTTAGTCTTAGCAAAACATGCAACATATGATGAAATTGAAGGATTAGTTGATAATAAAATAAATCAATCATTTAAAGAATTTAAATTAGATAATGTAGATGAATCATTAACAAATGTTGTAAATAAATTTATTCCATTTGATGGAGCAACAACACAAGCTTAAAAAAAAACTGCTATACAGCAGTTTTTTTAATATACATAAAAAGAAACAAAAATATATATACAAAAAAAATATAATTATAAGAAAAAGTAAACATAAAGAAGGATTTAAAGGATATGTGTCGAATATAATAATATATCATAGGAAGGTTTATAATAATGGTTCGATATAGTGATGAATTAATTGATGATATTAGAAACAGTAATGATATAGTAGATATTATATCTCAATATGTAATATTAAAAAGAAGCGGTAGAAATTTTTTTGGACTATGTCCATTTCATAAAGAAAAATCTCCTTCTTTTTCTGTTTCTCCAGATAAGCAAATTTTTCATTGCTTTGGATGTGGAGTTGGAGGCAATGTTTTTCATTTTATAAGTAAAATAGAAAATGTTAATTTTATTGAAAGCGTAAAAATTTTGGCACAGAGAGCAGGAATAACCTTGCCAACATTAGATAATCAAGATAATAAATTAGAAGAATTAAAGTCAACTGTATACAAAATAAACGAAATTGCTGCAGAGTTTTATCATCAAAATTTATATAAACCTACATCTAAATTAGCTCAAGAATACATAAAAAAGAGAAAATTGGATAATAATACATTAAAAACATTCAGTATTGGATATTCTGGAAAATTTGATGAATTATATAGAGAACTAAAATCAAAAGGTTTTTCAGAAGAAGAAATATTAGCATCTAGTCTTGTAAATAAAAATGATAATGGAAAATTTATAGATAGATTTAGAAATAGACTTATGTTTCCAATAAAAGATGTAAGAGAAAGAGTAATTGCATTTGGAGGAAGAGTTTTAGATGATTCAAAACCTAAATATATAAACTCACCAGAAAATATAGTATATAGTAAAGGAAGGCAATTATTTGGACTAAATGTTGCCAAAAAAAATCCATCTCAAAAAATTATAATAGTAGAAGGATATATGGATGCAATTTCATTATACCAAAGAGGTATAACAAATGTTGTTGCATCACTTGGAACAGCACTTACAGAAGCACAAGGAAGAATGCTTAGAAAATATGCAACAGAAATTATAATAGGTTATGATGCAGATGGAGCTGGACAAGCTGCAACAATGAGAGGATTAGAAATATTAAGCAATTTAGGATATGACATAAGGGTTTTACAATTAGAGGGCGCAAAAGATCCAGATGAATTTGTTATAAAATATGGTACTGGCAGATTTAATAATTATGTAGAAAATGCAATATCATTGGTTGAATTTAAAGTTAAAAATTTAAAAAAAGATTTAAACCTTGAAGTTGCAAGTGATAAAATTAAATTTTTAAATGAAGTTTCTAAAATTTTATCTAAAGTTGAAAACAATATAGAAAAAGAAGTTTACATAGATAAAATTTCATCAGAATATGGAATATCAAAAGAAGCAATTTATGCACAAACAAATAAATTAATGTATTCTAATACAAAAATGAATAATGTATTAGAAAATTCTAAGGTTACAAGAATGAAACCTAACTTAAAAGAGGATAATCAAAATATTGATGAAGCTATAATTAAGAGAGAAAATATGATTATTTCTTTATTATTAAATCCTGAGTCAAATACATATGAAAAGATAAAAGGAAAAATAGGTATAGATGATTTTAAGCTTGAAAAAAATAAAAACATATTAAAAATTTTGTATGATGAATTTGAAAAAGGAAATAGTAATATTAATAATATTATAAATAATATTACAGATGAAGAAACAATACAAAGAATAACCAAAATAATGTTAGATGATTACAACATTTCAGATATAGATAAAGCTATTGTAGATATTATAAATATTTATAATAAAGAGAAAGTAATAAAGGAAAGAAACGAAATTTTAAGAAAACTCGAAGATAAAACATTAACTAAAGAAGAAATAGTTAGTTTAGAGAATAAGTTAAATCAAGTTATAATAAAACTAGCTAAAATGAAATAGGGGGTAAATTTAATGAATAAAAAAGAAAAAATAGATGTACCACAAGAAGAAAATGAAGATATAAAAAACAATGTTGTAGATACAATTATTGAAAAAGCAAAACAAGGAAAAATCACATATGGAGATATTGCAAGTGAATTAGATTCTGTTAACCCAGAACAAATAGATAAAGTATTTGATGCATTTGAAAAGTTAGGTGTAAATATATTAGAAGAAGCTGATGATGAAGAGCCAGATTATGATGATTTAAAAGAAGTAGAAGATATAAAATTAGATGATATTAATTTTACAGACTTTGATGGAATTAATGTAGATGATCCAGTTAGAATGTATTTAAAAGAAATAGGTCGTATACCACTTCTTACTTATGATGAAGAAATAGAACTTGCTAAAAAAGTTTTAGAAGGAGATGAAGAGGCAAAACAAAAGCTTTCAGAATCAAATTTAAGATTAGTAGTAAGTATTGCAAAAAAATATGTAGGTAGAGGTATGCTATTTTTAGATCTTATTCAAGAAGGAAATATGGGACTTATAAAAGCAGTAGAAAAATTTGATTATAAAAAAGGATATAAATTTAGCACATATGCAACTTGGTGGATAAGACAAGCAATTACAAGATCAATAGCAGACCAAGCAAGAACAATAAGAATACCAGTTCATATGGTTGAAACAATAAATAAATTAATAAGAACATCAAGACATTTACTACAAAGAATGGGTAGAGAACCAACGCCAGAAGAATTAGCAAACGAATTAGAAATGCCTGTAGAAAGAGTTGTAGAAATCCAAAAAATAGCACAAGATCCTGTATCATTAGAAACACCAATTGGAGAAGAAGATGATAGCCATTTAGGAGACTTTATACAGGATGATGATTCACCAGCACCACATGATGCAGCTGCATATACATTATTAAAAGAACAATTAGAAGAAGTAATGAATACATTAACACCTAGAGAGGCAAAAGTATTAAAATTAAGATTTGGATTAGAAGATGGAAAAGCAAGAACATTAGAAGAAGTTGGTAGAGAGTTCGAAGTAACTCGTGAGAGAATAAGACAAATAGAAGCAAAAGCTTTAAGAAAACTAAGACATCCTAGCAGAAGTAAAAAATTGAAGGATTATATGACATAGTACTTGATTTTTTTGTAAAATTATGTTAATATAAATATAGTATTGTTTATATTAATAAAGGAGAAAAAAGTAAAATGGCTACAGAAAGCAATGTAAAAACATCATCAATAAGAGACTTTTTTGTATCATTATTTGGCGTTAATCCTACTTCTAATGAAAAAGAAGAAATAAAAATTGCAGTTGATAATGGAGAATTGTCATATGATGATGTAATAAAATGTGAAGGCAATATAAATGAATTAATTAAAAATCTAAATAGTACAAAAATAAATAAAAAATCAAGAAGATCTTTTGTTAAAGATGATAAATATGAACAAACTCTTAATAAAATGAGGCAAACATTAGAAAAAAACAAGGGTAATAAAGAACGTGGAGAATAAAAATTAAAGGAAATAAAATAAAAATTATTTCCTTTTTTAGTTGACAAACAGATAAAATGCTATTATAATAAAAAAGCAGTGAAAAATGGCGAAGTAGCTCAGTTGGCTAGAGCACCCGGTTCATACCCGGTAGGTCGAGAGTTCGAAT
>CANQMG010000006.1 GCA_947624925.1 uncultured Clostridia bacterium | reverse complement strand
GTGCGGAAATGACCCTAGGCGAATGGAGCAATCGTAGATTGCGACAGCAAGGAGCAAGTTAATTATATATATTACTTCCAAACGGATAAAATGCATATATTTTTGATAGGGCTATGAATAGTAACAAGAAATTACAAAATAATAAAAAAATATAAAAAAACAGTTGACAAATTTTTATTTTAATATATAATAAGTACATACAAACAAATGTTTAAAAGGAGGAAAACATGGAAACACAAAATTCAGAAAAGAAAAAAGCATTAGAAATAGCAATGGGACAAATAGAAAAACAATTTGGAAAAGGATCAGTAATGAAACTTGGAGAGTTTCAAGCTATGAATATAGAGGCAATACCAACAGGTGCATTAGGTCTTGATATTGCTCTAGGAATTGGTGGTGTACCACGTGGCAGAATAATAGAAATATTTGGACCTGAATCATCAGGAAAAACAACATTAGCATTACATATAATTGCAGAAGCACAAAAAATGAATGGAGAGGCAGCTTTTATTGATGCAGAACATGCTCTAGACCCTGTTTACGCTAAGCATTTAGGAGTAGATATAGATAATCTAATTGTATCTCAACCAGATACAGGAGAACAGGCACTAGAAATAGCAGAGGCATTAATAAGAAGTGGAGCTTTAGATGTTATAGTAGTCGATTCTGTTGCAGCATTAGTTCCAAAAGCAGAAATAGACGGAGATATGGGAGATTCACATATTGGACTTCAAGCAAGATTAATGTCACAAGCATTAAGAAAATTAGCTGGTGCAATAAACAAATCTAAAACAGTTCTAATATTTATAAATCAATTAAGAGAAAAGGTTGGAATAATGTTTGGAAACCCAGAAGTAACACCAGGAGGAAGAGCATTAAAATTCTACTCTTCTGTAAGATTAGACATAAGAAAAGTAGAAAATATAAAACAAGATGGAGAAGTTGTAGGAAATAGAGCTAGAGTTAAAATAGTAAAGAATAAAGTTGCACCACCATTTAGAGAGGCAGAATTTGATATTGTATATGGAAAAGGAATATCAAAGGAAGGAAACATATTAGACATAGCTGTAAATTTAGATATTATAGAGAAAAGTGGTTCATGGTTTAGTTATAATGGAAACAGAATAGGACAAGGTAGAGAAAATGTTAAGGTATATTTACAAGAAAATCCAGAAATACTAAAAGAAGTTGAAACAAAAGTAAGAGAAAACTTTGAACAAGCATTTGAAAAAAGTCTTGGAGAAGAAGAATTAAATACAGAAGATGAGGAATAAATTAAAATTATTCTTAAAAAGGAGTGAATTAATAATGGATTATATTTTTGAAACAGAAAATACATGTGCTAGGAAAATTAGATTTACTTTAGAAGGAAATAAAGTTACTAATGTTAGATTTCTAGAAGGAGGATGCCCAGGAAATCTGCAGGCACTTCCAAGACTTATTGAAGGAATGACTGTAGAAGAAATTGAAGAAAAAATAGGTGGAATTGATTGTGGAGGTAGAGGAACATCATGTGCTGATCAACTAGCAAAGGCTGTTAGAAAAGCATATGAAGAATCAAAAAAATCAGCATAATTATTCACTATAAAAGGAGCAAAAAATGCTAAATCAATTTTCAAGAACAGAATTATTAATTGGAAAAGAAAATATAGAAAAATTAAATAAATCAAAAGTTGCAATTTTTGGAATTGGAGGAGTAGGTTCATTTGTTGTAGAAGGATTAGTAAGAGCGGGAATAGAAAATTTTATATTAGTAGATAATGATAAAGTAAGTTTAACAAACCTTAATAGGCAATTAATTGCTACTCAAAAGACTATTGGACAGTATAAAGTTGATGTATGTAAAGATAGAATTTTAGAAATAAATCCAAATGCAAAGGTTGAAACATATAAAGATTTTTTTATGCCAGAAAGCAAAGGAATACTAAATGAGACAATAGATTATATAGTAGATTGTGTGGATACAGTAACAGCAAAGATAGAATTAGTAGTAAGAGCAAGTAAATTAAATATACCTATAATTTCAAGTATGGGAACAGGAAACAAACTAAATCCAACTATGTTTGAAGTATCAGATATATATAAAACAAGTATATGTCCACTAGCAAAAGTAATGAGAAAGGAACTTCGAAACAGAGGAATTAAAAAGTTAAAAGTTGTATATTCTAAAGAAGAACCAATAAAATATAATAATATTATACAAAGCAGTTGTGATGATAATACTATATATCCTTCATCTGTTGATTTAGAAAAAGAAATAAAAAACAATGTACCTGGAAGTATTTCATTTGTTCCATCAGTTGCAGGGTTAATTATTGCAGGAGAAGTTGTAAAAGATATAATATATATTATAAGTTAAAAGGTGAAAATAATGGAATACAGCATAGAAGAATTTGATAAAGAAAAATCAAAAGTAATGAATTATATAATGTATAAAAAAAGATCTGAATACGAAGTTAGAAATAAATTCAATAAAACTATTGAAGAAAATCTTTTAAATGATATAATAGAGTATGTTAAAGAAGCAGGCTATTTAGATGATAATAATTATATTAAAAGAGCTGTAAATGAATTTATTAATTTAAAACACCTTTCTATTAAAGAAATAAAATATAAATTAATAGCAAAAGGTATAAGTATAGATTTAATAGAAGATTATATGTATAATAATCGTGAAAGTTTAAATGAATATGAAATATCATCTATAAGGCATATGTTCTTTAAATATAGAACTACTAAAGAGACCGAAGAAATACGAGATTATTTAATAAAAAAAGGATTTAAAAAGGATAATATAAAGTTAGTAATAAAAGAGGAAGAATGAAAATGCAAAATATATTAACATTAGAAACCAACAAATATGCAATAAAAATTGATAACTTTGAAGGTCCATTAGATTTACTATGTCATTTAATAGATAAAAATAAAATGGATATATATGATATAAAAATAAGCGAAATTGCAGACCAGTATATTGAATATATAAAACAAATGGAAAAATTAAATTTAGATGTTACAAGTGAATTTATAATAATGGCATCTGCTCTTTTATATATAAAATCTAAGGGATTACTTCCTAATCAAGTAGAAGATGAACAAGAACTGACTGAAGAAGAATTAATAAGAAGGATAATAGAGTATAAAAAGTATAAAGAGATAACAAAAAAGCTAAAAGATAATTATAATATATATTCAAAAGTATTTTTTAAATTTCAAGAAGAAATTAAGTTGCCAAAACAAAAAATAGAAAAAGAATATAGTAGAGATATTTTACCAGAAGTTTATAAAGATTTGATTGAAAGAAACAAAGAAAAAATAAATCAAAATGCAGTTAATATCCAAAAGATTGCAATTATTGATACATATACGGTTTCTAGTAAAGTAAAAGAAATGTTTAGAGAACTTATAAAAAAGCCTAAATTCGTTTTCAATAAATTATACTCATTATCAAAATGTAACAAAGTTGAAGTAGTAACTGCTTTTTCTGGACTTTTAGAGTTATCAAGAAGGAATAAAGTTGTTACAAATCAAGAAACATTATTTGGTGATATAACTGTTCAAAAAGCAAAAAAATAATTTAATTGATTAAACTCAAAAAATATGGAAAAACTAGTATTTAAGCAAAGGAGATTTGTTTATGATACTAGTTTTAATTTTATCCGGAATAATAATATTTATTATGCTTGTATTTTTATTTATTATGTCATTAAAAGCTAAAATAAACATAGAAAAAATAAAAATTAGTAATGATGATAAAAAAATAAAAAAGGAAGTTATAGTATATCTAGATATTTATTTCTTAATCATATTTAGGATTGCGAGAATTAAAATAGACGAAGACAGAGTTAACAAAATAAAAAATAAGCATAAAAATGAAAAAATTGATATGAAAATTTTAAAGGAAGATAATAAAGTAAATAAAGCTATAAAAGGTGTTATAAAACACAAAATGACTAGAATATCTATGGTTAATTTGGATGCGAAAATAGGATTAATAGATGGAATATTAACTAGTGCAAGTGTTGCAATTTTATCAACTATTGTATCTATAGTATTATCATTATTAATAAAAGATTACAAACAAGATAATATAAATTATAAAATTATACCTATATATTCAAATGAAATAACTGTAAAAATTTTTCTAAGTTGTATAATTGAAGTTAAATTGGTACATATTATCTATATGATATATGTTATATTAAAGAAAGGTAGTGTGAAATTAAATGAGAGAACATCCAATAGAAGGTCTTATGCTTACAGCTATGAATAGTATACAAGATATGGTAGATGTAAATACTATTATAGGTGAGCCAATTGAAACTTCAAATGGTATAATATTAATACCAATTTCAAAAGTTTCCTTCGGATTTGCTGCAGGCGGTAGCGAATTTAAAGGAGAAACAATAGATGAGTATAATAAAAAAGATACAGAAGAGGCAATACAATATAAATTACCATTTGGTGGAGGTAGTGGAGCAGGTGTAAATATAAATCCAGTGGCATTTTTAGTAGTTCAAAACGATAATGTAAAATTAATGCCTATAAACTATACTTCATGTGTTGATAGATTATTAGATTATGTTCCAGAAATAACAGAGAAAATAAATAATATGTTGTGTAAAAAAAATGAAGCATGTAATAATGAGAAAAATAGTGAACCAAAACAAAACAAGGATAACAATGAAAATAATAAAAAAGAAGAAACAAAAAAGCAGACTAATATAGTAAATAATAAGACTAGACCGATGAAAAACAGAGCACAAATAAAAAGAGAGGCACAAAATAGCTATGAAGAAAATTATGATGCAAATCAGGTACAAGAAGAACTAAATGACATATATGATGATTTTGATGAATAAAAGTTGTGGATAGTAAGAGCCAGATTGCCAAAAATATTGACAATCTGGCTACTACACTAAACTGGCACAACTAGCAATTTTTGACAGTTGTGCCAGATATTATTTATGTTCTTAACATATTAAACCATGTTTTATATAAATGAATTGTCATATTCCAAAGATTTATTTTATCAACATTTTCTTCGGCTACAATGTTAATTGTTTGTATGTTTTCTCCATTTAAAGTAAAATTTACTTCTCCTAATCTTTGACCTTTATATATAGGAGCTGTTATGCTATCACATATATTTACGTTTTGCACAATATTTTTATCTTCCCCTTTTTTAAATAAAACAGAAGCAGAATTTTCAAAAACAGCGTTAACAGATGAAGAAACACCTTTATCAACATTTACAGATTTTACACATTCACCTTTATTTCCAAATGTTTTAAAAGTGTAATTTGCAAATCCGTAATCTAGTAACTTTTGTGCTTCAGAAAAACGTACTTTAGTTGAAGGTGCTTTCATAATTACAGCTATTAAAGATAAGCCATCTCTAGTTGCAGATGCTGATAAGTTATACAATGCAAGAGATGTAGAGCCTGTTTTCAATCCAGTAGCTCCTTTATAATTTCTAATTAATTTATTAGTATTTACTAATTCTGATTTTCCATCTCTTAAAGAATCCATCCATATAGTTGTATATTCTGTTATTTTAGGATGATTTAATAAAAGTTCTCTAGACATTAATGAAATATCATAACTTGAAGTTATATGGCCATCTTCGTCAATTCCATGACAATTTTTAAAGTTAGTATCATTCATACCGAGTTCTTTAGCCCTTGCATTCATTTTTTCTACAAAGGCTTCTTCTGATCCTGCTAAATATTCTGCCATCGCAACAGTACAATCATTTGCAGATACAACACAAATTGCTTTTAACATTTCGTGTACTGTTAAAGTTTCTGTAGTATCAAGCCATATTTGAGACCCACCCATAGAAGAAGCATTTTCACTACATGGGATTTTATCATCTAAAGAAAGTGTGCCATTATCTAGAGCTTCCATTATGAGTAAAATGGTCATAACTTTTGTTACACTAGCAGGTCTTAATTGTTCATGTGAATTATGCTCATATAAAACAGTACCTGTACTTTGTTCTATCAAGATACAAGATTCTGATTCAAATTGCATTTTTGTATCAGATGATAAATTAGAACTAGTTTGAATAGAAGAATTAGCATCCGAATCAGTAGCAGACCATACATACACCGAATCTGATGCAAATGAAAAAGTAGAAAGTATAATTAATAAAATTAAAATAATTAATACTAAATTATAAATATTTTTTTTAAACATAAGATAAATCCTCCATAATGAATATAGTAAAATATATTCACTATGAAGATTATAAATTACTTAGAATTTTAATATTTTTATTTCTACATTATCATCTACAACATCTGCTTTAATTTCTATACTGTAATCAGATTTATTTTTAAATTTTAAATCAGATGAACTGTATGATACAGATGCATCTTTTCCATCCTTTATATATGGAACATCATTGCTATGTGGATGTCTTTCTGTAACATCAAAATCATCTAACTTTAAAATAGCATTATATAATGTTGTACTAACTTGGCATAATCCACCACCATACGCTTCTATAAGGTCACCATCTGAATCAAAAGCTTTAGCCTTTTTATATCCTTTATCTTTTGTTGGATTTCCTATTGTATCCCAAAAAGAAAAAGTTTCATTAGAATTTATAACAGTTCCATCTAAAGTAGAACAAGCAAGTTCAATATTAGAATCTCTATCTTTATCTGAATAATCAGCAATTAATTTAGTTTTAAAAGATGATATTTCTTCTTTTACAATTTGTTGTGAGGAAGTATTATTAGATAAATTATTATCAGTATTTTCGGTATTACTATTAGATGTATTTTCCTCTGAGCTATTGGTTTGTTCATTATTTTGTGTTTTAGATTGACATCCAGTTAATATAAAAATTAAAAGTATTAAAATGAAAAAAGCATATATAGATTTTTTCATAAATTCCTCCATTGTTATTTTTTAATTATTATTACCAATAAAATAATAAATATTAAACTTAAAAATTGATTTTACATAAATAAATGTGATACAATATGTACAATATAAAAATAGGAGATAGAGAAATTTGGAATTAAATAAAGATGTAAAATTTGTAAAAGGTGTTGGGCCAAATAGAGTAAAGCTTTTAAATAAATTAAATATATATACTCTGCAAGATTTAATATCATATTATCCAAGAGAATATGAAGATAGAAGTAAACCTAAAAAAATTGCAGATACAATAGAAGGAGAAGAAGTTTTAATACAAGCAATAGTTGTATCTAAAATAAAAGAAATTAGAACATATAAAAAAAATATGACTATATATAAATTAATAGTAAGAGACGAAACAGAGTGTTGCGAAGTAATTTGGTACAATCAAAGTTATTTAAAAAATATATTTAAACTAGGAGAAAAATATAATTTTTATGGTAAAATAAATAGAAAAATTGGTAAAGTAGAAATGTTATCACCAGTTTTTGATAAAGAAGAAAGTACTAAAAACACAGGTAAAATAATACCTTTATATCCATCTACATATAATTTATCTCAAAACATAATTAGACAAATAATAGAAAATGGCTTAAAAGAAGTTTATCCTAATTTAGAAGAAACTATACCAGAATATATATTAAATGAATATAACTTACTAGATATAAATAATTCAGTAAAAAATATACATTTTCCCAAAGATTTTCAAGAATATGAAAAAGCAAGAACAAGATTAGTATTTGAAGAATTATTGGATATGCAATTATTGCTTCTTAACCTAAAAAATAAATATAAAAACAAGGAAAAAGGGAATGCATTTAATAAAGATGTAAAAATGTCAGATGTTATAAATGATTTGCCATTTAAATTAACAAAAGCTCAATTAAGAGTTTTAGAAGAAATAGAAAAAGATATGGAAGATGAAGAGCCTATGAATAGATTATTACAAGGAGATGTAGGCTCTGGTAAAACTATTGTAGCAATAATAGCAGCCTATAAAGCTGTTAAAAGTGGATATCAAATGACGATTATGGCGCCAACTTCTATTCTTGCTAAGCAACATTTAGAAAGTTTTAATCAAATTTTATCTAAATATAATATTAAATGTGAATTACTCCTTGGAGGAACAACAAAAAAGAAAAAGGATGAAATTTTAGAGAAATTAAAAAATGGAGAAATAGATATTTTAATAGGGACTCATGCATTAATAGAAGAAAATGTAGTATTTAAAAATTTAGGATTAGTAGTAACAGATGAGCAACATAGATTTGGAGTAAGACAAAGAAGTGTTATTGCATCAAAAGGAAAAAATCCAGATGTTTTGGTTATGACTGCAACACCGATACCAAGAACATTAGCATTAATTTTATATGGCGATTTGGATATCTCTATAATAGATGAACTTCCGCCAAATAGAAAAAAAATAGATACATTTGCTGTTACAAAATCAATGGAGGATAGAGTAAATAATTTTATAAAAAAGCAGATAAATGAAGGAAGACAAGCATATATTGTGTGTCCACTTGTGGAGGAGTCAGAAGAAATAGATGCAAAATCTGTATTAGAACTTGCAGAAAAGTATAAAACAGAAATTTTTAAAGAATATAATGTTGAATATATACATGGTAAACTTAAACAAAAAGAAAAAGACGAAATAATGGAAAAGTTTAAAGATGGAAAAATAGATATTTTAATATCTACAACTGTAATAGAGGTAGGGGTTAATGTACCTAATAGCAGTATAATGATTATAGAAAATGCAGAACGATTTGGATTAGCACAGCTTCATCAATTAAGAGGTAGAGTGGGACGTGGTGAATATAAATCATATTGTATATTAAAATATCAAGGAAATTCTGAAATTATAAGAAAAAGAATGAAGGTAATGCAGGAAACAAATGATGGATTCATAATTTCTGAAAAAGACTTAGAACTAAGAGGTTCAGGAGAATTTTTTGGAACAAAGCAACATGGACTTCCAGAATTTAAAATAGCAAATTTATTTGAAGACATAAAAATATTAAAATTAGTTCAGGCACTTAGTGTAAAAATAATGGAGCAAGACCCACTATTAGAAAAAAAAGAAAATTACATTTTAAGGAAAAAATTAGAAGAAAAGCTAGAAAAAAGAATAGAAATCTAAAATTATTGACTTTTAATAAAAAAAGAAGTAATATATAAAATAAGTTATGTATAAGGATGTTGAATTTTATGTTAAAATTAATTTTTGTAATTATTGGAGTTTTAATTACATTACTGGGTGTTATAATGATTTATGATGCGCGAAAATTAACCCAAAAATTATTCGGATTTGGTGACCAAAATGAAGCAACAGCAGGAATGAAAATATTGGGTTTTGTAATAGCAATAGTTGGAGCACTAATGATATTTTTTCAAATGTAAATAAAATATAATGAGAATGTCAATTTTATGGGTAGGTCTGATGCCTGCCTATCTTTTGTAAAAAGCAAATTAAAATTATAGGAGGTCAATATGAAAGACAAATTTAATCCAAAAGACTTTGAAGAAAAACAATATGAAACATGGGAGAAAAATGGCTATTTTAAGCCAAATATGGATACAACAAAAGAAAGTTATTGTATTATGATGCCACCTCCAAATGTAACTGGTAGATTACATATGGGGCATGCATTAGATGAGACTATACAAGATATTTTAATTAGATTTAATAGAATGAAGGGTCTTAATGTTTTATGGCTTCCTGGTTCAGATCATTCAGCAATTTCAACAGAAATGAAAGTTGTTCAAAAAATAAAATCTGAAGGAAAAACGAAGCAAGAATTAGGCAGAGAAAAATTTTTAAAAGAAGCTTGGGACTGGACTAATCTTTATGGAGGTACAATTGAAAATCAGCAAAAAAAATTAGGTTGTTCTTGTGATTGGAGTAGACGCAGATTCACGCTAGATAAAGGAATGTCAGATGCTGTTTTAGAGCAATTTGTTAGATTATATAATGATGGTTTAATTTATAAGGGAAAAAGAATTATAAATTGGTGTAGTAGTTGCCATACTGCAATTTCAGATGCAGAAGTTGAATATAAAGAAGAAGCATCACATTTGTGGCATTTAAGATATAAAATAAAAGATGAAGAAAAGTATGTAGAGGTAGCAACAACCAGACCAGAAACTATGCTTGGAGATACAGCTGTTGCAGTTCATCCAGAAGATGAAAGATATAAAGATATTGTTGGAAAAACATGTATACTTCCTATTGTAAATAGAGAAATACCTATTATAGCAGATAAATTTGTAGATAAGGAATTTGGAACAGGTTGTGTTAAAATAACACCAGCACATGATCCAAATGATTACGAAGCGGGAATTAATCATAAATTAGATATTATAGAGGTATTTGACGAAGATAATAAAATGCTAGATTTAATGCCAGAAGTACAAGGTATGGATGCAATAGATGCTAGAGATGTTATAGTACAAAAACTAAAATCTTTAGGAGCTTTAGTAAGCGTTGAGGATTACATACATAATGTTGCAAAATGTGAAAGATGCAAATCTACAATAGAACCTAGAGTATCAGTACAATGGTTTATAAAAATGAAGGAAATTACAAAACCAGCAATTGATGCAGTTAAAACAGGCAAGATAAGATTTGTTCCTCAAAAGTATGAAAAGATTTATTTTAATTGGGTAGAAAATATTAAAGATTGGTGTATATCAAGGCAATTATGGTGGGGACACAGAATACCAGCATATTATTGTAAAGATTGTTCTCATATAACAGTTTCAAAATCAAATCCAGAAAAATGTGAAAAATGTGGAAGTTTAAATATTTATCAAGACGAAGATACATTAGATACATGGTTTAGTTCAGCATTATGGCCATTTTCAACACTTGGATGGCCAAACAACACAGAGGATTTACAAACATTTTATCCTACAAACACATTAGTTACTGGATATGATATTATTACTTTCTGGGTTTCAAGAATGATAACATCAGGTTTATATTTAATGAAGGATATTCCTTTTAAAGATGTAGTTATTCATGGATTAGTAAGGGATTCTCAGGGAAGAAAAATGTCAAAAACATTAGGAAATGGGGTTGACCCTATTGAAGTAATAGATAAATATGGAGCTGATGCTTTAAGATTCTCTGTTATATCTGGAACTACAGTTGGAAATGATATAAAATATATGCCAGAAAAATTAGAGCAAGCATCAAATTTTGCAAATAAAATATGGAATGTATCTAAGCTTATTATAAATAATATGCCAGAGAAAGAAAAAATACTTGAATATGGTAATGTAAGTAAGGATTCAGCAACAGGAAAGTATAAATCTGATTGCCTAAAAATAGAAGATAGATGGATATTAAATAAATTAGATAATTTAATAAAAACAGTTACTAAAAATATAGAAGATTACGATTTAGGAATTGCACTAGATAATATATATAGCTTTATCTGGAATGATTTTTGCGATTGGTATGTAGAAATAGCAAAAACAAGACTATATAGTAGTAATATAAATGAAAAAGTACAAGTAAGTTTTGTTTTAAATTATGTTTTGAAAGATGCATTAAAACTGTTACATCCATTTATGCCATTTGTAACTTCTGAAATATATGAAAATCTAGTAAATTATAATGATGATGCATTAATGGTTACGAATTGGCCAAAAACAAAACATAGAGTTGATTATGATGAAGATAATGATATTATAGAAAATATAAAAAATATTATAGTTGAAATAAGGAATGTTAGAGCTAATATGAATATACATCCAACAAAAAAGGCAGACTTAATATTCGTAACTAAGGAATATAAAAAACAAATAGAAGAATCAAAGGATTTTATACTAAAACTAGGATTTGGAAAAAATTTAAAAATACAAGAAGATAAAAATGGAATTGATGCAAATGCAATAAGCATTTTGGCTAATGGAATAGAAGTATATATGCCATTTGAAGATCTAGTAGATATAAAAGAAGAATTACAAAGATTAGAAAAAGAAAAAGAAAGATTACAATCAGAAGTTGCAAGAGGGGAGAAAATGCTATCTAATCCAGGATTTATAAATAAAGCACCTGAAAGCAAAATAAATGAAGAAAAATCTAAATTATTAAATTATAAAGATTTACTTAAAAATGTAGAAAATAGGATAAATAGTATAAAATAGAATTTATAAATCATAAGAAGAAGGTATGAAATGAAAATTTTAATAGTAATTGATCAATATGATGGAGCAAATAATGGAACTACAATTTCAGCAAGAAGATTTGTAGATAATCTAAGAAAAAAAGGTCATGAGGTTAAAATAGTTAGTACAGGGGAAAAAGATAAAAACAAGTATATTGTTAAAAAATTAATTTTACCACCTGTAGCAAATAAAATTGTTGCATCACAAGGTATGAATTTTGCAAGAGCGAATAAAAATGTATTAGAGGAGGCAATTAAATGGGCAGATATAGTACATTTTTATATGCCATTTTGGTTGTCAGTGCAAGGATTAAAGATTGTAAATAAATTAAAAAAGCCAGCAACAACTGCATTTCATGTTCAACCAGAAAACATTACATATACAATAGGCTTAGGAGATAATAAAAAAGTAAATGACAAAATTTATTATTTTTTTAGAGACCATTTTTATAATAAATTTAGGCATATACATTGTCCAAGCAATTATATAGCAAGCGAACTAAAAGAACATGGATATACAGCTAAGCTTCATATTATTTCTAATGGAATAGAAAGTGATTTTAAATACAATAAAAAGGATAAACCAAAGAAATTTAAAGATAAAATAATTATTACAATGGTTGGAAGATTATCTGGTGAGAAAAGACAAGATGTTATTATAAATGCTGCTAGTAAATCTAAATATGCAGATAAAATACAATTAATATTTGCAGGTACAGGGCCAAAACTTTCTTCATATGAAAAATTAGGATGTAAATTAAAAAATAAGCCAATATTCAAATTTTATCAAAAAGATGAATTAAAAGAAATATTATCATTTAGTGATTTATATGTTCATGCTGCAGATGCAGAAATAGAGGCAATATCATGTATAGAAGCTTTTGCTATGGGACTTGTTCCTATTATAGCAAATAGTAAAAAATCTGCTACTACACAATTTGCTTTAGATGAAAGAAGCAAATTTAAAGCTGGTGATAGCAACGATTTAGCTAAAAAAATTGATTATTGGCTAGATAATGAGGAAGAAAGAAAAAAAATGGAAAAAGAATATGCAAATTCAGCAGAGAATTACAGAATAGAAAAAAGCATAGAAAAAATAGAAGAAATGTTTATAGAGGAAATAAATGAAAGAAATAAATTATAGTCAAATAACACAAGAAGATGAGCATATTTTTAAATTATGGGAACCGTTAAATTTCGAAATAGATGATAATTATGAATTTATAAAAACTGGGACAATATTTAATATGTTTTCTAATTTGCTACGTGCAATAATAGCACCAATATTGTATTTTATAAATAAAATTTTATTTGGTTTTGAAATAGTAGGAAGAGAAAATATTTCTAATGTAAATAGTGGAAAAATAACTGTTTCAAATCATATTCATCCAATGGATTGTACGATGAATGGTCTAATTATATATCCAAGTAAAACCTATTATTTATCATTAGAAAGCAATTTTAAAATTCCTATAGTTAGGCATATAATTAGAATATTAAATGCAGTTCCTATTCCAAAAGAAAAAAGCAAAAAAGTAAAGTTTTTGCAAGACATAGAAAAAGCGTTGAAATCAAAAAGCACAATACATATATATCCAGAAGGTTCATTATGGCCATACTATGAAGAACTAAGAAATTTTAAAAATGGTGCATTTAAATTGGCTGTTGAAAATAATGTACCTATTATACCTATTGTATATACTTTTGAAAATCCAGATAGAATTTATAAAATATATAAACGAAAAAAATGCATAAAAGCGAATGTATTAGAACCAGTATATCCAAATCAAAATTTAAGTAGAACAGATAGAATAGAAGATTTAAGGGAAAGAACATTTGAAGTAATGAAAAAAGTAATATTAGAAAATAAAAACATTGATGAAATATTAAAGGAAAAATATACAGTATAGAAATGGAAAAAGGAGGAAAATGGGACGGTTCTCTTTTCCACAAATATAATTGTAACAGAATATAGTAATTTGTAAAAAAACTCTTACAAAAAATTTGAAGATGTGTTATAATTAACTTATTGAGAAAAAAATATTAGGCCAATTTTATCAATGAGTAGCAATAAGCGTAAGTCCAATTGATTAAGGACTTATGTTTTTTTATGCTCAAAATAAAGGAGGTTATTATGGAAAAAATTGATTTTGAAAATGACAAAATTTCTAAACTTATTAAGAAATTTGCAATACCATGTGTTATTAGTATGATAGTTGCGGCACTTTATAACATTGTTGATCAAATATTTATAGGATGGAGCAAAGCTGGAGCATTTGGTAATGCTGCAACTAATATTGTATATCCATTTACTGTTATAGCACTTGCTTTTGCTCTATTAGTAGGTGATGGAGCTGCAGCATTATTTAATTTATCTTTAGGAGCAAAAAATAAAGAAAAAGCAAATAAATCTATTGGAACTGGATTAATACTTTTAATAATTATATCTGTTATTTTAACTATTTTAGGACTTGTTTTTAGCAAACAAATATTAAGAATATTTGGTGGAAACCCAGATGAAGTACAATGCTATCAATATGCTAAAGATTATTTAAGAATTATTTGTTATGGATTACCTTTTTATATTATTGGTCAAGGATTAAATGCATCTATAAGAAGTGATGGTAGTCCAAAATATGCTATGTTTGCAACAGTTATTGGAGCAATCTCTAATATTATTCTAGATCCAATATTTATATTTGTTTTTAATATGAGTGTTAAAGGAGCTACTATTGCTACTATTATTGGTCAAATACTAACTTTTATAGTAAGTCTATTATATTTAAAAAAATCTAAATCTTTTAAGATAAATAAAGAATCACTTAAATTAGATAAGGAAATATGTAAAAAGTTAACATCTTTAGGTCTTGCTTCATTAATTACTCAACTTGCTATTGTAATTATAATTGCGGTTGCAAACAATTTGGTAGGAAAATATGGGTACATGACAGTTGCATCAACTGGTGTAGCTTATGGAGTAGTAACACCACTTGCAGTTATTGGAATATGTATGAAGGTTTTTGGAATTGTTGTATCAATAGTTATAGGAGTATCTTTAGGCGGTATGCCTATTATTGGTTATAACATGGGAGCTAAAAATATACAAAGAGTTAAAGAAACAATTAAATATATCTTAATAATAAATTTTATAATTGGGTGTATTGCATTTATAATATTTGAGTTATATCCAACATTTATTATTAATATTTTTGGAAATGATAATTCTTTTGAATATCTAGAATATGCTAAGTATTGTTTAAGAATTTTCTTGGGCGGAATAGTATTAACTTGTATGACTAAGTCATTATCAATTTTATTACAATCAATGGGAGCTAGTTTTAAATCTACTTTACTTGCTCTTGCAAGAGATGTTATATTTTTTGTTCCAGCAATTATAATAATTGCAACATTAAGCCATAGTGTAGTAACAATGCTATGGAGTGCCATAATTGCAGATGTTTTATCATTTGTTTTAGGAATTTTATTATTAAAAAATGAATTAAAAAATAAGTAATGGAAAATGGTGGAAAAGAGAACTGTCCCATTTTCCAATATTAGAAAATAAAAACATTGATAAAATATTAAAAGAAAAAATATAAAGTATAAAAATTTTCTTAAATTATTAAAAACTATTGACAACTAAGAACAAATGTTTTAAAATTAAAATAATTACAATAATTGACACAAAAAGGAAAATAAAGGAGAAAAATAATTATGATAACACACTTTATATTTATGAGCAGTTCCTATACATTGGGAAAAAGAATAGCTTTAGATTTTATTGTGGATGATGACCAAATACAAGATAAACTAAAAGAATATTTAGATAAAATTACTACAGAATGTGGTAAAGATGTATCTATTTCTACACATATGATACAAGCAGAAGGTATAACTTGGGAATCAGTATGTAAAGCAGATCATTTTTTTAAGGGCGTTGAAGTTATTGGTAGCCTTGATAAATTTATAAAATTAATAAAACAAGATAGAAAATTAGAAGGTATAGATATTGCTAAATATATACTATCTAAGACAAAATGTACTCAATTAAAGTTACAAAAATTAGTATATTTATGTTTCGCAGATTATTTATGTGATACAGGAAAAGAACTTTTTACAGACTCAATATACGCATTTAAGTATGGACCAGTTGTAGATACAGTATATGAAAAATATAAAAAATATGGTTATAAACCAATAGAAGAAGAAAAAGAAAACATAGATATAACAATATTAGAAATGCCAGCCAAAAGCAGAATATTATTTGCTGAAGAAGGTACAGAGAAAATAATCAGCATTGATAAAACTTTAAAAAAGTATGGACAATTAACAGCTGGACAATTGGTTGAATTAACTCATAAAGAAAATGCACCATGGACAATGACTACAAAAGGCACAATGATTTTCTATTCAAAGATAAAACCAGAAATAATAAAAAAGTACCATAAATTTGAAATAATATAAAATAGAAAATGGGACTGGAAAATGGGACGGTGGAAAAGAGAACCGTCCTATTTTCCTCCATTCTATATCTCAATTCTAGGATGATATTTTTCTAGCCACATATTTACTTGGCAAAGGTATGCCATTAGTTGTGGACCCGTCATTAGCTGCCCAAACCAAGGACGCTTAAAAGCTGTGCCATCTGTATTTAAAATGTCTAAAATATATTTTCTATTTAATAAATCATTTATAGGAGCATTTGGATTATTCATTATTTGTGTTAGCATCTCTTTTACAGCTTTTAAATAAGTTGGATTATGTGTTTTGGGATATGGACTCTTTTTTCTTTCTACAATTTCTTCTGGAAGTAAATCTTTTACAATAAATCTTAATAATCCCTTTTCTCTACCATTTAGAGCTTTTATTTCCCAAGGAATATTCCATAAATATTGCACTAGTCTATAATCACAGAAAGGTACACGAAGTTCTAAACCATTGTACATACTCATTCTGTCAGATCTATCTAAAAGAGTTTGCATAAACCAGTTAATTGTTAAATAAGATATTATTCTTTTTTGTTTTGTATCTTCAGAATCTTCATCTAACATTGTAATTTCGTTTATACTTTCATTATATCTGTAATCAATGTAGTCTTTTAAATCTACCTGCTTTTCTATATTAGGATTTAACAAAGTCTGTCTTTCAGAAATTGCAATAGACCAAGGGAATGTACCACTATTTAAGGCATCTTCTCTAAAAAACCATGGATAGCCTGCAAAAACTTCATCAGAACATTCGCCAGACAATGCTACAGTTGCTTCTTTTCTAATATTTTTACAGAATAATAGCATTGAAGAATCAACATCAGCCATTCCAGGAAAATCTCTAGCAATCATAGCATCTTCTAAATTTTTAGCAAGTTCAGGAGTATCTATAACTATCTTATGATGATTGGTATTAAAGTTTTGAACCATAACATCAATATAATGATTATCTGAATTTGGCTGAAAATCACTTTTTACAAAGTTTTTATCATTATCTACATAATCTATAGAAAAAGTTTCAAGTGGTGGGTGATTAATTTGTTTATAGTAATTGCTTGCAAAAGCAACAATAATACTTGAATCTAATCCACCAGAAAGCATTGCACAAAGTGGAACATCTGTTATTAATTGCCTTTTTACTGCATCCTCTAATAATGAATATATCTTATCACAGGTAGTTTTAAAATTATCTTTATGAGGTAAGCTTTCTAATTTCCAATATCTAAATGTTTTAAATCCACTTTCATTAAAAACACCATAATGAGCAGGTTTAATTTCAAAAATATCTTTAAAAATACCAACTCCAGGAGTATGAGCAGGACCTAGACCAAAAAGTTCACAAATTCCTTGTTTATCTAGTTTTATATTAACTTCTGGATGCTTTAAAATAGCCTTTACTTCTGAAGCAAATATAATAGAATTATTTGTTAAAGTGTAATACAAAGGCTTTATGCCAAAATGATCTCTTACTAAAAATAATTCTTTTTTTGTATCATTCCAAATTGCAAAGCTAAATATTCCGTTCAAATCTTTAAATATATCAGATCCCCATTGAACAAATGATTTTAAAATAACTTCTGTATCACAATATCCATTAAATTTATGTCCACATTCTATAAGCCTTTTACGTAAATCATCAGAATTATATAGCTGACCGTTATAAACAATAGTATAACTACAGCCATTATAAAAATATGTCATTGGTTGTTTACCATTTTCTGCATCGATTATTATTAATCTTCTGTGTCCTAAGTAAGCATTAGTATCAGTAAAAAAATTTTCTTCATCTGGACCTCTTTTACTTAAAGTTCTAGTCATATCTTTAAGTATATTTAAATTAGATGGATTTTCAGATAAACTTCTTTTTATATTTGCAAAACCAACAAAACCACACATATAGCCTCCAATTGAGTAATTATACCCTAATAAATATTTCATAATTAGTATATGCATTTATTCTACAAAATTGTGATTACAATATAAAAATATAATGGGTTAATTTTCTTGCAAAAAAAAGAGTTATGTGCTATAAATAATTTAAAAAATAATATAAATATTTATATAAAATTTGGAAAAAATTATATAATAAATATATGAAAGGAAGGAAGAAAATGGATACTAATTATGAAATTGTAGATAGTGTTGAAACACTAGAAAACGCATTGCAAAAGTTAAGAAAAGCACAGAAAATATTTGCAACTTACAGTCAAGAACAGGTTGATAAGATTTTCCTTGCCGCAGCAGTAGCAGCAAATAAAATGAGAATACCTCTTGCAAAAATGGCTGTAGAAGAAACTGGAATGGGCGTAGTAGAAGATAAGGTTATAAAAAACCATTATGCAGCAGAATATATCTATAATGCATATAAAAATACTAAAACATGTGGAGTTATAGAAGAAGATGCAGCATATGGAATAAAAAAGATAGTAGAACCATTAGGAATAATTGCAGCAGTAATACCTACTACAAATCCAACATCTACTGCAATATTTAAAACATTAATATCATTAAAAACTAGAAATGGAATAATTATAAGTCCACATCCTAGAGCAAAAAAATGCACAATTGAAGCAGCAAAAGTTGTTCTAGAGGCAGCAGTTAAAGCAGGAGCTCCAGAGGGAATAATTAGCTGGATAGATGTACCATCATTAGAGCTTACAAATATGATTATGAAAGAATGTGACATAACACTTGCAACTGGTGGACCAGGTATGGTTAAGTCTGCATATTCAAGTGGAAAGCCAGCATTAGGCGTAGGGGCAGGTAATACACCTGCAATAATAGATGAAAGTGCTGATATTGTTTTAGCTGTAAATTCAATAATTCATTCTAAAACATTTGATAATGGAATGATTTGTGCATCAGAACAGTCTGTAATTGTAATGAATTCTATATATGATAAAGTAAAGGAAGAATTTAAAACTAGAGGTTGCTATTTTCTAAATGAAGATGAAATAGAAAAAATACGAAAAACAATGATAATAAATGGAACACTAAATGCTAAAATAGTTGGTCAAACAGCATACAATATAGCAAAATTAGCTAATATAGAAGTTCCAAAAGAAACAAAGGTTATAATTGGAGAGGTAACAAGTGTAGATATTTCAGAAGAATTTGCACATGAAAAATTATCTCCTGTACTTGCTATGTACAAAGCAGAAAATTTTGACGAAGCAGTAGATAAAGCAGAAAGATTAATAGAAGATGGAGGTTTAGGACATACATCATCTATTTATATAAATACATTTAATAATCAAGAAAAATTAGATAAATTTCAGAAAAAAATGAAAACAAGTAGAATACTTATAAATACTCCTTCTTCACATGGAGGAATAGGAGATTTATACAACTTTAAATTAGCACCATCATTAACATTAGGTTGTGGATCATGGGGAGGAAACTCAGTTTCTGAAAATGTTGGAGTAAAACATTTATTAAATATAAAAACAGTAGCAGAGAGGAGAGAAAATATGTTATGGTTTAGAGTGCCTGAAAAGGTATATATAAAAAAAGGATGCTTACCAGTAGCATTACAAGAATTAAAAGATGTACTAAATAAAAAAAGAGTATTTATTGTAACAGATACATTCTTATATAAAAATGGATATACAAAAGGTATTACAGAAAAATTAGATGAAATGGGAATTGAGCATACTACTTTCTTTAATGTTGAACCAGATCCTACACTTGCAAGTGCAAAAGAAGGAACAAAAGCTATGAATGAATTCAATCCAGACTGCATAATTGCAGTTGGTGGAGGAAGTGCTATGGATGCTGCAAAAATTATGTGGGTAATGTATGAACATCCAGAAGTAGATTTTATGGATATGGCAATGAGATTTATGGATATTAGAAAAAGAGTATATACTTTTCCTAAAATGGGTGAGAAAGCATATTTTATTGCTGTTCCAACTTCTGCAGGTACAGGCTCAGAAGTAACACCTTTTGCAGTTATAACAGATGAGAAAACAGGAATAAAATATCCATTAGCAGATTACGAATTAATGCCTAAAATGGCTATAGTAGATTGCGATATGATGATGAATGCACCTAAAGGACTTACTGCAGCTTCAGGAATAGATGCTGTATCACATTGCTTAGAGGCATATGCATCAATGATGGCAACAGATTATACTGATGGATTAGCATTAAAATCATTAAAGATAATTTTTGAATATTTACCACGTGCGTATGAAAATGGTGCACAAGATGTAGAAGCAAGAGAAAAAATGGCAAATGCTGCTACTATGGCTGGTATGGCTTTTGCAAATGCATTTTTAGGAGTATGTCATTCAATGGCACACAAACTTGGAGCTTTTCATCATATAGCACATGGAATTGCAAATGCATTATTAATAGATGAGGTATTAAAATTTAATAGTTCTGAGGCACCAACTAAAATGGGAACATTTTCACAATATGACCATCCACATACATTAGAAAGATATGCTCAAATTGCAGATTATTTGAATTTAGGTGGAAATACAAATGAGGAAAAACTTGAAAACCTAATAAAAGCAATAGATGAATTAAAAGAAAAGATAGGTATAAAGAAAACTATTAAAGACTATGGAATAGATGAAAAAGACTTTTTAAATAGATTAGACGAAATGGTAGAGCAAGCATTTGATGATCAATGTACAGGTGCAAATCCAAGATATCCACTAATGAGTGAAATAAAAGATATGTATTTAAAAGCATATTATGGAGGTGAAAACTAATGAACTTTGAAGAAACAATAGTTCAAAGAGATACAAAAACTGTTTATAAAGATAATGGAAGAACAATAAAGTTATTTGTAGAAAATTACTCAAAATCTGATATTTTAAATGAGGCATTAAATCATGCAAGAATTGAAGAAACTGGTCTAAATGTACCTAAATTACTAGAAGTAACTAAAATAGATAATAGATGGGCAATTATATATGAATATATAGAGGGGAAGACATTAGAACAACTAATATCAGAACATCCAGAAAAAGAAGAAGAATATATGAAATTGTTTGTAGATATTCAAAAAGAAATATTATCAAAAAGAGCACCACTTCTTAATAGATTAAAAGAAAAATTGAAAAGCAGAATAGAGCTTACAGGCATAGGTGATAACGAAAAATATGAATTGTTTACAAGATTAGAAGGAATGCCAAAGCATTATAAAATATGTCATGGAGATTTTAATCCAAGTAATATAATTATAAAAGAAGATGGAAGTGTATATATACTAGATTGGGCACATGTAACACAAGGAAATGCGTCAGCAGATGCTGCAACCACTTATTTATTATATTGTATGAATAATAAAGAAAATGAAGGAAAAAAATATTTAGAAATATTTTCTAAAGAAATGCAAATACCAAAAGAAAATATCTTAAGATGGATACCAATTGTAGCAGCAGCGAGAATGGCAAAATGTAGCGAAAAAGAAAAGCTATTCTTAAGCAAATGGACAGATATAATAGAATATCAGTAAAAATATAGATAACATGTAAGGATGAATGGAAAATGGGACAGTTCTCTTTTCCACCCTTTTCAAATTTTTTCAAGATTTAATAATAAAATGAAACAGCTAATTAAATAATTTAACAAAAATAGCATAATATATATCATAGAATAGAAAAAAGAGGAGATATATTATGCAAAAAATAAGATATTTTGATCATGCTGCTACAACAGCAGTAAGCCAAGAAGTATTAAATAAAATGTTACCATATTTTTATATAAGTTATGGAAATCCATCATCACTATATAGTATAGGAAGGAAAAATAAAAAGATTATTGAGTATCAAAGAGAAAATATTGCTAATGTTATAAATGCCAATCCAAAAGAAATATATTTTACAAGCTGTGGTAGTGAAAGTGATAATCTTGCAATTAAAGGAGTTTGCTTTGCTAATAAACATAAAGGAAATCATATTATTACATCAAAGATAGAACATCCAGCAGTATTAAATACATGCAGAACTCTTGAAAAAGAAGGCTTTGAAGTAACTTATCTTAATGTAGATGAAAATGGATTTATTAATTTAGAAGAATTAAAAAATAGTATAAGAAAAACTACAATATTAATTTCAATTATGTTTGCTAATAATGAAATTGGAACAATAGAGCCAATAGAAAAAATTGGAGAAATTGCAAGGAATTATAATATATACTTTCATACAGATGCTGTCCAGGCTGTTGGAAATATTAGGATAGATGTACAAAAACTAAATATAGATTTATTATCTATGTCTGCACATAAATTTTATGGTCCAAAGGGCGTTGGCGCTTTATTTGTAAGAGATGGTGTAAGTTTTAGTAAAATTCAAGATGGTGGACATCAAGAAAAAGATAAAAGAGCAGGAACGGAAAATATTGCTGGAATAGTTGGAATAGGTGAGGCAATAAAACTTGTATATAATAATTTTGATGAGTATAATGAAAAATTATTGAGCTTAAGAGATTATTATTTTGATAAAGTAAAAAATAGTATTCCAGATATAAAAATAAATGGAGATTTAAATAATAGATTACCAGGAAATAGCAATATATCTTTTAAAGGAATAGAAGGAGAAGAACTTTTATTAAAATTAGATGAAGTGCGGAATTTGTACTTCTACAGGTTCTGCGTGCTCTTCGGGCTCATCTGATCCTTCTCACGTACTTGTTGCTATAGGACTACCTAAAGAATTAGCATTTGGTTCATTAAGAGTTACATTTGGTATAGAAAATACAAAAGAAGATGTAGATTTTCTTATTAATAACTTAGTAAAAATAGTACAAAATATGAGATTACAACATAATACAATAATAAAATAAAATTATAAGCAGGTCTTGAGCCTGCTTTTTATAAAGAATAAATAAAATTTGTTAAAATAAAAATATTGTATTGCAATTAAAAGATAGTATTGCTATAATAAAGACAATAAATATGTAAACGTAAGAAGCAATCTTGACGCTTTTACATAGGTTATATTTAAAGAAATAATAAAGGGTAAATTATGCAAGAAATAATAACAAAATCAGAAAAAGAAACAATGCAGATTGCAAAAAACATAGCAAGCAAAGCAAAAATTGGTGATGTAATTGTTCTAAACGGAGAATTGGGAGCTGGAAAAACTAAATTTACAGAAGGATTTTTATCATATTATGATTTACAAGACGAAATATCTAGTCCTACATTCACTATTGTTAATGAGTATAAAAATGAAAAGATAAACATTTATCATTTTGATGTTTATAGACTTTCTGATGTATCTGAATTTTATGCTATAGGTGGAGAAGAATATTTTGCTAAAGGAATTTGCATAATAGAATGGGGAGAAATTATTAAGGAAGCTCTACCTAAGGAATACATTAAAATTAATATAAATAAAGATAAAAATGATGATAATTGTAGAATAATACAAATAGAATATATGAGGTAAAAATGAAAATATTAGCTATAGAAACATCTAGTAAGATATGCTCTGTTGCAATACTAGAAGATAATGTTTTAATAAAAGAAAAAACAATAAATGATGATAATACACATTCAATAAAATTAATGCCATTAATAGAAAAGATTTTTAATGAAACAAATTTAAAAATTGGAGACATAGATTTGTTTTGTTCAGATAAAGGACCAGGTTCTTTTACTGGTATTAGAATAGGTATTGCAACGATAAAAGCTTTTATTGATGTTACACAAAAAAATGGAATAGGAATAAGCTCATTAGAGGCATTAGCATATAACGTAAAAAAAGAAGGAATAATATGTTCTTTAATAGATGCAAAAAATGACAATGTGTATGCAGGGTTATTTGAACATAAAGAAGGAAAGTACATACAAATAGATGAATTTAAAACTGATAATATAATTAATATTCTAAATGAATATATAAATAAAGAAAAAAGCATTATATTTGTTGGTGACGGCTTAATAAGTTATAAGAATTACATAATAGAAAAGTTTGGAAACAATGCTATTTTTGAAGAGAATAATGAACTAAATGCAACTAATATTGGAATTGCAGCATATAACAAAATAAAAAATAATAAAGAAGAAACATTCTCACTTACACCTTTATATTTAAGAAAATCAAATGCTGAAAGAATGTTAGAGGAAAAAAATAATGGCAATAAAAATTTGTAAAATGAATTTGATGCATTTAAATGAAATATCTAGTAAATTAAAAGAAGAATTTGATGAATTCTGGAATAGAAATGTTCTGGAGGATGAACTTAAAAATCCAAATTCTAAGTATATTGTTGCATTAGAAAATGAGCAAGTAGTAGGTTATGCTGGAATATGGTCTGTACTTGATGAAGCTCATATAACAAATATTGTAGTAAAAAAAGATTATAGAAATAAAAAAATTGGAACTATGTTATTAGAAGAACTTATAAAAATTGCTAAAAGTGAAAAAATAAGAATATTAACTTTAGAAGTAAATATTAACAATAATATTGCAATAAATTTATATAAAAAATATAATTTTAAAGAAGTGGGAAAAAGAAAAAATTATTATAATGGAGTAGATGACGCAATTCTAATGACATTGGAATTGCTTAAATAAAATATTATGATTGATTTATAAAATATATTGAAAAAAATTGAACTATATGATATTTTTATAAAGAATAAAAGTATATTATTTGGAGGGAAACAAATGAAAAGTGAATTAAGTTATAAAAGTTTAAAAAAATATTGTAATCCAGATATATTTAATTTTGAAACTACACAAGAATTAGATCCAATTGTTACTGGTATAGGGCAAGAAAGAGGTATTAAAGCATTAGAGTTTGGACTAAATGTTGATGTAAGAGGATATAATTTATATTTAGAAGGTCCAAGCGGTGTTGGAAAAACAATGTATACAAAAAGATATTTGGAAGATATTTCAAAAAAGAAAAAAATACCAAGTGATTGGTGTTATATATATAATTTTGATAATCAAAATGAACCTATTGCTGTTGATTTACCAGCAGGTCAAGGAAAAGAATTTAAAGAATTAATGGATCAATTTATAATAGACATAAAAAATGATATAAATAATACATTTAGTAATGAGGATTTTGAAAAAGAAAAAAATATAATTAAGCAAAAATATGAACAAAAAAGAGCAAATTTATTAGAAAAATTAAATAAAGAATCTGCAAAATATGGATTTGAAGTAAAGGCTGCACAAAATGGCATATATATGATGCCAATTTTTAATGGAAAAACATTGCAAGAAGAAGAATACGAGAAATTAGATGAAGATATAAAAAAGGAATTTGAAGATAAATCTAGTATTGTTCAAGAACAAATTATATCTGCAATAAGCCAAATAAAATCAATAGAAAAAGAAGCTGATAAAAAAATTGAAGAATGGCAATCTAACATTGCATTAATGACAGTTAATGCTCATATAAATTATGTAAAATCAAAATATAAAAGAAATAAAAAAATAAATAAATTTTTAGACGATATAAAGAAAAATATTTTAAAAAATATACCAAGTTTTATTGAACAAAAACAACAGCAACCAATCCAAAATGGAATACAACAAATTCAAATGCAAATACAAAATCAACCATGGCTAAACTACAGAGTTAATTTATTTGTAGATAATAGTAATTTAGAAGGTGCTCCAGTAATAATGGATTCTAATTATTCATATCACAATATTTTTGGGAAACTAGAATATGAGAATTATTATGGTTCATTAAAAACTGATTATACTATGTTAAAACCTGGATTATTACAACAAGCAAATGGTGGATATATAATATTCCAAGCAAAGGACTTAATTTCTAATCCTATGTGTTATGAAGCATTAAAAAAAGCTTTGCGTGTAAAAGAAATTGGAATAGAAAATACAATGGATCAGCGTTCATCTATGGTTATGGTATCATTAAAGCCAGAACCTATACCACTAAATGTTAAGGTAATATTAATAGGAAATGCAAATATATATCATACGCTTTTAGCTATGGATTCAGATTTTAAAAAATTATTTAAAGCTAAAGTTGAATTCGAAGAAGAAGCTCAAAGAAATAATGAAAATATTATAAAACTTGCTAGATTTATACATGGATTCTGTGAGCAAGAAGGTTTGTTACATTTGGATAAATATGCTACAGCAAAAATAATAGAATATGCTTCAAGACTAGCAGAAGACCAAAATAAAATATCTACAAGATTTAATGATTTATCTCAAATATTAGGCGAAGCATGTACTTGGGCTAAAATGGATAAATCAAAAGTTGTGAAAGAAGAACATGTTAAAAAGGCATTGTTTGAAAGAATAGAAAGAGTAAAAAAATATGATGCTAAATATGCAGAAATGATAAAGGATAATACTCTTTTAATAGATACTAAAGGAAGTAAAGTAGGACAAATAAATGGTTTAACTGTAATGACTATTGGCGACTATACATTTGGAAAACCGGCAAAAATAACTGCAAACACATATACAGGAAAAAGTGGAATTATAAATGTAGAAAGAGAAGTTGATTTATCAGGATCTACACATTCTAAAGGTGTGCTAATACTAAATGGATACATTGGTGAAATGTTTGCACAAGATATGCCTTTATCTTTAACAGCAAGTATATGTTTTGAACAGTTATATAATGGAGTGGATGGAGATAGTGCATCTAGCACAGAGTTATATGCATTATTATCTAGCTTGTCAGAAGTTCCAATAAATCAAGCTATAGCAGTTACGGGTTCTGTAAATCAAAAAGGAGAAATTCAACCAATTGGAGGAGTAAACGCAAAAATAGAAGGATATCATCAAATTTGTAAAATGAGAGGATTAGATGGTTCTCATGGTGTTATGATACCAATACAAAATGTAAGAAATTTGAATTTATCAGATGAAGTGGTAGAAGATGTAAAAAATAAAAAATTTCATATTTATGCTATATCAACAATAGAAGAGGGAATAGAAATATTAACTGGTGTTCCTGCAGGTAAAAAGGATAAAAATGGAAAATTCCCAGCTGGTACAGTAAATTATTTAGTATATGAAAAATTAAAAAAATACGCTGAAATAAGCAAAGATAAAAATTATTAAAATTGGGAGGTAAAATTGAAGATTACTGATATTAAAGAATTAGAAACAAAGGCAAAAGAAGTTAGAAGAGGAATTATTGATGCAGTGTATAGTGCAAATTCAGGGCATCCAGGAGGAGCTTTATCTTGTGCAGATATTTTAACAGTATTATATTTTAATGAAATGAATATAAATCCAAATAAACCGAAAGATGAAGATAGAGATAGATTTGTATTATCAAAAGGTCATGCATCTCCAGCTTTATATAGCGTTTTAGCACATAGAGGATATTTTGAAGTAAATAAACTTCTTACATTTAGAAAAATAGATAGTATTCTTCAAGGTCACCCAGATATGAAAAATGTTCCTGGTGTTGATATGACAACAGGTTCATTAGGTCAAGGCTTGTCTACAGCAAATGGTATGGCATTAAATGCAAAACTAAAGAATAAAAATTATAGAGTTTATTGTTTAGTTGGTGATGGCGAAATAGAAGAAGGACAAATTTGGGAGGCTGCTATGACTTCTTCACACTATAAATTAGATAATTTGTGCCTAATAGTAGATAATAATAATTTACAGATAGATGGGACAATTGATAATGTAATGAGCCCTTATCCAATTGATAAAAAATTTAAAAGTTTTGGTTTTGAAGTAATAAATATTGATGGAAATGATATTGATGAAATATTAAAGGCTTTTGAAGTAGCAAAAAATATAAAAGGAAAACCAACTGTAATAATTGCAAAAACAGTTAAGGGAAAAGGAATATCATATATGGAAAACCAAGTTGGATGGCATGGAAAAGCACCAAATAAAGAAGAATATGATATGGCGGTAAAAGAATTATTAATTTAGGAGTGTAATATGGATTTAAATAATAAGATTGCAACAAGACAAAGTTATGGGGAAGCATTAGCAATTCTAGGAGAAAAAAATAATGATATTATAGTACTAGATGCAGATTTATCTAGTGCTACGAAAACAAATATATTTGCAAAAAAATTTCCCAATAGATTTTTTAACATAGGAATAGCAGAACAAGATATGCTAGGAACTGCTGCGGGACTTTCAACATGTGGAAATATACCATATGTAAGCACATTTGCTGTTTTTGCTGCAGGAAGGGCATATGATCAAATTAGAAACAGTATTTGTTATCCAAACTTAAATGTAAAGATATGTGCAACACATTGTGGAATAACAGTTGGAGAAGATGGTGCAACACATCAAATGTTAGAAGATTTAAGCCTAATGAGAACATTACCTAATATGACAGTTATGTGTACATCAGATGATACGCAAACAAAGTGGGCTATAGAAGAAATTTCTAAAATAAAAGGGCCAGTATATTTAAGGTTATGCAGACTTGCTACTCCAATAATATATGATAATAATCAGAAGTTTGAAATAGGAAAAGGCATACAAATAGGAAATGGAATAGATGCAACTGTTATAGCAACAGGTGTAACTGTTAGTGAAGCTATTAAAGCTAAAGAAAGTTTAAAAGAAAAAGGAATAGATATAAGGGTTATAGATATTCATACTATAAAACCAATAGATAAAGATATAATAATTAAGGCAGCAAAGGAAACCAAAAAGATTATAACAATTGAAGATCACAGTATAATTGGAGGACTAGGAAGTAGTGTATGTGAGGTTTTATCAGAAGAATATCCAACTAAGGTAATTAGAATGGGAATTAAAGATACATTTGGAAAATCAGCAAATGCATTAGAACTTATGAAATATTTTAAAATAACATCAGAAGACATAGAAAATGAAATTTTATAAGATATTTTCGTATTTCTTTTGAGTATATTATTATCTAAAAAAGTTTATAATATTAAATTTTACGTAATTACAAAATTATTAAAATGTTCTAAAAATTTCTTGAATAAAATGACACAATATGATATATTAATTTTAGGTTATATGAAAAAAGGAGAAAAAATGAAACAAAAGAAAGGGGAAAAGTTAAAATGGAAAATAAAAAAATAACTATAAGTTTAACCACAGTTATAATAATTGCTGTTATTATATGTGCTTTAATTTTAGGTGGAGTCTATTTTATAATGTATAATAATATAAACAAAGATGAAAATTATAATTTATCACAATATCAAGATACACAAAAAAATGTAAACATCGCTAATTCAACCGAACAGACAAGTAGTAACAACATTTTAAATAATCAAAGTTCTATAGATAATTCTAATTCTTCTAGTACATTAAGTAATAGTTCTACTCAACAAAATTCATCTACAACACAAACAACTTCTGTAAATGGCGAAACATCATCAAAATCTAATCCATTACCTATTGGAAGTTGGGGTATTGCATCAAAATATAAATCTGGAAATTATGTTGATGTTCCTGTAAAAGTTGTAAATGTAACAAGAGGTAATTCTGCTG
>CANQMG010000005.1 GCA_947624925.1 uncultured Clostridia bacterium | reverse complement strand
AGATAGGTTGGAGGTGTAAGTACAGTAATGTATTGAGCTGACCAATACTAATAAATCGAGGGCTTAACCAAGAAGGAAAAAAAAGACGGGAAGTTCTGAAAGTGGAAAGAAGATATATCTATGTATTTTTGAGTGTGCGAAAGAAGAAGCATACGAACATTTCTGGTGACGAAGACATAGAGGAAACACCTGTACCCATACCGAACACAGAAGTTAAGCTCTATAGTGCCGAAAATACTTGTGGGAATCCCTGCTGGAAAGATAGGTCGTTGCCAGATTTTTATTTGTATTTATTTAATAAATTAAAAATTATAAAAAAGGAAAGTAGAGTATAAAGTTAAAAAATATATTGTACTTTCCTTTTTTATATGTTATAATGTATTTGTTTAAAATTTAGTTAAAGGAGAAATATAGAAATGGAAAATATAACTGTAACTGATATACTTAAATTATTAAAATCATATTTACCTAATGGAACAATGTTGAATGAATCTTTTATTTATAACACATTAAATATCCTTACACCTGAATCATATGATTCAAGTTTAGATTTTGATGCTAAGCTTAAAAATAATTGTGAAAAGTTAATTGAAGCTCGTAATAATGATTTATCTAATGCTGATCCTGATAAAAGAGTAGAAATTGAAAATAATATAAGAGTAATTAAATTTTGTTATATGTTAATTTCAAATGAAGAATCTAGAAGTATTCTTAAAGATGAAATAAGAAAATTTAATGATGAAAAAAGTAAAAATAGAGATAATGATCAAGAAATTTTCCCTATTGGACAGAATCAATTAGAATATGAATTTATTAAAGCTAGAATTGAAGCTGAAAGATTTGAAAAACAATTTAAAAATCAAATAGAATCGAATATCATTATAAATTCATTACATAATAGAATGGATATTTTTGCTGATTTAGATTCTTTTAGAAATGAATTTTATATTAAATCTGAAATTACATCGCCTACTATTAAGAAACAAGAAGATAACAGACCATTACAATATATGTCTCATATAAATAAAAGTGAGGAAACTGAAAATAAAATGAAAAGGCAACGTTTTAAAACAAGGATTGATAGTAAAATGTTACTGAATGACAAGGAATATAGAGATTTTGTTTTAAATGAACTTTTATCTGACGAGGCGGTTGAATTTGCAAATAAATATACTAATGGTTATGTGGGTGAACCAAAAAAAATAGATGGAAAATGGAAAAGATTTTTTAATCCAGAATGTACTCATATGTCTAAAGTATTCAGAACGCAAGGAAGAGACGAAGATATATCTGAAGATCCACCTGATTACTTTGATATGTATAAGGAGTTAAGATAAGTGATATTAAAAAATAGAAAAGATAATTTAAATGCAATTAAATATACAATTGAACATAGAAAGGCATTTAAAAAAATTGAAAAACAATTATTAGGCAAAAATACTTGGAGGTCAATAGTTCATGATTTAGATAAAGTAATTCTATATAATTTTTTGCCATTTAAAAGTGTAAAAAATTTTCATAGAAAAACTGCTAGACATCATGATAATAGCATAAAAAAGAATAGAAATGATTATATAGAAATGATAATAGATTGGGAATGTGCTAGATTTACAAAGCCAGATAAACAGTTAAATGCTTATGATATCTTATATAAATTTTATCCTCATTTAGAAGATAAAATTTTACCTATATTAAAAGAATTTAAATTAGATTATAAGACAGGTGAAAAACATGAGTAAAATTACTTGGAAGCCAGGTACATTTATATATCCTCTACCTGCTGTTATGGTTAGTTGTGGTTCAATGGAGAAATCTAATATTATTACTGTTGCATGGACAGGAATATTAAACACAAATCCTCCAATGGTATATATATCTGTTAGAAAAGAAAGATATTCTTATGATATTATTAAGTCAAGTGGTGAGTTTGTTATTAATTTAACAAATGAAAATTTAAAATATGCAACTGATTGGTGTGGAGTTAAATCTGGAAAGAATATTGATAAATTTAGTAAGTTAAAATTAACAAAAGAGAAGGCTAAATTTGTAAAGTGCCCAATGATAAAGGAATCTCCTATTTCAATAGAATGTAAGGTAAAAGAAATAAAAGAAATGGGAAGTCATGATATGTTTATAGCTGATGTTTTAGCTATAAATGTAGATGAAAAGTATATTGATTCTAAAGGTGCTTTTGATATTTCTAAATGTGGTTTAATAGCATATGCAAATGGTGGATATTTTAAATTAGGAAAAAAGATAGGCAAATTTGGATATTCTGTTAAAAAAATAAAAAGAATAAGAAACAATAGGTTACGTGAAAATAGGTGAATTGTAAAAGTAAAATATAGTTTATAAAACTAAAATAAAATGGTAAAATTTTTAGCATAATTCGTTGACATATAAAGCGAATTATGCTAAAATATTTAAGTATATGTTTTATAAGGACATATGCTCACATCGTTTAAAAATAGCCTAAAAGATTACGGAGGTGTATAATATGGCAGCAAAAGGACCAAGAGAAAATATAATATTAGAATGTACAGAATGTAAGAGAAGAAATTATATGACATCAAAAAACAAGAGAAATAATACAGATAGATTAGAATTAGTTAAATATTGCAAATTCTGCAAAAAACGTACAACACATAAAGAAACAAAATAATAGCTCTTTTTAGGAGGAAATAAAATGGCAAAGAATGAAAAAAATAAAAAAGATAAAAGACACTTTTTTAAAGATTTTAAAGCAGAATTAAAAAGAGTAGTTTGGCCTAGTAAAAAGCAGTTAGTTAATAATACTACAGCTGTTATTACTATAGTATTAATATTTGCATTAATTGTAATTACACTAGATTTAGTTTTCGAAAAATTAAATGAATTTAGAATTGATAAATTAGCTGAAGTTATTGAGAGTACAAATACAACCGAAGAAAACAATACTGTAGATGATAGTAGTAGTGATGTAGAAGGTGAAGATACAAATTCAAGTGAGGAGCAAAATACTTCAGAAAATAATCAAGACTCAAGTCAAAGTAATGAACAGTAATTCTACTTATAAAATCTATAATAGGAGGGTCTTAAATGTCTGATAAAAATGATGATTTAATACCAAGATGGTATGTTGTTCATACATATTCAGGATATGAGAACAAGGTAAAAACAGACTTAGAAAAAACAATAAAAAACAGAGAATTAGAAGATTTTTTCTTTGATATAGTTGTTCCAATGGAAGAACAAATTGAAATTAAGGAAGGAAAAAGAAAAACTAATTTGAAAAAAGTATTTCCAGGTTATGTACTTATAAAAATGATTATTACTGAGCAATCATGGTATATTGTTAGAAATACAAGAGGTGTAACAGGTTTTGTTGGTTCAGGTACAGATCCTATTCCTTTAACAGATGAGGAAATAAGAAATATGGGATTTGAAGAGGTGCCAATAAATATAGATTATGATATTAATGATTCAGTAAAAGTAATTAATGGTCCATTAGAAAACTTTATAGGAGTTGTTCAAGAAATAAATAAAGAAAAGAATAAGGTAAAAGTTTTAGTTTCAATGTTTGGAAGAGAGACACCTGTAGAGTTAGAATTTGCTCAAGTTCAAAAAATATAATAATAAATTTTAGTATTTTAAGTTTTATAAAATATATAAAACAAGTACAAAATACAAATTAAGGAGGCGAAAAGTTAGAATGGCAGAAAAAGAAATTTCTAACATAATAAAATTACAAATAGAGGCTGGTAAAGCAACACCTGCTCCACCAGTAGGACCAGCATTAGGTTCAAGTGGTGTAAATATTATGCAATTTGTTAAAGAATTTAATGATAGAACAGCTAATCAACCAGGTATGATAATACCAGTTGTCATAACTGTATACAAGGATAAATCATTTGAATTTATAACAAAAGTTCCACCAGTTGCTGTATTAATAAAAAAAGCATTAAAAATAGAAAAAGGATCAGGAAAGCCTAATAGAGATAAAGTTGCTACAATTACTATGGAACAAGTAAAAGAAATAGCAGAAAAGAAAATGGAAGATTTAAATGCTGCATCTTTAGAGGCTGCTATGAGTATGGTTAAAGGTACTGCTCGTTCTATGGGCGTTGTTGTTTCTGAATAAAGAACGAATAAAAATGAATAGTAAATAATTAATAATGTTAAGTATGGGAGAGTACTAAAAATGCTCGTTAGTACCAAAGGAGGTTAAAATGAAAAGAGGAAAAAGATATTTAGAAGCTGAAAAATTAATTGATAAATCAAAAGATTATTCAGCTAAAGAGGCTTTAGAAGTAATTGAAAAATTTCCAAAAGCTAAATTTGATGAAACAGTTGAACTACATGTAAAATTAGGTGTTGATTCTAAACATGCAGAACAACAAGTTAGAGGTACAGTAGTACTTCCAAATGGAACTGGTAAAACTTTAAGAGTTTTAGTTTTTGCTAAAGGTGATAAAGCTACAGAAGCTGAAAAAGCTGGAGCTGATTTCGTTGGAGCAGAAGAATTAATACCAAAAATTGAAAAAGAAAATTGGTTTGATTATGATGTAATCGTTGCTACACCAGATATGATGGGTGTAGTTGGTAGATTAGGAAAGGTATTAGGACCAAAAGGTTTAATGCCTAATCCAAAATCTGGAACTGTTACAATGGATGTTACAAAAGCTATTTCTGAAATTAAATCTGGTAAAGTTGAATATAGATTAGATAAAACAAATATTATTCACTTAGGATTTGGAAAAGTTTCTTTTGGAACTAAAAAGTTATTAGAAAACTATGAAACAGTTGTTGATGCAATTATTAAGGCAAAACCAGCAGCTGCAAAAGGACAATATATAAAAAGTATTGCTGTAAGTACAACAATGGGACCAAGTATATATGTAAAATAAATAATATTTTAGCCAAAGACAGTAGGCAAAAATTAAGTCCTACCGAGGTATAGATTTGAGTAATAAATAGACTCATTATGTATCTCGTGGTAGGCACATAATGAGTTTTTAATTTTAAAATTAATATAAAATGAAGAGTAAGAATAAGCAATATAAAACTCTTCTAGTTTTGAGGAGGTGAAAGATAGAAAATGGCAAATGAGAAAATAATTAAACAAAAGGAAGAAGAAGTAAATTCATTAGCAGAAAAAATGAAACAAGCTAAAATTGTATTATTAACAGATTATAGAGGTATTACAGTAGATGCTGTTACAGGATTAAGAAATGATTTAAGAAAAGCAAATGCTGAATATAAGGTTATAAAAAATAATATTACAAGAAGAGCTTTAGAAAAATGTAAATATGAAGGATTAGAAGATTTACTTGTAGGTCCAACAGCTGTTATGATTTCTACAGATGATTATTTAGAACCTGCAAAAGCTGTATATGAATTTACAAAAAAGAACGATTTTTATAAAATAAAAGGTGGAATTATTGAAGGAAAAGTAATGTCTGCAGAAGAAATAATAACACTTGCAAAATTACCTTCAAAAGAGACACTTATTGGTATGCTTGCTGGAGCATTGCTTGGAAATATATCAAAACTTGCAGTTGCACTTGAGCAAGTACGTCTACAAAAAGAAGCTTAATAATAAACAAATGAAAAGAGGCATCTTGCGTTGTCAAACGTCGCATAAAAGTCTTTCGACATACACCAGTATAGTCTCAAGATTTTTAGCTAGTTTTCCTAGCAATATACCACTTTTGCTTTGTTTATAATAAGAAAATCTAAAAATTATAGTTGTCGGACCCTAGAGCGACTTATAAAAATACATAGGGAATTTAAATAAAAAAATTTTAGGAGGATTATAAAATGAGTAAAGAAGAAATGATTGAAGAAATCAAAAAAATGACAGTAGTTGAATTAGCTGATTTAGTAAAAGCTATAGAAGAAGAATTTGGAGTATCTGCAGTTGCAGCAGTAGCACCAGCAGCAGGAGGAGCAGCAGCACCAGCAGCTGAAGAAAAATCTTCATTTGATGTTGTATTAAAAGAAGCAGGAGCTAATAAAATTCAAGTAATTAAAGTTGTAAGAGATGCAACAGGATTAGGATTAAAAGAGGCTAAGGATTTAGTAGATGGAGCACCTAAGACTGTAAAAGAAGGATTAAACAAAGAAGAGGCTGAAGAATTAAAAGCTAAATTTATTGAAGTTGGAGCTGTTGTAGATTTAGTTTAATATAAAAATATAATAAAAAAGTGAAAGGGTTGCTAGCTCAAAAAAGAGCCGGCAACCCTTCAGTTAATACATAACAGATTCTTGTGTGTGAACATAATGTGAAACCTAGTATAAATATTGACTTTGGTAAAATATGGTTATATAATTAATAAAAATTTAATAAGTTAAATAGTGTGAGTTTAATATATAATTTTTAATAAATCATATAAATTATGAAATACAAAATATAAAGCTATTATCTGAAAGGGGTTTTAGATGCTAGAGTTAAAGAATATAAAAAAGACATATATAACAGGAGATGAAAAATTAGAAGCTCTAAAGGGAATAAATTTAAAATTTAGAGAATCTGAGTTTGTATCTATTCTTCGGTCAAAGTGGTTGTGGAAAAACAACATTACTTAATATTATAGGAGGGTTAGATAGATATACATCTGGTGACCTTATTATTAATGGAAAATCTACTAAAAAATTTAAGGATAGAGATTGGGACGCATATAGAAATTATAAAATTGGGTTTGTGTTCCAAAGTTATAATCTAATTGGACATCAAACTATTTTATCTAATGTTGAACTTGCATTAACAATTGGTGGAATTTCTAAAAAAGAGAGAAAACAAAGAGCAATTAAGGCCTTAGAAGAAGTAGGATTAAAAGAACATATTAATAAAAAACCAAACCAGTTATCTGGAGGACAGATGCAAAGAGTTGCGATTGCAAGAGCATTAGTAAATAACCCAGATATAATTTTAGCAGATGAACCAACAGGTGCATTGGATACAAAAACAAGTATACAAGTAATGGAAATATTGAAAAAAATATCTAAAGATAAGTTAATTATTATGGTAACACATAATCCAGAGCTTGCTGAAAAATATTCAAGTAGAATTATTAAAATCCTAGATGGTACTATTACAGAAGATTCAAACCCTATTTCTGATAATGAAGAACACCCAAAAACAGATACTTCTTCAATTGGAAGAACATCTATGAGTTTCTGGACTGCTTTTAGATTAAGCTTAAATAATTTACTTACTAAAAAAGGTAGAACAATATTAGTTGCATTTGCAGGTTCAATTGGCATTATTGGAATAGCTTTAGTTCAAGCAGTTTCAAATGGATTTCAAGGTTATGTAGATAGTATTCAAGAAGATACATTAACTTCATATCCACTTACAATAATGCAAGAAACCACAGATATAACTGGAGCATTGCTTGCAATGACAACACAAGAAAATGAAGGCGAAAATAATGGAATAGTACAAGAAAAGCAATATATTTCAACAATGCTTTCTAATTTAAGTACAAATGATTTAAAAAGTTTTAAAAAACATATAGAAGATAATCAAAAAGAAATAGATAATAATATATCATCAATTAAATATTCATATAGTGTAGAGCCAACAATCTACACTAAAGATGCAACGGGGAAGATAGCAAAAGTAAATCCTAGTAATTTATTTAAGAGTTCTTTTTCTTCTAGTATGATGTCATCATTTACATCTACGTACTCTCAAATGACAGATGACAGAGATGCTATTAATAATTCTTATGATTTATTAATGGGACGTTTGCCAGAAAATTATGATGAAATGATGATTGTACTTTCAGAGCCTAATACAATTCCAGATTTACTTGTTTATTCATTAGGATTAAGAGATACTGAAGAATTATCTAGTATTGTTACAAAAATAATGAATGGTGAAACTGTTAATATAGAAAATGAAGCTCTTACATTTTCTTATGAAGATTTGATGAATATAAATCTAAAATTAATAATGGAAACAGATTTATATAAATATAACAAAAAATATGACATATATGAAGATATGACACAAGATGAAGACTATTTAAATGATGCATATAATAATGCAATAAATTTAAAAATAGTAGGAATTGTATGTCCAAAAGAAGGTACAACATCTATGCTATTAAATCCAGGTGTTTTATATACAAGTGATTTAATAGATTATATAATTAATTATTCCTCAAATACGGAAATAGTAAAAAAACAGCTTGAAAATACAGATGTAGATATATTTTCAGGTTCAAAATTTGATGAAAAGAATAATAATCTAGACTTAAATTTTCAAGATTTAGTAAGTGTTGATAATAAAAAACTTGAAAGTGCTTTTAATGTAAAAATAGATCAAGCTACTTTACAAAAACAAACACAAAATTATATGACAGAAATAACAAATGCAATAACAACAGATACGGGACCAGCCAAAAATGATTTTTCGAATAATTTAAGTACATTTGCAAATGGTGTATTTAACAGTATTGATGGTGAGTTTACTATAGATAATATAGATAGTATTGTATCTAATTATTTAAATGGAAGTGAGGCTTCTAATAGCTTATCTGCATTAGAGAAAAAATATGTTATTCCAAAAGATACATTTAAGCAAGCCTATTCTGGATTATTAAAAAGCTTATTGCAAATATATATAAATACATATAGTGGTATGTCACAGCTTTTACCACAAGATGTAAACAAAGAAAACTTAATTCCTAATAACAATTTTACTAATACTACAAATGAAATGGCTGTAGAGAATAATAGTGTAGAAAATTTAAACCAAGCAATTAATAGTACAAAACAAGCACAAAGTAATAAATTAACTGCTATAGTTGATAAAAATATAGTATCTTCTGTAATTTCTGGCTTTACAAGTAGTGCAGCAATAGTACAAACAGAAAATACAATGGCAAAGGCAATGACAGAAACTGTAATGAAAAGGGATATTTTAACAAAAGTAGGAGAACTTACCACTAATTTAACTAATAGTTTTGCTTCAGCATTTAATGTAGATCCAGATAAAATATCAGGTGCTTTTCAATTAAAAATGTCAGAAGACGAAATTACTAGAATTGTAACAGCAATGATGTCAGATACACAAAAAACAGCTAAATCTAATTTAATTACATTAGGATATCAAGACAAAGAAGAGCCAACATATATATCATTCTATTTTGATAGTTTTGAAGGAAAAGAGAATTTTTTAGACTTTATAGATTCATATAATGAAAAAATGGATTCTCAAGGAGAAGAAGATAAAGTAATAAATTATACAGATACAACAGGAATACTAATGAATTCAGTTAAAACAATAGTAAATGCAGTTACATATGTATTGATTGCTTTTATATCAATTTCACTTATTGTATCATCAATTATGATAGGAATTATTACATATATTTCAGTATATGAAAGAACAAAAGAAATAGGAATATTAAGAGCAATTGGTGCATCAAAGAAAAACATATCATCAATATTTAATGCTGAAACATTTATAATAGGATTACTATCAGGATTATTTGGAATTGGAATATCATACTCATTAATACCTGCAATAAATTCAGTACTTCATTATTTTACAGGAAATATTCCTTTAAATGTAACACTATACTTTAGTAATGCAATTATATTAGTAATACTAAGCGTAATACTAACACTAATTGGAGGATTAATACCAGCAAGAGCAGCATCTAAAAAAGATCCAGTTATAGCTCTAAGAACAGAATAAAATTATGTCACTTAGAGGGCGAAGTTTTATGACGTATAAAATAAGGTGATAATAATGACAAATGTAGAAGAATATTTAAATAATTTTTACAAAGGAACAAAAAATCCTTCATTAAATGCAATGCAATATTTTATGAATACATATAATAATTTTGAAATAGATATGAAATTTATACATATAGCAGGAACAAATGGAAAAGGTAGTTGTACAGAAATAATTAGTAATATATTAAATAAACAAGGTTATAAGGTAGGAAAGTTTATTTCACCACATTTAATTCGATATAACGAGAGAATTTGTATTAATGGAAAAGAAATTTCAAATGAAGAATTATCTAATTTAATAGAAGAATTAAAACCTAAAATAGAAAAATATAATCAGAAAAATAAAGTAAATATTACATTATTTGAGCTAGAAACAACAATGGCATTATTATATTTTTATAGAAACAATGTAGACTTTGTAGTATTAGAGACTGGATTAGGTGGCTTATATGATTGCACAAATATTATTAGCCGTCCTTTAGTATCTATAATTACTTCTATTGGATTTGATCATATGAATATATTGGGAAATACTTTACACGAAATTGCTTATCAAAAAGCAGGAATTATAAAAGAAAATTCACATACTGTTATTTTTGAGCAAGATGAGGATATAAATAATGTATTTATACAAATATGCAAAAAAAAGAATAATAACTTACATATTCTAAGCGAAAAAGATATTTCAAATTATCATTTTGATAATGATTTTCAATATTTTAATTATAAGAACATTAATAATTTAACACTTAATTTAAAAGGTAGGGTTCAAATTCACAATGCAAGTTTATGTATAGAAACAATGAATATTCTAAAAGAACTTGGATATTCAATATCCGATGAAAGTATAAAACAAGGATTAAGTACAGTTATTCATAAAGGAAGAATGGAAATTATAAATAGTAAGCCAATGATTATTTTTGATGGAGCACATAACGAACCTGCAATACAAAATTTACAAGATATGGTAAATATGTATTATAGTAATTATAAAAGAGTTTATATAATTTCTATTTTACAAAGAAAAGATTATAAAAAAATAATAGAATTATTAGCTAAAGATAAAGAATCAAAATTTATCTTAACCTCTGGAAATGATGAAGATAGATTTACTTCAAAAGAAGAATTATATAATATTGCAGTAAAATATAAAGAAAAAAGTCAAATACAAATAAAAAGTTTAGAAACTGCTATAAAAGATGCAATGAATGAAAAAGAAAATATTGTAAACTTTGTAGTAGGAAGTTTTTACACATATGGAACAGTTGTTAGTAAAATAAAAGAAATAAAAATTATTACATAGAATTAATTTTAACATAATAACAAAAGCCTCCCACCATTTTTAATGGCGGGAGGTTGTGCATTCATATTATTAAATTATAAATACCATTTGTAATCATACAAATAATTATACCACATAAGGTAGGAAGTAAAAATGCTAAAATTGACCACTTAATACTTCCACTTTCTTTTTTTATGCTTATAAGAGTTGTGCTACAAGGAAAATGTAAAAGGGTAAATATCATTACATTTATTGCAGTTATAATAGTCCAACCATGAGAAATTAAAATTTCTCCAATAGCAAAAGTATCTTCTAAATTTACAAGAGTTCCACTTGCCATATAGCTCATTAAAATAATAGGCAAAACTATTTCATTAGCAGGAATACCTAAAATAAATGCAGTTAAAATATATCCATCTAATCCCATAAGCCTTGCAAAAGGCTCTAAGAAATTTGCTAAATAAGTTAATAATGTTAAATCACCAATATATATATTTGCAAATAACCAAATAACAATTCCAACTGGAGCTGCAACAGATATTGCTCTTCCTAGTACAAATAGTGTTCTATCTAAAAGTGAACGAACTAAAATTTTTCCAACTTGAGGCTTTCTGTAAGGAGGTAGCTCTAGTATAAACGAAGAAGGAATTCCTTTTAATATAGTTTTAGATAATAATTTAGATACGAGTAATGTTAAGATAATACCTAATAAAACTACAAGTAAAACAACTATTGTAGAAACAATAGATGAAAAAGCACCAGTAAAATAACTGCCTATAAAAATAGAAGCTATAGTTATTAAAAAAGGAAATCTACCATTACAAGGAACAAAAGCATTAGTTAGCATAGCAATTAATTTTTCTCTAGGTGAATCTATAATTCTACAACCAACTACTCCAGCAGCATTACAACCAAACCCCATACACATGGTTAGAGCTTGCTTTCCAGTTGTGCATGCCCTTTTAAAATAATTATCTAAATTAAATGCAATTCTAGGCAAATATCCTAAATCTTCTAAAATGGTAAATAATGGAAAAAATATTGCCATAGGTGGCAGCATTACAGCTACTACCCAAGTTAATGTTTGGTACATACCGTCAATTAAAATCCCAGTGAGCCATCTAGGTGCATTTAATTTTGTAAATAATAAAATTAGTTTTTCTTGAATTAATGTAAAAAAGCTAGATAATATTTTAGAAGGATAATTTGCACCAGCTATAGTAATCCAAAATATTATTCCAAGAAATATAAGCATTATAGGTATTCCAAATTTTTTAGATGTTAGTATTTTATCAATTTTACGATCTCTTTTGTTATAATTAAGACGTTCATATGTTATAACATTGTTACATATATCTTCAGCTCTAAAAATGATACTAGAGACAAGCTTATCTTTAAAATTGTTTTTATCAATATTAAATTTTTCGTATAAAACATAAATATCTTCTAATTTTGAGTTAATTTCTTCAGTTAAAAGATTTATATGTATATAATCTTGAAGACTATTTAAAATTTTCTCATCTCCATCTATTAGTTTAATACAAATCCATTTATTTAGATAATTCAATTTTTGAGGTAACATTTTGCAAACAACAGGAGAAATAATATTTATAGAGTCTTCAATTATAGGTAAATATGATATTAGTTTTGGCTTTGGTATAATTTCTCCTGTACATACTTTATAAATAGTATCTACAAGTTTATTTAGTGTTCGTTTTTTTCTTGCTATTGTTCCAACAACTGGAACACCAAGAAATTCACTTAGCTTTTCAAGATTTATAGTAATGCCTTTTCTTTTTGCCTCATCTAATAAATTAACACATACAACAACTTTATCTGTAATTTCCATTGTTTGAAAAACTAAATTTAAATTTCTTTCTAAACATGTAGCATCTAATATAACAACAGTGGCATCTGGGTTACCAAAGCAAATATAGTCTCTTGCAATTTCTTCTTCCTCAGAGTGTGACATTAATGAGTATGTACCTGGAATATCTACTAATAAAAATTTTTTGTTTTTGTAATCACAAATTCCACTTGCATTTTCTACTGTTTTTCCGAGGCCAATTTCCAGTATGTTGATGAAGTCCTGTTAATGAATTAAAAATAGTGCTTTTACCAACATTAGGATTACCAGCAATAGCTATAGTATAATCACAACTTTTTTTTATTTCCTCAACATTTTCATTTAATAATTGACTACCAGTAGAAGAATTTGTAAGTCCCATAAAACCTCCATCCAAGCATATAATGCTTTATAAAAATAATATAAAGAGATAAGATATTATATGAAAAAAAGATTAAATTGTGAAATAAGAAAAAAATATTGCAACTAAATTTAAGTAATGATATAATCGAAAAAGTAAAAGGAGGATAGAAAATGGAAACAAATAAAAGATATGTTACAGATAGTATAAAATATATTGGAGTAGATGATAAAGATATAAAGTTGTTCGAAGGACAATATATAGTACCAAATGGAATGTCATATAACTCATATTTAATAAAAGACGAAAAAAATGTAGTTATGGATACTGTTGATAAAAGAGCTACTGATGAATGGGTTAAAAATTTAGAAAATGAATTAAATGGAGAAAAGGTTGATTATTTAGTTGTTTCTCATTTAGAGCCAGACCATTCATATAATATTAAGTTACTTACTGATAAATATCCAGAAATGAAAATAATAGGTAATGAAAAAACTTTTGGTATGATAAATCAATTCTTTGACATAGCAGATTTAGAAAACAGAAAAATAATTGTAAAAGAAGCGGACGAATTAAATATTGGTAGCCATACATTACAATTTTTTATGGCTCCTATGGTACATTGGCCAGAAGTTATGGTTACATACGAAAAAAGCGAAAAAGTTTTATTTGCAGCAGATGGATTTGGAAAATTTGGAACTATAGAAACAGATGAAGACTGGACTTGTGAAGCGCGTAGATATTACTTTAATATTGTTGGAAAATACGGTATGCAAGTACAGGCATTATTAAAAAAAGCTGCAACATTAGATATAAATATTATATGTCCTTTACATGGCCCAATTTTAAAAGAAAATTTAGATTATTACATTGGAAAATATGATACATGGAGTAGTTATAAACCAGAAGATGATGGTGTGTTAATAGCATATGCATCAATTCATGGAAATACTAAAATTGCTGCAGAAAAACTTGCAGAGATTTTTAAAGAACAAGGTGCTAAAAAAGTTGTTTTAACAAATCTTGTATTAGATGATATGGCTGAGGCAATAGAAGATGCTTTTAGATATGATAAAATTGTTGTAGCTGCATCAAGCTATAATGGTGAAGTTTTTCCCCCAATGGAACATTTCTTAAATTCTTTAAAAGGCAAAAATTATCAAAATAGAAAAATTGCAATAATAGAAAATGGAACATGGGCTCCATCTGCTGGAAGAACTATGAGAAGTATAATTGAAAAAATGAAAGATATGAAAATATGCGAAAATACTATAACTATAAAAACAACAATGAACAATGAAAATATAGAGCAAATGAAAGAGCTAGTTAAAGAGCTATTAAATATGTAGGAGGTGATAAAAAATGAAATATCAATGCAAAATATGTGGATACATATATGATGAAGAAGCAGAAGGAACAAAATTTGAAGAATTACCAGATGATTGGACATGTCCATTATGTGGAGTTTCAAAAGATATGTTTGAAAAAGTAGAAGAATAAAATAAACTAAGAAGATACCATAATGAATTATTATGGTATTTTTTGTAAAATATACTTGAATTTATGTAAACAGTATGCTATAATAAAAATGTTATGTAAAGGAGAGTAATATGGATATTAAAATAAGTGAGATTGCTAAAGAATGTGAAGAGCTGAATGTAGAAAATGAAGGAATTATTAATTTATTAAAAAGATTAAATGCATATTTAGCTAATTTTTCAGAGAATACAGAAGGTGAAATGACAAATAAAGAAGTTATTCAAGAATTTTTGGAATTTTATAAAAATGAAAATCAGGCTGATCCAAAATTACAAAGCAAATATTTTTTATTTTTGCAGTATAAAGGATTAAAAAAGTTACTAGAAATTATTGAAGATCCAAATCAATTTAAAAAATTATGGAATGAGGCTTTAGAAAAGGAAAATAATGCAAGTCAAGAAAATCTAAAAATAGATGTAGATTTAGAAAAAGAAATTATATCAACATTAAGACAGTTTATTAGAGAAAATAATAAAAAGAATCCAACATATAAGGAAATTTCTGATTATTTAAAAGAAAATAAGAGTAAATTGGGAAGAAGTACGAAAGATACGTTTATACAGTCAATTCAAAAAAGTATATCATATCTGAATGAATTTGGATTTTTAGATGAATATATTAAAATGTATAATGATAAAGCAAAAGAATTAGGATTAGAAGGTTTGGAGCTTGTGAAACAAAATCCAATACCTGATGAACAATATCAAGATGGCAAATTAGTTAAAGATACAGAAGATATTGGTGTATTAGATGCTTATTCTTCAGAAAATCTTGAACGTTTATCTCTAGAAACATTATGTATTATGGATTATTATTGGAAGTCTAGATATTACAAAGAAATGCAGCTTATGTCTATAGTTATGCAAATAATAGATGAAAATAATTTATGGGATGAATTATGTATTAAAGATTCGAATAAAATTAATGAGCTTGATTCTGAACATCTTAAAAAACTTATAACAAAATTTTTAATAACAAGAAAAATAGCTCTTAATAATGTTGAAGTTACTCCTGAACTTGAAGAAGAATATAGGAAGTTTTTAATAGATAACGGCTTACAAGTTTCAAGTTTGAGAGATGATGTTAAAGATAAAGAAGATGAAATAAAAAATAATGAAATGATAAGAAATCAGGTAGCAATATTAGAAATTATCAATATAATAAAATTACTTCAAAAAGATATGAACGTAAAAAAATATGGAATATTAAAAGATGATCAAGATTCTGAAGATAATCATTTAACTTTAGCAATAGAATTCTCAGATTTTAGAGGAGTAATGTTAGTAGATATATGTCAACAAGATTTAGAGAATTTTATGAGATTAGCTAAAAAAACAGGTAAACTACCTGAATATGATAATGACGATGGCTATATTGAACTTACAAGCATAATATGTATGTTAGAAAATAGATATTATAAAAATAAAATTAAAGATTTAAATAAAACATATCATACAAGCACATCTGCTGCATTAGCTGGAAAAAAGCCAAAGCCAAATTCAAATCCAATAGGAGAAAGATAATTTAGGTCAGACCCAGACTGTCAAATTTTGACAGTCTGGGTCAAGTTTTTATAACATTTACATTAAGATTATATTACAAGCTTATTACTAATATTGAAAAATTACAATATATGTGATATACAAATTCCAAGAAATATAATAAAAGGAGATAATATGTCATCTAAACTTATAACAAAAGATAAAAATAAAGTAAATAAGAAAAAAAATGCTGCAAGAAGAAAAAATGCTGTTTTGTATCCAATTTATAAAGTCTTTGCTTGGGATTTGCTATGCTATTATTCAATTGAATATTTATTTTTGACAATAACTAAAGGCATAACTCCAAGTAAGGTATTAATTGTATCTGCCTCTTATGTTATTTCTAAATTAATATTACAGATTCCATCAGTAATTATTTCAGAATATTTAGGAAAAAGAAAAAGTATTATTTTAGGAAACTTTTTTGTATTTTTACATATTTTTGTTTTAATGTTTTCTCCTAATTTGTTTTTTATATGTATATCACAATTTATATCAGCATTTGGATATAATATAAAAGCAATATGTGATAGTAATTTATTGTATGATTCAGTTGCTACTAAAGGTGGAGATGGCTTATATACTAAACTTGAATCTAAAGGCGGAAGTGGATATTATGTTTTTGATGCAGTGCTTTCAATTATGGCAGGATATTTATTTGTAATTAATAACTATATACCAATGAGTATTTGTGCTGTTTGCTTGGCTATATCGTTATTTATGTCTTTTAAATTTAAAGATATTTATGTAGTAAAAAAAGAAAAAAGGAAAAAAATAGGAGATTTTATAAAAGAATATAAAACTGATATTGTTGTGTCTTTTAAATTTGTAAAAAAATCTAAAAGAATAAAAGCCTATATATTATTTGGTTCTGTTTTCTTGGGTATAATTAAAATTTTTGATACATATAGAAGTGAACTTCTAACTTCATCTGGAGTAAGTCCAGAGCAGTATTCTATTATAATAGCGATGTTAAGCTTAATTGCTGGGCTATCAGTAGGTTATGTTCAAAAAATTCAAGATAAATTGAAAAATAAAACACTTAGTTATATATCTTTAACTTATATAATTTCATGGGTTGCAGTTGGATGTATATCACTAATTACAACTAATGATATTGCAGTACCTATTATTTTATTATTATATGTAGTAAATAGAATATGTACTTCACAATGGAATATTGTTCAAGGAAAATATTTGAAAAATTTTACCCAACCAGAATCAAGAGAAAAAATTACATTTATATACAATTTAATTACATCTCTTTCTTGTGGACTAATTGCTTTGATAGGTTCTGCAATTTTAGAGATTAATAATATAAAATATGCTATTCTATTAGTTTCACTAGGTTCCCTTGCGTTAATGATTGTTGTATTAGACTATATGAGGACAAGATTTGGACTAAAACCTAAGCAATATTCAGAAGATGATGTAAAATTTTAAAAATTTCATAAAAGTAACATAGTAAAAAGCTATGTTATTTTTTTTGGAGAAATTTAGTTTTTTATGTATTTAATTACTAAATATATTTAAGAAATTTTGACAAAATATTTTATATAACATAATTTAAAAAAATTTGTTATTTAAAATAACTAATTAAAGAGGGAGGAAAATTTCATGAAAAAATTATTTTACATTTTAACATTTATTCTATTATTCTCATTATGCTTTTTTTCATTAAATTTATACGCAGATACTGTAAATATTAATGCAGTAACAGATAAAGAAATAGTATATCCAGGAACTGATGTTAAACTAACTTTAAATTTTGAAAAACCATTAGCTGCATATACATTCACTATAAAATATGATGATAAATTATTTGAATATGTAGAAGTAGATGAAGGAATTGCAAATGATATAGAAGATGACATGGGGACTGGTAAAAAAGTTATAATTACAAATTATGACAAACAAGGAGGAAAAAATCCTACAAATAAAATAACTATTACTTTTAAAGCTATAGAAGGAATTACAACTTCAAACCCTACTCAATTTATAATATCAGCTACAGGATTAGCAAATGAAGAAGCAGAGTCATATGATGACATTGCAGAAATTAGAAAAGATATAAAAGTAGAGCCAGATTATAAAGATTATACATTGGATTTAATATATGATGGAAAAATTGTTAAGGAAAAAGAAAAGACTTTAAAAATTACAACAAAATCTACTATGGGAAAATATTATGGACATGTAAGATTATTAGCTAAAGTTTCAACTCCAGAAGATGCTCAAGTTAAAATAACTGGAATAGATGAATCAGGAGTAGAATATGACCTTATTAATGACGGCTGGGGAGATGTCGAAGGTTATGAATTAGGTGGAGTTGTTAATCAAGAATTAAGTTTCAAAGGTATATTTAGTAAATCTGGTAAGTATACTTTAACTTTAAAATTAATAGATATGGATAATGATGATACAGTTATTTCATCAAAAGACTTTACTATAAATGTTGCAGAAACTGAAAATGAAGTAGTAGAAAATAAAGAAACTCCAAAAGAGCAACCTACTACATTACCAAAAACTGGTATAAATATTTATGAAGTTATTTCTACAATAATAGTTGCATTGTGTGGAATATATGTTTTTGTAAATAAAAAACAAAAAGCAAATTAGTATAAAATTCATTATTACGAGATAATGGATAAATCTAAAAAATGTTGTATGGGCAGGTTACTTATGCCTGCTCATCTTCATAAATTCTACTATCCTATAATAATTTGTTTATACATAAGATGCAAGGAGAAAGCTACATTATGAAAAAAGATAGAAGATTAGGAAAAATAATAAAAATTATTAAAATTATAATTATAATAACAATTCTAATTTTATTTTTCTTTGTCTTAGATAATAAACTAAATGAAGAAAATATAAAATTTGAAGAAGAAAAAAGTAATGAGTATAATAATGTTATAACAGAAAAATCTATTTCTGACGAAACTATTGAAGAAAAAGAAACTGACATTGTTTTAAAAAAGTATAAAGGATATGAATCAATTGCAAAACTAACAATTCCAAAAATAAATGTAGAAACCTATGTATTATCAGAGTATAGCCCAAAAGCACTAGAGATATCAGTAACTAAATTTTGGGGACCTAATCCAAATGAAATACGGCAATTTTTGCATAGCAGGACATAATTATCTAAATAATAAAATGTTTGGAAAGCTAAAAAAATTAGAAATAGGAGATAAATTTAGTTTATATGATAAAATAAATAACAACATAGAATATGAGATTTATGACATTTATAGGGTAAAACCATCTAATGTAAGTTGCTTATCTCAAGATACACAAGGAAAAAGAGAGGTTACGTTAATAACGTGTTCTGATAATGCAAATTATAGAATTATTGTAAAAGCTAAACAAATATGAATTTTTTAAAAAAATTATACAAATACTACACATATAAAATAATAATGATTTTAGGTATTGCAAATATTGTCTAAAATCATTAACTATTGGAAGGTAGATATGTATAATAAATTAAAAAAGGTTTTTATAATTTTTTTAATATATTTTTTTGCTTTTAGCATATATAAAGTAAATGCTTCTGATAAAAAAGATGGTATAGGTAGTTTTCCAGATAGTTATAGACCATATCTTTTAGAATTACAAAATAAACATCCTAATTGGAAATTCACAGCTTTATATACAAATTTAGATTGGAATGATGTTATAAATAAAGAAAATGTTTTTGGAAAAAATCTAGTTCCAAAATCATATTCAGATAATTGGAAAAATACAAGTGCAGGAAAGTATAATATTGAAGTAGATAAAGGTTGGGTAGATTCATCAAGAAAAGCTGTAGAATACTGTATGGATCCAAGAAATTTTTTAAATGAAGTTAGAATCTTTCAATTTGAAACATTAACATATGATGAAACTACAAATGAATTAGATGGTATTGAAAAAATTTTATATGGTACAGAGTTTTATAATACAATTGTAAAATATTTAACATCTGATGGTAAAACGGTAACGATGAAGGAGAAATATTCTCAGCTTATACTAGAAGGTGCGAAAACTTCAAAGGTTAGTGGTTATCATTTAGCTTCGAGAATTAAGCAAGAGGTTGGACCATTTTTATCTCATGCCTCTATAAGTGGAAGAGTTAGCCGGATTTGAAGGACTATATAATTTTTATAATATTGGTGCTACAAGCTCAACAGAAGAATTAGGAGCAATAAAAAATGGACTTAGATTTGCTAGAGATGGAAATGGTGCATCAAGTGAAACAAAAACAAAATATTTAATACCATGGGATACAAAACAGAAAGCTATAACCGGAGGAGGAATATTTATAGGTTCTAGCTATATAAATGTTGGGCAAAATACAATATATTTACAAAAATTTGATGTTAATGATGAAAGAAGTAATAGTCTATTTTGGCATCAATATATGACAAATGTTCTTGCACCATATAGTGAATCAAATTCAATATATAAAGGGTATTCAGATAGTAATTTATTAAGTTCATCAATATCATTTACTATACCTATATACAATAATATGCCAGAGATTCCAATGCAAAGTCCTAATATAAATGAAAAAGATTTTACAAGTCAAAATGAAAAGGTATATAACAATACAACTGGTAATGTTTATGTTAGGTCTGGACCAGGTACATCGTATGAAGTTATTACTAAAATAAGTAGTAATGAAAAATTAACTAGAATAGCAAAAGGAAAACAAGCAGGAGAAATATGGGATAGAGTTAGATTGTCAAATGGAATTATAGGATATGTTTTTTCTCAGTATTTAACAAAAGTTCCAGATGTAAAAATAGATAAAATAGAAATTTCCTTAGATAATACGTTATTAAATAAATATCAAACAGCTAAATTAGGTGTGAATATATTACCAGAAGTGGCAAAACAGCAACCAATAGATTTTATTTCTAGTAACGAAGGTGTTGCAATCGTAGATAAACAAGGAAATATAACAGCAGTAAGTTCAGGAAAAACAACAATTACAGCAAAAGCAAAGGATTCTAATGTTTCATCAAATAGTATAGAAGTTACGGTATACAGTCCTGTTACAGATATGCAAATAGATACACAAAACCTCATATTGCAAGTAGGAGATACTTTTAAAATAAATGCAATAATTTATCCAGATGATGCTAGTAATAAAAATGTAACATTCAAGGTAGAAGATGATAAGATAGCATCTATTAGCTTGGATGGAACAATTACAGCATTAAGTCAAGGAAAAACTAATATAATAGTAACATCAGAAGATAGTAAAATTGAAAAGAAAATAGAAGTTACAGTAAATAAAAAAATTGATAAATCTGAATTGTCATTTTCAGATAAATTAAAAATAAGCGGAAATGAAATATCTGGATTAGATAATAACGATAATTCAGTAGGTAGTGTAAAAAAACAAATAAATACTATTTATAAAATAGAAATATATAATAGTAGCGGAGAATTATTAGATAGTGATGATAAACTTATAGGTACAGGCTCAAAGCTAGTTATAAAAGATGAGGAAGATCAAGTTATTATAGAATATACATTTATATTATATGGAGATGTAAATGGGGATGGAAAAATAAATAGTGTAGATTTATTAGTATTGCAAAGACATATTCTAGAAATTAAAAAAATGGATGGAGTATTTTTAAAAGCAGGAAATATAAATAAAAATGGAAAAGTACCTTCATCATTAGACTTATTAATCATTCAACGTCACATTCTAGAAATAAAATTAATAGAGCAGTAATGGAGAGAAGGTTTATGAAGAATAAAATAATAATATTAATTTTTAGTTTAATACTAATGATACTAATTTTAAATATATCAATATCAAATGCAATTGGAACAATTTCTTTAAGTAGCAATTACGATAAAGTGCTAAAAAATGAAAACTTTAAAATAAATATTAATATAGAAGACACATCAATTGCTGCAATGACATTATATATTTATTTTAATACAGATTTATTAGAATATGTTTCAGGCCCAGATAATTCAAATTATTCAAATAGTAGAATTATATATACATGGTTTAGTGATAAAGGAATAGAAGAAAAAGCTGAAAATTTTAAAGATATTCAATTTGAATTTAAAGCCAAAGAAAACGGTATTGCATCATTTGCAGTGTTTGGGGATATTTATGATGAATCTGGAAATAAAGTAAATGTGAATTTTGATGGTACACAAATAGAAGTATATGAAAAACAGGCTATAAATGAGGAAAATACAGTAAGTGATAGTAGTGCATATTTATCACAAATGAGACTAAATAAAGAAGGAATAATGCCAGAATTTGATAAAAATATTACTCAATATTATTTTTTAACACAAGACAAAATAAATAATTTAGAAGTTACAGCTATTCCAGAAAATCCAGAGGCTAAAGTTAATATAAAAGGAAATACAGGATTAAAAAAAGGTCTTAATAAAATAGAAATAGAAGTAACATCTAAAGATAAAAAAAATACTATGAAATATATTATAAATGCAACAATTAGCGATAATTTAGAAAATGACAATACTAATTTAGAGAATCTGGCAATTGAAAATTATTATTTAACACCTGCATTTGATGAAAATGTGACTAATTATACTGTATCTGTAGATAGTAAAACAAATAATTTAAATATATTGGCAGTACCAGAAAATACAGGTGCAAAAATAGATATAAAAGGAAATGACAATTTTAAGACTGGAAATAATACAGTAGAAATAGAAGTAACATCTAAAAATAGAAAAACTACCAAAACATATAAAATTATTGTGTATAAAAGAAATGAAGGAGAGGATATAGAAGTAGAGCAGGAAGAAAAGGACCAGGCAGAAAAATTAAGTGTAATATTAGAAAAAGAAGAAAACTCTGAAAATAACACAAATAGAAATAATGATGTAGAAAAAGATTATAATAATAAAGAAAAAAATAATATAAATCCAATTGCTATAATATGCATAGGAGCGATTGCAATAGTAGTAATTGTTTTTGGAGTCAAAATGTACGGAAAATATGAGCATAAAAATGTATAAAATTTATTGTAAGTGCTTATGCAAAAATAATAATAGAAAATTCTATTATACAACAAATTTTTTATAAAAGTTTGTTGTACACATACACAAAATGTTTCAAGAAAATAATTTCAAAGTATGGACTAAAAAGAAATTCTATGATATTATATTCGTAGAATTTTTTTTGAGGTGTTTATTATATGAATGAAAAGATTTATGATGCAAAAGAATTTAAGAATATACGAGAAATTATAAATAATTCTGTAAATGAATATCCTGATAATATTGCATTTACTATTAAAATAAAAGAAAATGATAAGGTTGAATATAAAAAAATTACTTATAAAGAATTTCAAAATGATATAAATGGATTTGGAACAGAACTAATAAATTCATTAAAGCTTAAAGATAAAAAAATTGCAGTAATTGGAAAAAATAGATATGAATGGGCTGTTACATATTTATCAGTTATAAATGGAGTGGGTGTTATTGTTCCATTAGATAAGGGGCTACCTATACAGGAAATTGAAAGTTCATTAATACGAACAAAAGCGGAGGCTATTGTTTTTGAAAAAAGTAATTTAGATAATATAAAACAAATAATAAAAAATAATAAAACAAATTTAAAGCAATTCATATGTATGGATAAGATTAATGAGGAAGGTTTTTATGATTTTAATGAATTGGTAGAAAATGGAAAAAAACAAGTAGAAAGCGGAAAAAAAGAATTTATAGATGCAGATATTGATGAAAATGCACCTAAAATAATTTTATTTACATCTGGAACAACGTCACTTGCAAAAGCAGTAATGCTTTGTCATAAAAATATTGCAGCTAATATTTATGCAATGAAAACAGTTGAAAAATTTTATAGTACAGATACAAATATTGCTTTTTTACCATTTCATCATACTTTTGGAATAACTGGATTAATAGTTTTCTTAAGCTGTGGAACAAATAATGTATTTTGTGATGGTATAAGACATATTGCAACTAACTTAAAAGAATATAAAGTATCAATATTTGTTGCTGTGCCATTAATATTAGAATCTATGCATAAAAAAATAATGAGTGAAATTGCAAAACAAAACAAAACTAAAAAAGTTAAATTTGGAATGAAAGTTAGTAATTTCTTATTGAAATTTGGTATAGATATAAGAAGAAAAATATTTAAAGAGATAATAGATAATTTAGGAGGTAATTTAAGATTTGTTATAAGCGGAGCTGCAGCTTTAGATAAACAAGTTGCACAAGACTTTAATACCTTTGGAATTTTAACTGTTCAAGGATATGGATTAACAGAAACATCTCCTGTAATTGCAGCTGAAAATATTAAAAATATTAAATATGGCTCTGTAGGTTTTCCAATGTGTAATGTTGATGTAAAAATAGATAATCCAAATGAAGCAGGCATTGGAGAAATTGTTGTAAAAGGTCCAAATGTTATGCTTGGATATTATGAAGATGAAAATGCAACTAAAGAAGTTATAAAAGATGGTTGGTTTTATACTGGAGATTTAGGTTATATAGATAAAGATGGTTATATATTTATTACAGGAAGAAAGAAAAATGTAATAGTTTTAAAAAATGGTAAAAATATTTACCCAGAAGAGTTGGAATTATTAATAGATAATTTAAGCTATGTTGCTGAAAGTTTTGTATTTGGCTATCCAAAAGACGATGATTTAATTGTAAGTGCAAAAATAGTGTATGATAAGGAGCTAATTGAAACTGAAAACCAAAATATTTCACAAAAAGAAATAGAAGAAAAAATATGGAAAGATATAAAAAATATTAATAAAGATTTAACAAATTACAAACACATAAAGAAAATAATTGTAACTGATGAGCCAATGATAAAAACAACAACTAATAAAATAAAAAGATTTGAAGAAATGAAAAAAATAATGAATGATACTAAAAATAGTTAAAATTTATAGAAATAATAGATTATTTGTGTTATAATTATACTAATAGAACTAAAATACAACTTATAATAATGGAGGTTAATTATGAACAGTAAATATAATAATGTTCTTACTATTTTATTGGTAGTAGCAATTGTTGGTATTGTTGGAGTATTAATCTTTTTAGGATATGATTGGTACAGAAAACAGCATATAGAAAAAGAAACAGAAGAAATAATGCAAAGATTTGAACAAAGCTTAGAAAATAGTGAAAATAATACAACTACTGATGAAAATATTAATGCTAGTGAGTTTGATGTAAACATTTTAGGAAATTCATCATTTTTAGGTGGAGGTTCTTCATCTGCCACTCCTAAAAAAACAAAATATCAAGGATTTACTGTTGAAGGAACAATAGAAATTCCAAAAATAAGTTTGAAATATCCAGTATTAAATGGTGTAACATCAAAAAGCCTAAAAACATCTGTTGCATTGTTTTGTGGACCTGGATTAAATGAAGTTGGAAATACTGTTATTATGGGGCATAATTATAGAAATGGAACTTTTTTTTCTAATGTTAAAAAGCTAGTTGCTAATGATTTAATCTATATTACAGATTATACAGGAAGAAAATTACAGTATAAGGTAACTAAAATATATACTACATCTGGTTCTGATTCATCATATATAGAAAGAGATACAAAAGGAAAGAGAGAAATTACATTATCAACCTGTACAGATGATGGTAGTGGAGTAATACTTGTTTGGGCTGTAGAAAGTTAAAATATAAATTGGAGGATATTTAAAGTGGAAAATTGGTATAATAAAACTTCAGATGAAACAATATCTATATTAAAAACCGGTAAAGATACCGGTTTATCTAATGCTGAAGTAAAAAAAAGGCAAGAAGAAAATGGTTTTAATGAGTTAAAGGCTACAAAGAAAAAAAGTTTAATTCAAAAGTTTTTAGATGAATTTAAAGATTTTATGATAATTGTTTTAATAATTGCAGCTATTGTTTCTGGAATAGTAGGTATTTCAGAAGGAGAAGGAATTACAGATACTATTATAATATTAATAGTTGTTATTGTTAATGCAATAATAGGAGTAATGCAGGAAAATAAAGCAGAAAAGTCGCTTGAAGCATTGCAAAAATTAAGTGACCATGCTTCTAAGGTAATTAGAGATGGAAAATTAATTGTTATTCCAGCTAGAGAGTTAGTTGTAGGAGATATAGTAGTTTTAGATACAGGAGATTATGTTCCAGCAGATTTAAGAGTAATCGAGGCTATAAATTTAAAATCACAAGAGTCAGCTCTAACAGGAGAATCAGTTCCAGTAGAAAAAAATGTAGATAAAATTCAAGATAAAGAAGTAGCATTAGGAGATAGAGTAAATATGCTTTTTTCTTCAAGTTTAATTACATATGGAAGAGGAAAAGGTGTAGTTACAGATATTGGTATGAATACAGAAGTTGGCAAAATAGCAACTATAATAAATTCTACAGACGAAACAGTTACTCCTTTACAAAATAAATTAAATAAATTAGGAAAAACATTAGGTATAGCAGCCTTAGTTATATGTGTTTTTATATTTATAATTGGTACTATTTATGGAAAAGAACCAATTCATATGTTTATGACGGCTGTTAGCTTAGCAGTTGCTGCAATTCCAGAAGGATTAGCAGCAGTATCTACAATTGTTCTTGCAATTGGAGTACAGAGAATGGTTAAGAAAAATGCAATTGTAAAAAAATTACCTGCTGTTGAAACTTTGGGCAGTAGCAGTGTAATTTGTTCAGATAAAACTGGTACACTTACACAAAACAAAATGACAGTAGAAAAAGTATTTTATAACTATAAAACTTTAAAACTAGAAGATATAAAAAGCATTGATGAAGATTTAGAAAAGTTAATATATGTAAGTTTACTATGTAATGATACAAAAATAGGAAACGATAATGAACTTACAGGTGATCCAACAGAAACTGCATTAGTTGATATGGGAATTAAATTAGATGCAGACATAGAAAAAATATTCAGAATAGATAGATTATCTGAAATACCTTTTGATTCTGATAGAAAATTAATGACTACTGTTCATAAAATTAATGATAAATATTTTGTATATACAAAAGGTGGAGTAGATGAATTATTACAAAAATGTACAACATATATAGACAATGGAGAAATAAAATCTGATTTAGAAAACTATATACCCAAAATACATATTGCAAATGAAAATATGGCAAAGGATGCTTTAAGAGTTCTTGCTATGGGATACAAAATTATTGATAATGAGCCAACTAAAGCAGATTTAGAAAATTTAGAAAGCAATTTAACATATATTGGAATGGTTGGTATGATTGATCCACCAAGACCAGAGGCGAAAGCTGCAGTTGAAAAATGTAAGCATGCAGGAATAAAAACTGTAATGATTACAGGAGACCATAAAATAACCGCTATAGCAATTGCAAAATCTCTTGGCATATTAGAAGATGAATCAGAGGCTCTTACCGGTGCAGAATTAGAAAAAATGAGTGATGAAGAGTTAACTAAAAATATTAGAAAATACTCTGTATATGCAAGGGTTGCGCCTGAACACAAAGTAAGAATTGTAAAAGCATGGCAAGCAAACGGAGAAATTGTTGCTATGACAGGAGATGGAGTAAATGATGCACCAGCATTAAAAAATGCTGATATTGGATGTGCTATGGGTATGGTTGGTACAGATGTTGCAAAAGAGGCAGCAGATGTTATTCTAACAGATGATAATTTTGCAACAGTTGTTTCTGCAGTTGAAGAAGGTAGAAGGATATATGATAATATTTTAAAAGCAATACATTTCTTACTTTCTAGTAATGTTGGTGAAATTATAGTATTGTTTATAGCTATACTTATTACACCTCTTTTAGCTAAGTGGTTTGGAATATCTAATATAAGTGCATTAGAGCCATTACTTCCAATTCATATTTTATGGATTAATTTAGTTACAGATTCTTTACCAGCACTTGCTTTAGCAGTTGATCCAGCAGCAAAGAATGTAATGAATAGAAAAACTTTAAAAAGTAAAGGTGGTATATTTACTAAAGGAATGACCTGGAGAATTATATATCAAGGAATTATGATTGGTGTTTTAACATTAATTGCATTTACTGTAGGACTTGCAACTCCTAGTGTTCAAGATGAAAATGTAAAAATACAAATTGGTCAAACAATGGCATTTTGTGTTCTAGCATTATCAGAACTTGTTCATATATTTAATATAAGAGATAATAAAAATTCACTATTTAAAACGAATATATTTAACAATACAAAGCTTTTATTGGCAATAGCTGCATCTGCCTTATTAATGTTTGTAGTATTATTTATACCTAGTTTAAGAAATATATTTGATATAGCACTTCTTCCTAAAGAAAATATATTAGAAGTGATAATATTAGTATTTGCTCCAATTTTAATTGTTGAAATATTTAAACTATTAAAAATAAATACAACTAAGGAAGAAAGATAAGTATGGATGGAATATTAATTATAAACAAGCCAAAAGGATATACTTCGCATGATATTGTTGCAATTGTAAAAAAAATGTGTGGTCAAAAAGTTGGCCACACTGGTACTCTTGATCCAAATGCTACAGGAGTTTTGCCTTTATTAATTGGAAAAGGAACTCTTATGAGTAAATACTTAATAAATCACGATAAAGAATATGAAGCAGTTTTAAAACTGGGTATTAAAACTGATACAGCAGATATAGAAGGAAATATAATTTTAAAAGAAGAAGTAAAAAAAGAAAGTATTACAAATGAAAAAATAAACCAAGTATTTAAAAGTATGATAGGCAAGCAAAAGCAAATTCCTCCTATGTATTCTGCAATAAAAATAAATGGAAGAAAACTATATGAATATGCAAGAAGAGGAGAAAGTATAGAATTAAATCCAAGAGATATAGAAATTTATAGTTTAAATCTTATTAATTATAATGAAACAAATAATGAAATAAAGTTTAAAGTGAAATGCTCTAAAGGAACATATATACGAACATTATGCGAAGATATCGCAGGAAGACTTGATAGCATTGGATTTATGAAAGAATTGAATAGAACAAAAGTTGGAGATTTTTCAATAGATGATGCAATTGATTTTGAAACTTTAAGCAAAATAAATATAGAAAATTATATAATAAAAATTGAAAAATTCTTTAAAGATAAACCTAATATTATCCTTTCAGATAAAGAGTTAAGATTATTCTTAAATGGAGTTAAATTAAATATGCCTAATATTAAAGATGGAATATATAAAGTATATAGTGATTCTATATTTATAGGTATAGGAAATGTAAATAATAATAAATTAAAAAGAGATATAATAATATAATTAATGGTATATCTTATCTAAGATATACCATTATATTAAAGAAGATAATCGTAATAATAGATATAATAAAAATAAATGTACCACCAAATTTATTATTATTATTTTTAAATTCGTATACTCCATAACCTACTGTCTTAAAGAATATTGCTAATGATATAAAAAAAAATAAAATTCTCATATAACCTCCAAAATTATGATTCCATTATTAAATATCCAGATTTAACGACAGTATTTACATTTACATTAAATGTTGAATTTGGATAATTATTTAACCAATTATAATTAGTCCATTCATCCCAAGTTAAAAAATTACTAACTAAATATCTGCCAAGACCAGAAATATCTGATTTATATTCCTTTGCTGTTTTGTTAAAATAATTATATATTTGATCTTCCAAGTATTTATTTGCGTATTTTTCTATTTCTTTAGCTTTTTCCTCATCTAACTGTTTTGAATTATCATTTAAAGATAATATTCTAGCATTTATTTTAACATTACATGTTATATATGGTGAGCCATTTACTAGCTCAACATCAAATTTTGTGTCCTTGCGCATATTAATGTATAAATCTAAAGTATCATAACTATTAAACGGATCAGGGATAGTCATTGTATAGCTACCTAATTTATTTGTAAGTATTAAGTGACATACAGTTTCTATACCATTTAATTCTCCAACTAAAACATCACCTTTAAAAACTGCAACTCCCATAGTTTGAGCATGAGGCTGTGTACTATCTATTTTTGTTTCTCCAGCAGTATCTGTATTTCCAGGTGTTTCATCTAATTTTTGTGTATCTGATGAATTTATTGCTGTTAATATAGCATGTGGTTCACCAAAAGAATCATTTAATCTTGAAAAAAAATCATTTAATGTAATATTTTCTGTATATCCATGATTTTGTATACCTTTAGTAGAGGTATTATAGTACCTAGATACTATATTTTCTTCTTGTGGTTTGGAATTATCTAAATATTCTTTAGCTAAACCTTTACAAATAAGCAAGTTACAATCAGGTCTAATATCTACTTTATTCATTAATGTATAAATATAAGTAGATATGCCTTTTTGAGCAA
>CANQMG010000004.1 GCA_947624925.1 uncultured Clostridia bacterium | reverse complement strand
GTAATGATGCCATAGAATTTTTATTAGCTGGTTCTACTGCTGTATCAATTGGAGCAGGAAACTTTTATTCACCATATACTAGTATTAATGTATTGAAAGAAATAGTTGATTATTTAGAAAAACATAATATTGATGATGTTAATAGCATTGTTGGAACTGTAAAGATGAATTAAATTGTTATGTAAAAATATATAAAAAATACAAGGTAGAGTATATAATATGCTGCTATTTATAAGTCATATGCAGGAGTTGTTTTTGAAGCATTTTCTATGATTACAACTTTCATAGCTTTTTGTAAAAACAAGAAAGGAAAAATGAAAATTGAAAAAAATATTGGATAATAAAAAAGTAATTATATTTGATTTAGATGGTACTTTAATAGATTCAGTGAATATGTTTAATGAAATATATTCTGTTATGATAAAAGAAATTACTGGAAAGTTAATTCCTGTGAATCAAATACAAGAAGATTGGGATAATTTTGCACATCAAAATATACCAGGAGATTTATATGATAATTTTCTTATGTATTTAGATAATAAATATAGTTCAGAAACTCATAACATAGAATTTTTAAGAAAACTATATAGTGAAATTGAATATAGATATGTTTCTCAAAAAATTCAATATAAAGAGTTTGCAAAAGATTTAGTACTAAAATTAAAAGAAAAGGGTTATACATTGGTTTTAGCAACTCTATCTCCAAAAAATATTATAGATATATATAATAATATTAATCAAAAATTAATAAAAGAGTTTAAAATATATGATATGTTTGATTTAATTTTAACTTATGAAGATGTTACAAAGAAAAAACCTAATCCTGAAATTTATTTAAAGGTAATAGAAAAGTTAAATGTTTCTAAAGAAAGCTGTTTAATAATAGAAGATTCTTTAGAAGGAGTAAAGGCTGCAAATAATGCAGGTATAGAAGTACTAAATGTTGTAGATGAAAATATGTATAAAACACAAGAGATAATAGATACTTTAAGCACATACAAAATGAATAATTTAAAGGATATTTTACAGTTATTAAGCTAAACGAGACTTGTAGGTCTAACTATGGAACTTGATTTAAAAACGAGGAAATATAAAATATTATGTGATAAATTAGATAAGTTAAAAGAAAATAAAATAGACCCTAATGACGAAAGACTTTTAGTAGTAAAAGAGTTATTTCAAAAAAATCACGATGATATAGTAGAAATAAATAGACAAATAAAGGAAATTAAAGAAATAGAAGAACATAAAGAAAAACAAAAATTAGAGCAGTATAATCCAGAAAATATTTTTAATAAAAAGAATGATACTTCTAGAACAAAAAAAGAAGAAGATATGAATATGTCAGTATTATTAGCTCATAAAGAGTCATTCTTTAGTAAAATTATTAGCAAAATAAAGTTGTTTTTTCATAAATAATATAAAAATTGAAGAAGAATATAATATTAGCAATAACTAGAAAGATATGGATTATCTGAAGAAGGTACTGAAAAATATTTTATAGATAAAGAATTTAAGGATATATTTGAAAAACTTAATGTATTATTGTTTCCAGTTAGTTCACTAACTAATTTAGAAGAAGTTGTTAATATTTGTGATGGACTAATTGTAATAGATAGTGCAATAGAGATATAAATCCTAAAATTATAATGAACAACTCATATGATGAAAAAAGAAGAAACATTAGCAAACGAAATTTATAATTTTTTAAATAACATAAAAAAATAAAAATCATAAAATTCTTTATTAAAACTTATTATTTATAATTTTAAAGTATTATACTAACAATAAAAGTCAACACTAAAGACAATAATAATATTGAAAAATTTATCACAATTATAGATTTTTATATAAATATATGATATAAATACCTTAGCAATTTAATTTTAGAAAGGTGATAATTTAAAATGAATGATAAAGAATATGAAGAAATTATTCCAACTGCTATAGTTACATCATATCCAAGAACATTTACAGATATACCATATGAAAAAGACATTTATAAACTATTAACAAAATATATAAGAAAAGAAATTAAAAATGTTTCTTTAAATAAAAATTTAGCAACTGAAATAGAGGCTAGATACAAATTGACTAATAGATTATTAGATAAATCAAACATTAAGCAAGTTTTAGAACTTGCTAGTGGATATGTTTCAAGAGGCATTATATATTCTCAAAAAGGTTACAACTATATTGAAATGGACTTACCTAAAATAGTTAATACAAAGAAAAAAATTATAGATGATTTAAATATAAATACGTTAGGTAATTTAAAAATTGTTGATGGAAATGCACTTAGGTACAGTGATTTTGAAAGATGTAATTCTATGCTAAATTCTGGAGAAGTAGTTATTATTAATGAAGGATTATTTAGATATTTATCATTTAGTGAAAAAGCAAGAGTAGCACAAAATATATATAAAATTTTACAAGAACATGGTGGAATTTGGATTACATGTGATGTTACGCCAAAAAAATTTATTCAATCAGAAAATGCAGCATTACCAAATTTTAATAAAAATTTAACAAAAACAACGAATAGAAACAATATACTTGACCGTTTTGAAGATATAAATCATATAAAAAGTTTCTTTGGAGATATAGGCTTTGATGTTGTAGAAATACATAAATTTAATGAAGTTATCGATGAATTGTATTCTATAAATAAATTTGGAATTATTAATCAAAATATAGAAAAATCATTGGAAGATGGAATTGTAGCAATAATGAAAATAAAAATATAATAGCAGTACAATGGCATCTTAAATATATGAATGATATAAAATTTTTTGATTATTTTATAAATGAAATATGTAAAAAATACCATTAAAAATAAAAGAGTTTTTTTAAGAAATAAATAGGATTTAATAAGGAGTAGTATTAAAAAATATAATATATGAATTTATATTATTAGATAAAAATTATAAAAAAAGGTTAATTGATATAAATATTGGATTAGAAGCAATACTTTGTAGATATTCTGGATAAAAATGTATAAGGATGGAGAATGAAATGAAAATTTTGGCAATAGGTGATATTGTAGGTGAAAATGCTGTAAAAAGAATAGAAAGAGATTTGCCATTAATAAAAAAAGAATTTTTAATAGATTTTATAGTAGCTAATGGAGAAAATGCAGATAATGCTAGGGGAATTACCAAAAATATATTTGAAAGAATAATAAATGCAGGTGTTAATGTAGTTACAATGGGTAATCATACATATTCTAATAAAGATATATATGAAATAGATGATTACAGATTATTGGTTCCAATAAATTATAAAAGAGAAACAATAAATAAAGGATATGCTATTTATAAATACGGTGGAAATAAGATTTTTGTATCTAATATATTAGGAAAAGGACTAGGAGAATCACTAAATGCTTTCAATACAATAGATGAAGTAATTTCAAAAATTGATGATGACATAAAAATAAGAGTAATTGATTTTCATAGTGAATATGGAAATGAAAAAAGAGCAATGGCATATTTTCTTAAAGATAAAATATCTATTTTATTTGGTACACATACACATATACCCACAGCAGATGAACAGATATTGTATGGTAGAGTTGGTTATATAACAGACATTGGAATGTGTGGACCAATAAATTCTGGAATAGGTTATGACCTAGAATTTGAAGTAGAAAGATATAGAAAAGAACTTAAAGACGACTCTAAATTTTGTAGTGACGAAAATTGTTGTTTTAATGGATGTATATTTGAAATTGATGAACAGACTGGAAAGACTATTAGTGTATGCAGAATAAATATTTAAGGTAGAAACACCATTTGTGTTATAATATACTTAAGCAAAATTGTTTGCTTTTGAAAAAACCGTTAAAAAATGATAGATAAAAATAAGATAATTGATATGGAGAATTTTTATAATGTGGCTTTTTTTTGTAGTAATATATATAATTTTAAGTATACTATATACGCAATTTTATAAAATTGCGACAAAAAAATCTAAAAATGATGGAGCATTAACAGTTTTATTACAATTTATGGCAAGCATTTTTGCATTAATATTATTACCTTGTTTTAAATTTACTATTACAACAGATTGGAAAGTTTACTTATTGCTAATTGTATCTTGTGTTTTTTATGCTCTTTCAGATCGAATCAATACAACAGTAAGAAATGGGATAGAAGCATCAACATTTAGTATCATTAATCAATTATCCACTGTGTTTATGATATTAGCTGGCTTATTCTTTTTTAAAGAACCATTTGTTTTAAAAAAAATAATAGGAGCAAGTTTAATTATATTTAGTAATTTCCTTATATTTTATAAAAAGGGAGAGCAAAAACTAAATAAATATGTTTTTCTAGGAGTATTATCTAATATTGCACTATCTATAGCATTGTTTTTAGATGTTAATATTTCAGATAATTTTAATTTAGCAATTTATGCGATGTTAACATCTTTAATTCCAGCTTTTTTAATTTCCATTTTAGAAAAAATAAAATTTTCAAACTTGAAAAATGAATATGCAAATGGTGATAAAAAAGCAATAATAATAACTAGTATATGTTGGGGAACAATGATAGCAATTCAGTTAAGAGCATATCAATTAGGAGATGTAACATCTGTAGCTCCTTTATGTTCTTTATCTGTTATTGGAAATGTAATTGTTGGATATATATTCTTAAAAGAAAGGAATGATCTATTAAAAAAGGTATTTGCGGCTTTATTGATAATGATTAGTATATTCTTAATAAATGGATAAAATTTAATAAATGCACTAGTTTAATTGATATATTAATTGTAAAAAGATAAATTATGGGATAAAATTTTAAAAGAAAAAGAAATATTACAAAGAATAGGAACGGATAAAGCAGGATATTGGAAAATTATAAAATAATTGAGAAAACAAATATAAAAATTTAGTGACCGGATTCGTGTAATCGCCATTTATGTTTACTAAAAAAATGAAAAAGCAAACAAAATTACACAAATTTGTTCGGTTAATTACACGAATTTTTGGTTAATAGTTGTTGTTTTTATCGGTCACAAAAGGAGGAAAAATGTTCAAATTACATTCAAACTATAAGCCAACTGGCGACCAGCCACAAGCAATAGAATACTTATCAAATGGAATTAAAGAAGGCAAGAAATTCCAGACACTTCTAGGAGTTACAGGTTCTCGGAAAGACTTTTACAATGGCAAATATAATAGAAAAAGTACAAAAGCCAACTCTTGTTTTAGCACACAACAAAACCTTGGCAGGACAGCTTTACAGCGAATTTAAAGAGTTCTTTCCAGAGAACAACGTAGAATACTTTGTTTCCTATTATGACTATTATCAACCGGAAGCATATATTGCATCCTCTGATACGTATATAGAAAAGGATTCTTCTGTTAATGATGAAATAGATAAGCTTCGACATTCTGCTACTGCTGCTTTATTTGAAACAAGAGATGTTATTATTGTAGCATCTGTTTCTTGTATATATGGTTTGGGAGATCCAATCGATTATGAGAATATGATTATTTCATTGAGACCTGGAATGACAAAGACAAGAGATGAAATATTAAGAAAGCTTATAAAAATGCAATATTCTAGAAATGAATTAGATTTTAAAAGAGGTACATTTAGAGCTAAAGGGGATATTATAGAAATTTATCCTTCAGACCAAAGTGAAAGTGCAATTAGAGTTGAAATGTGGGGAGATGAAATTGAAAAAATTAATGAGATAAATCCTTTAACAGGAAAAGTAATAGGACATAGAAATCATATTATGATATTTCCAAATTCTCACTATGTAACAACATCTGAAAAGATGGAAAGAGCAATTAAAACAATAGAAGAAGAAATGGAGGAACAAGTAAAATTTTTTAAATCTCAAAACAAACTTATTGAGGCACAAAGAATAGAAGAAAGAACAAATTTTGATATAGAAATGATGAAAGAAACTGGCTTTTGCCAAGGAATAGAAAATTATTCAAGGCATATAAGTGGAAGAGAGGCAGGTTCAGCACCATTTACATTATTTGACTATTTTCCAAATGATTTTTTATTACTTATAGATGAATCTCATGCAACAATTCCGCAAGTTAGAGCGATGTATAATGGTGACAGAGCAAGAAAAGAATCATTAGTAAAATATGGCTTTAGATTGCCTTCTGCTTTTGATAATAGACCATTAAAATTTGAAGAATTTGAGAAACGAATAAATCAATGTATTTTTGTAAGTGCTACTCCAGCTGATTATGAAAAAGAACACTCAAAAGAAAATATTGTAGAGCAAATTATTAGGCCAACAGGTTTACTAGATCCAGAAATAGAAGTTAAACCTATAGAAAATCAAATAGATGATTTAATTGAGCAGATAAGGATAAGAGCAGAAAAAAATGAAAGAGTTTTAGTAACAACTCTTACTAAGAAAATGGCTGAGGATTTGACTGCTTATTTAGCTGGTATTGATATAAGAGTTAAATATATGCATTCAGATATTAAAGCTTTAGAAAGAATGGAAATAATAAGAGATTTAAGACTTGGAAAATTTGATGTGTTAGTTGGTATAAATCTGTTAAGAGAAGGATTAGATATACCAGAAGTATCATTGGTTGCAATATTGGATGCAGATAAAGAAGGTTTTTTAAGATCAGAACGTTCATTAATTCAAACTATAGGACGTGCAGCTAGAAATACAGAAGGAAAAGTTATAATGTATGCAGATGAATTAACTGAGAGTATGGAAAAGGCAATTACAGAAACAAATAGAAGGAGAAAATTACAGAGTGAATATAATAAAAAGCATGGTATAACTCCAAAAACAATTCAAAAAGATATAAGAGATACAATAAAAGCAACTATGGTAGAAGAAATAAAAGAAGAGTATAATATAAATGAAGAAGAAAATATAGATGATGTAATAAATAGATTAACAGAAGAAATGCTAAAATATGCAAGTGAGATGGAATTTGAAAAGGCTGCTGAAATAAGAGATAAAATAAAGCTTATTAATGGAAAGGTGTAACAAGGAGGTAAATTAAAAATGTCAAAATTTGTATATAAGTTTAAGGTAGAATATCCAGATTTAGAGATTAATAAAAAGATGGGAATAAAAGGCTTTTTAAAAATGCTGCAAGAAGCTGCAGGAATGCATTCTGCAGCATGCGGTTATGGAATTAATGATACAGAAAAAACAGGTGTAACATGGATTATACTTAATTGGAAACTTGAAATAATAGATTTTCCAAAATGTAATGATATATTAACTGTTACAACTTGGCCAAGAATATTTACAAAAATAGGTGCTTACCGTGATTTTACTGTTGTAAATGAAAACAATGAAATTATAGCAAAAGCATCATCTAAATGGATATTAGCAGATAGTAATACACATATGATAAAAAAGATAACTGATGAAGTGATTAATGCATATGATGGAACAATACCAGAGGAAATACTTGAAGAAAAAATGCAAGAGAAATTAAAAGAGCCAGATAATAATCGATTACTTTTTGAATACAAAATTCAAAGAAGAGATTTAGATACGAACAGACACGTAAATAATTTAAATTATGTGGATTTTGCAATAAACACTTTACCAGAAGAAGTATATGAAAATAACAATTTTAAAAATATAGAAATAATGTATAAAAAGGAATTAAAATTAAATGATATTATACAATGTTATTATTCAAATGAAAACAATAAGCATATAGTAACTATTAAAGGTGCTGGAGAAGATAAGCTACTACATGCTATTATAAAATTATATTAAAAAAGATAGTACATATATAAGTATTAAATGTAAAGGATAGAAAAGATATAAGATATATTTGCTATCCTTTCCTTTTTTGCCATTATATAAGTTTATAAAGATTAAAGGTATCAGTGTAAAAATACAAAGTATTACATATTTATATGTTGGATATTCTATTATTCTTATAATATAGAATATGGTAATTGCTAGTATGCTAGCAATATTCATAAATATTTTATTATTTTTAAATATATAAAATATGAAAATTAATGCAACACCGAAAAATCCGTAATCAAAATTTAACAATTCACTTAATGACATAATTATTAATGGAAAAAATATTCCTAATAAATTGTTAATAAAACATTTATGTTTGTAATTAGAGTTACTAGAATTATCCATAATGCTTTTATTTTTAATCTTAAATTTATCATATACAGTAATGCATAAAAGACCTAATATCAGTGTGAAGAATATATTAGGACAAAGAATATTTTCCTTATAAGTTGAAAGAAATAGCATATATGGAATTTGTGATATTACGCCAAATATTGTTAATCTAATAAAATAATTCTTTAGATTTTTAGTATGTATATAACCTTCTGAAATTTGAAAAGCAAATATTGGAAATGCTAATCTTCCTATGTAATTAAAAAATGAAACTTGTCCATAAACAATGTATCCAAAATGATCAATAAACATAGTTATTACAGCTATTATTTTCAAAGCAAATGAAGACATATAAAAACCTCCAATAAAATATTATTGATAATATAATATCATAATATTTTGTTGGAGTAAATTATTATTTAAAATCTGAATAAAAATTTATTTTATATATATTACATATATCACAATCTTCACAAATATTTACTTTGTCTTGAAAAATTAATTTTAAAGTATTTATAAATTCATCACAGTTTGTATTAATTAAGTGAATTGTTATATTTTTAGGAAGTACTCTTAACAATGTATTTAATATATAATCATTTGAAGAAAATGATATATCAGATAGATATTTTGCATTAAAAATGTCATCATAAGTTGGAATAATATTTTTATCATTATCTACTAATATAGAATTATTTTTAGTATATATGAGATGAACTTGTTCATATTTACTATTGTATGATTCAGAATTTATATATAATCTTAAGATATTTACAAATTCGTTATATTCTTTATCTATTAAATATTTATTGACTGCTAAATCAATAAATCCATCTAAAAACATTATATAATCTTTTAATCTGAAATTTACAAATCCATCTATAACAATAGAATGTTTTTCTTTAAAATAATTATTTAAGCATGAATTAATTTTATCATATTTTGTTAAGTAATCATTTGTAGTATACAAAGTGTTTATATTTTTTAAAATCTCAACTTTTTCAAAGTTATCAAAATAAAAATAATTGTATTCTAATATATTTTTAAGTATTTTTCCTTCGTAAAAAGAAATTATACAAGATGTTAATATATTCGAAATTGTCGAATAAAATAAAGGATGGTTATTTCCTAAATAGTGTATTATTAGATTATCATATATTTTAAAAAATCTTTTTGATATATATATATTATCTAAATCAATGTTATTAAATTCTTCTAGTAGATAATCTATTATTTGTGTATTATTAGTTTTAATGCATAATGATTTCATAAAAGAAAAAAGCCTCCTTTTTATCAAATAATAGTATCTACTAAAAAACAATTAGATATACATTATTTTATTCAAGGAAGCATTTTTGGAAACTTGTATTAATAATAAATCATATAATCAATATCTGGAAAAATATTATCTTTTTTTTGAATATCCTTTAAAAATTCTTCATCAATTTCATTATTTTTTATTGAATTATATAATTTTGTAAAACGACCAATGTGGTCTTTTACACGTTTTTTTGCATAATCAACCATTGTACCATTTGTAATAATAAATAACCAGTCACTACTTTGAGCAAGTAATAATTCTCTAGCACATTGATTTAAAGCTTTCTTTGTTAATCCTTTTGCATTAGGATATAAATGTGAAAGTTCTACCATTCTATCTCCAGCAACATGCAAATGTCTATGAATATAATCATTAGTTTGATTTAACCATACTTCACTATATCCATTTGCACCCCAACTTGACCTACAAGGAGTTGAAACTTGCATATTAGGATATTTGTCTATGTATTCACTTGGAGTAATTAAGGCAAAATTACATTTATCATAATAAATTTTTTTAAATAAAACATATAGCCAATCAGGACCTTCGTACCACCAATGCCCATAAAGTTCAGCATCATAAGGACATAATATAATAGGAGGATTTTCCATATTAGGTGCTAAATCTGTTATTTGTTTTTGCCTGCAATCAAAAAAATGACCAGCTTGTTTATATACAGAATCCATAGCCCATTCAGGATTATAATAATCTTTATAATCAGTATTTCCAGTTATTCTATGATATTTTATACCTGTAGGAACTCTAGCTCCGTTGTGTGCAATATATGGCTTTATATATTCATAATCAGCTTCATAGCCAATGTCTTTATAAAATTCTCTATAATTATAATCTCCAGGATATCCATTAATAGAACTCCAAACTTGTCTAGAAGATTCTAAATCTCTACCAAATGCAATGACATTAGAAGGAGATACAATAGGAGCAAAAGTTCCATAAATAGGAGTAGGATTTGCATACAAAATACCATGAGTTTCTGTTATGATATATTCTATACCGAATTCTCTTAAATATTTATCTGCCTCAGGAACATAACCACATTCTGGTAGCCATATTCCACGAGGCTTTCTACCAAAATATTTTTCATAAGTTTGAACTCCAACAGCAATTTGTGCCCTAACAGTATTTTCATTAATATATAAAATAGGAAAATATCCATGAGTAGCTCCGCATGTTATAATTTCCAACACGCCAATATCTTGAAAATATTTAAATCCATTTATTAAATTACAGTTATAAACATCTTTGAAAATATGTAAATCATTAGAATATCTATTTAAATAATAATATGATAATTTATTAAGCTTTTCATCATATTTTGTACGAATAGTTTCCTTTTTACATAATTCAATATGCTTTTTCAAATAATTAATATATTTTTTCTGCAAAAGTTTGCTATCTAACATAGAAAGAAGAGGGGGAGTAATTGACATTGTTATTCTAAAATCAACTTTTTCCTCCTCTAATTTTTTAAAATTAGTTAGTAGTGGTATATATGTTTCTGAGATAGCTTCAAACAGCCATTCTTCTTCTAAGTAATCATCACTTTCAGGATGATGTACAAAAGGAAGATGAGCATGCAATACGAAACTAACATAACCTTTTACTTGTTTCATAAAACCTCCAGATTTATTTGAAGAAAGATGATGAAGATGGATTTTTTATAATACATTTATTAAATTCATTTAAAATATCATCTTTATACATTTTTTTATACAAATTATTAATTGAAATTAAAGATAAACTTCCAATATCTTTGTTATAAATATATCCGCTTTTAACATTTTTGAACATAATAGGCGATTTTAATTTCTCAATTAATATATGATCATTAGGAGTTTCTATAATATTAGAAGAAGAAATATAAAAATAATTTGTATTATAATTATTATTTTTATAAATTGGTCGTCTACCAAGTTCAATAGTATATTTACTATCCGCATCATTAATTTTTAAATACCAGCTATTAGCAAAATCATTTATTTCAACTTCAAAAGTGTAATTCATATCTAAATTATGTACCAATAAAACAGGTTTTGTCTCGGAAAAGAAATTATCACCATATTTTAATTCAAAACTTTTTCTATCCTCATCTGAAATATCCCAATATATAAATAACATTTTAGGCGTTTGAGCCAATATTTTTACAACTGTTTGATTATACCTATAAGGTAAATCATAATATTCAGGTAAAAAAGCATTAGTATTTTTTATATTACCAGATTTAATAGATTTATTTTTTTTAGATGAAGATTTACTAGAAGTTTTATTTTTTGATATAGAAGTGCCATTATTATTTGTCTTGCTTTTTGTTTTACTTTTTGTGCTTGCTGTAGCTTTTTTACTACTGGTTTTAGATTTAGTTGTAGTTTTATTTGTTTCTGATTTATTAGTCTTGACAGTTTTTGATGTTTTAGTAGATGTTCTTGTAGATGTCTTAGTTTTTGTAGATTTTTTTGAATTTTTTTCTTCTTTATTTATATCTTCTGTAGATTTAGGCATATCTATAAATGTCCTCCTTTGTAAAAATAAACAATATTACTTATATACTATATCAAAAATTGTTTTTATTCAATAGAAAAGAGTTAAAAAAATATTACAATTATGTTACATTTAAAAAAATTGTAAAAATGTATTGCCAAAAATAATAAATTATATATATAATACATATTGGAGGGAAAAAAATGAGAAAATATTTTGGCACAGATGGCATAAGAAGAATTGCAAATACCGAGTTATCTCCGGAGCTTGTATATAAAGTTGCAAAAGCAGGTGCATATGTACTTTCTAAGCATACTAATCATACACCAACAATACTAATTGGTAGAGATACAAGAATATCAGGCACATTAATTGAAAGTGCAATGACTGCCGGATTTTTAAGTTATGGAGCGAATGTTAAATTACTTGGAGTAATTCCAACACCAGCAGTTGCATATCTAACAAAAAAAATGAATGCTGATGCAAGTGTAGTAATATCTGCATCACATAATACATTTGAATTTAATGGAATTAAATATTTTAGCAATAAGGGAATGAAAATTCCAGATGAACTAGAAGAAGAAATAGAAGAAATAATAGATTCGGGAGAAATAGAAAAATTAACTGCAGAAAGCCATAAAATTGGTGTATCTGAAATTAAAGAAGAATATATTAACGAGTACGTAAAATTTTTTGAAAACAATTTTAAAGATGATATAAATAAAAATAATAAAAAAGAATTTATTGTTGGAATAGATACAGCAAATGGGGCAACATATAAAATTGCCGAAAAAATATTTACAAATTTAGGTATTAATTATAAAATAATAAATAACAATCCAGATGGAATAAATATAAATCAAAATTGTGGTTCTACACATCTAGAACAAATAAAAAAATTTGTAGTAGATAATAAACTTAGTTTAGGAATTGCATATGATGGAGATGGCGATAGATGCCTTCTAATAGATGAACTTGGAAATGAGATAGATGGTGATAAAATTTTAGCTGTATTTTCAAAATATCTTAAAGAAAAAAATAAACTAAATAAAAATACAATAGTTGCAACAGTAATGAGTAATCTTGGATTAAATAAATATTCACAAGAAAATGGCATAAATTTTGTTCAAACAAAAGTCGGAGATAGATATGTATTAGAAGAAATGCTTAAAAATGGCTATAATTTAGGTGGCGAGCAATCTGGTCATATAATATTATTAGACTACAATCCAGCTGGTGATGGAATATTAACTTCATTAATGATGATTAAAATTTTATTAGAAAAAAATATTAATGCATCAAAAATATGTGATATTATAAATATATATCCGCAAGTTTTAGAAAATGCAAAAGTAGATAATAGTAAAAAATACACTTATGAGGAAAATATAAAGATAAAAGAAATGATAAAAGAACTAGAAAATGAATTTAAAGATGATGGTAGAGTACTAATTAGACCTTCTGGCACAGAACCATTAGTAAGAGTTATGATAGAAGGCAAAGATAAAGATTATATCAGCAAAAAAGCAAAAGCACTTGCTGAATTAATAGAAAAAAATTTAAAATAAAAGGAGGAGTTTAAATATGTTATATATACTAGATTTTTCTGATCCATTAATTGTATTAATGGGATTGTTAATTGTTGCATTATTTATAATATTAGGAAAAGAATTTAAGAAAAGCATATTACCTGCAATTCCATTATTTCTATTTTTAATATTATTGGTAATTCATACAGTTCAATTGTTAGTTTTGCCTAATGCAAGTGATGAAGCAAAATTAATACTTACATCAGGAATAATATATGATTGTATATATGTTTTCTTATCATATTTTGCATATTTATGGGTTGACGACATAGAAACAAAAACAAAAAATAAAAAGAGCATAGATAACAGTTTAGATTGGTTTTGGAAGGAAGTATAAATATATAACCATAAGGAATAAAGATGGTAGCACAAATAATAATTAATAGTAATGTAAAAAATATAAACAAAATATTTGACTATAACGTACCAACTAGTTTAGTTGGTACTATTTGTGTTGGAGATAGAGTGCTAATTCCTTTTGGCAAAAAAAAGGAATTAGAAGAAGGATTTGTTATAGGATTTAAAGAAACTTCTGATTATGAGTTAAAAGATATACAAAAAATTGAAGATGGTATAAACCTAACTAAAGAAAATATTGAGCTCGCAATTTTAATGGCTAAAAGATATTTTTGTAATATATCAGATTGTATAAAATTAATGTTGCCACCAGGTACACTATCTAAAGTTCAAGATAATAGAGTAAAAGAAAAAAAGTTAAATTTTATTTATTTAAAACAAGATATTGAAGATATAAAAGAAGATATAGAAAATAATATAATAAAATCTGATAAACAATTAAGAGTATTAAATTTCTTAATTGATAATGACGGAATATCTAAATCTGACTTAGAATTGTATACAGATACATCAAATGCTGTTATAAAAGCATTAGAAAAAAAAGAATATATAGAGATTGTAGAAAAAGAGGTGGAAAGAGATCCATTTTCTAATAAAAATATAAAAAAGACTACGAATTTAATTTTAAATAATGAACAACAAATTGCATTTGATAAAGTTAAAGCTGAAATAATAAAAGAAAATTTCAAGGAGTTTTTACTTTATGGAGTAACAGGTTCTGGAAAAACAGAAGTATATTTGCAGTTAATAGGAGAAGTTTTAAAAAAAGATAAGACAGCAATAATGCTTGTTCCAGAGATTTCTTTAACTCCTCAAATGGTCGAAAGATTTATTGCAAGATTTGGAAAAGAAAAAATTGCAGTTTTACATAGTAAATTATCTATAGGAGAAAGATATGACCAATGGAGAAAAATAAAAAGTGGAGAATGTAAAATTATAATAGGAGCAAGGTCTGCAATATTTGCACCAATATCAAATTTGGGATTAATAATTATTGATGAGGAACATGATTCATCATATAAATCAGATATGTCTCCTAGATACAATGCAAAAGAACTTGCAAAATATATATGTAAAATAAATAATGCTCCTTTATTATTAGGTAGTGCAACGCCAGACATATCTAGTTTTTATATGGCAGAAAAAGGAGAAATAGAATTATTAAAATTAACTAATAGAGCAAATAATTCAAATCTTCCAGATGTAGAGATTATTGATTTAAGAAAAGAGCTGATAAATGGAAATAAATCTATTATTAGTACTAGATTATATGAATTAATAGAAGAGAATATAAAAAATAAAAAACAAACAATCTTATTTTTAAATAGAAGAGGTTTTTCTACTTTTGTTATGTGTAGAGAATGTGGGTATACTGTAAAATGTAAGAATTGCAATATAACTATGACATATCATTTAAAGGAAAATAAGCTAAAATGTCATTATTGTGGATATGAGCAAAAAAATCTTACTGTATGCCCAGAATGTAATAGTAAAAATATAAAATATTTTGGCTCAGGAACACAAAAGTTAGAAACTGAAATAAATAAGCTATTTCCTAATGCATCTACTATAAGAATGGATGTAGATACAGTTAGTAAAAAAAATTCACATGAGGAAATATTAAATAAATTTAAAAATGAAAATGTTGATATATTAATAGGAACTCAGATGGTAGTTAAAGGACATCACTTTCCAAATGTTACTTTAGTGGGTGTTATAGCTGCAGATTCAAGCCTGCAAGTAGAAGATTATAGAGCACAAGAAAGAACTTTTCAAATCTTAACCCAAGTAGCAGGAAGAGCGGGGAGAGAAAATTTACCTGGAAAAGTTATCATACAAACATATAATCCAGATGATTTTAGTATAAATTGTGCAAAAGAGCAAAATTATGATAAATTTTATGAAACAGAAATATATTTAAGAAAACAATTGAATTATCCGCCTTTTTGCGATATAATAAATATTGTTGTAAGTGATGTTCAAGAAGAAAATGTAAAAAATATATCATATAAAATTTATAAAGAATTGCTTAAAAATATAGAATACAATAAAATTAATGTTAAACTCTATAAACCATTACCTGCACCAATAAACAAAATAAAAAATAAATATAGATGGAGAATAGTTGCAAAAGGAAAAATTACAAATTCCTTAATTCAGGCAATAAACAACTCTCTAGAAAACATTAAATTTAAAAATACAAAATATTATGTAGATACAAATCCAAGCAATATGAGTTAGTTTTAAAATAATAAGGGGGAAATATGGCACTAAGAACTATAAGAGAAGAAGGGGACGAAATATTAAGAAAAAAGTCCAAAGAAGTAACGCAAATCGATGACAAGATAAGAACACTTATAGATGATATGGTTGAAACTATGCATAAATATGAAGGTGTTGGCTTAGCAGCTGTACAAGTTGGTGTTCTTAAAAGAATATTAGTTATTGATATATATGATGAAAAAACACCAATAATTAAATTAATAAATCCAGTTATAATAAAGCAAAAGGGAGAAAAAGAGGTTGAAGAAGGCTGCTTGAGTTTTCCAAACAAATTTGCAAAAGTAATAAGACCAGAAGAAGTTATAGTTGAGGGTTTTAATGAAATTGGACAAAAGGTTAAAATTAAAGCAAAGGATTTATTAGCACAAGCCTTATGCCACGAAATAGATCATCTAAATGGTATAGTTTTTATAGATAAAATTATTCCTGGAACACTTGAATATGTACAACCAGAGGAGAAAAACAATAAATAATAAATGATGAATAGTAAATAATAAAATTACTTCATAATTTTAAGGAGGTATAGATGCTAAAAATATTATTTATGGGCACACCTGATTTTGCTAAAGAATCTCTAGAGGCATTATATAACGAGAAATATGATATAATTGGAGTTGTAACAAATCCAGATAAACCAAAAGGTAGAGGGATGAAATTAGATATATCTCCAGTTAAAGAATTTGCCATAGATAAAAATCTTAGAATATTCCAACCTTTAAAGGTTAGAAATAATATAGAATTTATAAATGAAATTAAATACTTAAATCCAGATGTAATTTGTGTAGTAGCATATGGAAAGATATTACCTAAAGAATTGTTAGATATTCCTAAATATGGTTCTATTAATGTGCATGGATCATTACTTCCAAAATACAGAGGGGCTGCACCAATTCAATGGGCAGTTATAAATGGCGAAAATATTACTGGTATAACAACTATGTATATGGATGAAGGTATGGACACAGGTGATATGATTTTAAGAGAAGAAGTAACCATTGGTGAAGATGAAACAACAGGAGAATTATGGCAAAGATTATCAAAGATAGGTGCACAGACTTTAGTTAAAACAATGAAATTAATTGAAGAAGGCAATGCTCCAAGAGAAAAACAACCATCTGAATTTACATTGGCTCCAATGCTTAATAAAGAAATGGCTAAAATAGACTGGAATAAAAATGCTAATGAAATAAAAAATTTAGTAAGAGGTCTAAATCCAATTATGGGTGCTTACACATTTTTAAATGATAAAAAAATAAAGTTGTGGAAAGTTACTAATATAACTGAAGAAGATTTTTATGTGTTTATGCCAAATGTAGAACTGAAAAACAAACAAAACGGTCAGGTATTAATTTCTAATGATAAAAGAGGTTTATATATTAAGACAAAAAATGGAATTATAAGTGTAGAAGAAATTCAAGGTGAAAATTCAAAAAAAATGAATATAAAAGATTACCTAAGAGGAAATAAGATAGAAGAAGGAGAAATATTAAATTGAAAATGTAATGTTTTTGATATAAATAACAAAACGGCTATTATAATTGATAGTCGTTTTTGTGTATTCTTATATGAAAATATATAGAAATAAAAACATTCTTTAAAAATTTTCTTTTTATTTGTATTGTAAAAAAATAGTAATTGTTGTAAAATATTGTTAAATGTTTATTTTAGGAGAATTTGTATGAATAAAAAATGGGAGTATTATGAATCAGATATAAATGATATAGAAAGAATAGAGAAAGATTTTAATTTAAATGAATTAATAGCTACCGTTTTAGTAAATAGAAATATAAAAAAAGATGATGATATTAGAAAGTTTTTATATCCTACAAGAAACGATTTTTATGACCCTTTTTTATTACCAGATATGAAAAAAGCTGTAGATAGAATAAAAATAGCAATAGAAAATAAAGAAGATATAATAATATATGGAGATTATGATGTAGATGGAATAACAAGCATAGCTGTTTTAAAGAAATATTTAGAGCAAAGAGGATTAAAAGTTAAACCATATATTCCTAATAGATTAGAAGAAGGTTATGGATTGAATTATGATGCTATTAAAGAAATCCACGAGTTAGGATATAAATTAATGATAACTGTAGATTGTGGAATTTCTGGACTAGATGAAATAGAATTTGCAAATAGTTTAGGAATAGAAACAATTGTAACTGATCATCATGAACCATTAGATGAACTTCCAAATGGGATTGCAGTTATAGATCCTAAAATTAAAACAAGTGATTATCCATTTTCACAGCTTGCAGGAGTTGGAGTTGTTTTTAAATTAATACAAGCTATATCAATAAATTTAGGACTTGATGAAAAAGAGTACTTAAAATTTTTAGATTTAGTATGTATTGGCACTATTTCAGATATAGTTCCTTTGGTTGATGAAAATAGAGTAATAACAAAATTAGGATTAAAATTAATAAATGTAACCAAAAACATTGGCTTGCAAGTATTATTAAGTAGTGTTGGTTATGCAAAAATAGATTCTTCTAGTATTTCTTTTGGAATAGCGCCTAGAATAAATGCATGTGGAAGAATGGGACATGCAGATGAGGCATTAGAACTATTTTTAACAACTGATTTAGGAGAAGCTAAAAGACTAACTGATAATTTGAATTTATATAATAAAAATAGACAAGAAATAGAAAAAAGAATATTTGAGGATGCTTTAGAAATGATAAAAAAAGAAAATTTAGATAAAAAGGATTGTATAGTTCTTTCTGGAGATAATTGGCATCATGGAGTTATAGGAATTGTAGCATCGAAAATAACAGAACTATATTTTAAGCCAAGTATTCTTGTTTGTTTTTCAGAAGAAGATGGAAAAGGTTCAGGAAGAAGTGTACCAGGCTTCGACCTTCACAAGGCTTTATGCAATTCAAGTATGTACTTAGAAAAATATGGTGGACACGAAATGGCAATAGGCCTTAGTGTTAAAAAATCTAATTTTGATTCATTTAAAAAAAGTTTTGAAAAAGAAGTAGAAAATGCAGATGTAAAGGATATTGTACCTATTATAAATATAGACAAAAACATTACTGATAAAATTTTAACTATAGAAAACATTGAGCAATTAAAATTATTAGAACCATTTGGAGAAGGAAATAAATGTCCTTTATTTTCATACAAGCATTTAAAAATTGATTCAATAAGAGCACTAACAGAAGGAAAACATTTGAAACTAACCTTAAAAGAAGAAAATAAGAATAATATAGTAAATGCTATAGGATTTAATATGGGACATTTAGTAGATCAATATCGAATAGGAGATAAAATTGATATTGTTGGAACTTTAGAAATAAATAATTTCAATGGAAATAACATAATACAATTTAATTTAAAAGATATTATGAAATCAATATAATTAAAGGTGAGTAATATGTCAAAAGTAAAAGAAGTCCAAATTGATGATATTTTGGATGTGATGAAAAAAAATAATAAAAAATCAAATACAAATTTAATATTAAAAGCATATAATTATGCAAATACTCATCATGGAAATCAACTTAGAAAATCTGGTGAGCCATATATTATACATCCATTGCAAGTAGCATATATATTAGCAAATATAGAATTAGATGATGCAACAATTTGTGCAGCTTTATTACATGATTTAGTAGAAGATACAGATGTAACTCATGAAGATATTGCAAGAGAATTTAGTGAAGAGATTGCATCAATGGTAGAGGGAGTTACAAAATTAGGTAAGCTACAATATACAAGTGAGCAAGAACAACAAGTAGAGGGCTATAGAAAAATGTTTTTAGCTATGGGAAAGGACATTAGAGTAATTCTTATAAAGCTTGCAGATAGACTTCATAATATGAGAACACTAAAGTTTTTAACTAGAGATAGACAAATTGCTAATGCAAAGGAAACAATGGATTTGTATGCTCCTCTTGCAAACAGATTAGGTATGTATTCTTTAAAATGGGAACTTGAAGATTTGTCTTTTAAGTATCTATATCCAGAAGAATATAGAGAAATTGTTGAAGGATTAGATAAAAAAAGAGATGAAAGACTTAAATTTATAGAAAATATAATGGATGAAATTAGACAGAAATTAAAAGAACAGCATATTGATGCAGAAGTTTCAGGACGTGCAAAACATTTATATAGTATATATAGAAAAATGAAAAGAGATAATAAAACTTTGGACCAAATATATGATTTATTTGCAATGAGAATTATTGTAAATTCTGTAAAAGATTGTTATGCTGCTCTTGGAATAGTACATGAATTATATAATCCAATGCCAGGAAGATTTAAAGATTATATATCTGTTCCAAAAGCAAATATGTATCAATCTTTACATACAACTTTAATTGGTCCAAAAGGAACACCCTTTGAAGTACAGATTCGTACATTTGATATGCATAGAGTTGCTGAATTTGGTATTGCAGCACATTGGGCATACAAAGAAGCAAATAAAAATGAAAAATCTAATGTTGTTGTAACAGATGATAAACTTGCATGGCTAAGAGAGTCTTTAGAATGGCAAAAAGATATGCAGGATCCAGAAGAATTTTTAAATACGTTAAAAACGGAGCTATTTGAAGACGAAGTATATGTTTTTACGCCTAAAGGTGATATAAAGGTATTACCTAAAGGAAGCACACCTATTGATTTTGCTTATATTATACATGAACAAGTTGGACATAGAATGATAGGATGTAAAATAAATAGCAAGATGATGCCTATAGTTACTAAATTAAAAAATGGAGATATTGTTGAAATAATAACATCTGATAGCCCAAAAGGACCTAGTAGAGATTGGCTTAAATTTATAAAAAGTAGTCAAGCTAAAAATAAAATTCAATTATGGTTTAAGAAAGAACAAAGAGAAGAAAATATTGTAAAAGGAAAGGAAATTCTAGAAAAAGAAATTAAAAGAATTGGTATAAATTATTCTGATTTATATAAACAAGAATATATAAATGCTGCACTTAATAGATATAAATATGCATCAAATGATGATATGTATTCTGCTATTGGCTTTGGAGCGATTTCACCTTCTAAAATCATTTCTAGAATGCTAGTTGAATATAGAAAAGACCATAAAGATGTAGATTTAGAAGAAAAAATTGAAGCACTAGCTAATAATAGAAGGACTAATAAAAATAAACCTAATAATGGTATTATTGTAAAAGGAATAGATAATTGTCTTGTTAAAATTTCTAAATGTTGTAATCCTGTTCCAGGAGATGAAATAATAGGTTATATTACAAAGGGAAGAGGAGTATCAGTACATAGAAAAAATTGTGTAAATGTAAAGGAATTAATAGAAGAAGAAAATAGAATTATTGATGTAGAATGGTTTGATGAAGCCAAAAATTCTGTATATACTGTTGAAATAGAAGTATTTGCCAATGATAGAAATGGACTATTAGCAGATATAGTTAAAGAAATAAACAATATGAAAACAAAACTTGTTGAAATTAATTGTAGGGCAAATAAAGAAAAAATTGCAATTACTGAGATTACTGTAGATGTACAAAATATTGAGGAATTAAATAAGATTTTAAAGGCATTAAGAAAAGTTGATAGTGTTTATGAAGTAAAACGTAGAAAATAAATTTTATTTTTTAAAAGGAGATTATATATAAATATGATATTAAAAAAACTTAAGATAAAAACTAATTATTTTGAGAAAACTAATTGCTATATAATTGCAGATGAAGAAAAAAAGGAATGTATGATAATAGATCCTGCTGGTGATACTGAAATAATAACAAATATGGTTTTAAATGTATTAAAATGCAAAAATAAATATATTTATATAACACATTGCCATGCAGATCATATTGGAGCTGTAACTGCTGTTAAACAAAATTTAGGAGGAAAAATATTAATACATAGAAATGATGCGGAAAATTTGAATAATCCAGATGTAAATTTAGGTGATTATATTGGAATGGGAATAATAGAACTAGAGGCAGATTCAAGAGTAGATGATAATGATTTAATACATGTTGGTAACATAGAGTTAAAGGTAATTCATACACCAGGACATACATGCCGGGAGTTCTTGTTTATATTGTGAAAAAGAAAAAATTCTTTTTTCTGGTGATACATTGTTTAGGGGAACATGGGGAAGAACAGATTTACCGACTTCAAGTTTTGAAAATATTATAGACTCTATTACAAATAAATTAATTGTTTTACCTGAAGATACAATAGTGTATCCAGGACATGGATTAGAAACGATGATATATGAAGAAAAACCAATATATAAAGAATTAAAACCAAGAAAGGAGTTAGGAATATGATACAAAAACAAAAGGGAACAAAAGATATATTTTTTGAAGAAATGGAAATTTGGGAAGAAATAGAAAAAAATATAAAAGAAATATGTAACACTTATAATATAAAGCAAATAAGGACACCAATTTTTGAGGCGACTGAACTTTTTGCAAGAGGAGTTGGAAATGAAACAGATGTTGTAAGTAAAGAGATGTATACTTTTTTAGATAAAGGTGGAAGAAGTATAACACTAAGGCCAGAACTTACAGCTGGTGTAGTAAGAGCATACATAGAAAATGGATTTTCATCAAGAACATCACCTGTTAAACTATGGTATACAGGTAGTATGTATAGATATGAAAAAATGCAAAAAGGAAGATATAGAGAATTTAGTCAATTTGGTGTAGAAATGTTTGGAAGTAGCAGTGTTTTAACTGATGTAGAAGTAATTTCCATAGCATGCAAGTTATTTGAAAAATTAGGAGTATTAGATAAACTAACGTTAAAAATTAATTCAATAGGGTGCAAAGAATGTAGAGCAAAGTATGTAAAAGCATTAAAAGAATATTTAGCAGATAAAATTGATGGAATGTGTGAAGATTGCAAGATTAGATATAATAAAAATCCTATGAGAATAATTGATTGTAAGCAAGAAAAATGCCAAGATGTTAAAAATGGTTTACCAACAATTTTAGATTATTTATGTGATGATTGTAAGAAGTATTTTGAAAGTCTTAAATTTATGTTAGATAATTTAAATATTAAATATGAAATTGACTCAAGTATTGTAAGAGGATTAGACTATTATAATAAAACTGTATTTGAATTTATTTCAGAGGATTTAAATCTTGCTGTAGGTGGTGGAGGTAGATATGATGGCCTTGTAGAAACATTAGGTGGAACATCTACTCCAGCAGTTGGATTTGGATTAGGAATGGATAGAATAGTTTTGTTATTACAAGAATATAAAAAGCAAGAAACACAAAAACCTGATATTTATCTATTAACAACTACAAACGAACAATTTATATATGCTACTACAATGCTTGCTAATGAATTAAGAAATAGTGGTAAGATTGTTGAAACTAATATTTCAGATAGGAGCTTCAATGCTCAACTTAAATATGCTAATAAAATAGGTGCTAAATATCTTATAGTTATAGGAGATGAAGAACTAAAGAGTAAAAAAGTACAATTAAAAAATATGGATACTGGTAAAGTTATACAAATAGATTTAAATGTAAAAGAAATTTTAAATAATATATAAATTAACAATCATATTTATCCTAATCTTATAATATATATATTATAGGACAAAGGAGAAATTATGATAGCAATTGTAAATTTAAAGGATATATTTAAATATCTAGTAGGAATATTAATGACAATATTAATTGTTATATCTTCTGCTAGATTTTTAAATGAATATAAAGAAAAAAATTTAAACAGTAAAATAGAAAAAAGTATAGATTCTTCAGTAAGTTCTATATTTAATTTTGATTTTTTAAATTGCTTAAAAATTGCAATGCCTGTTGTAAATATTAAAGATAATCAAAATATAAATATAGAAGAATATGAAGATTATATATTAACTACAACACGAAGTGGAAATAATGTAAAAAGAATATTGGGTTATCAAATGAGTATTTTAAATGGCATTGAAATTAATAATAAAGAAAATCAAGAACTAGTAGAAAATAATGAAGAGAATATTGCTAAAAAAGATGAAGATGAAAAAGAAAATACAAGTAATTACAATGAAGAAGTTATATTAGCACAAACAAATGTAGAAACCAAAATTATAACTGATAATAATATAAATGCAAGTTATACAAACAAATATAATACAATTGAAGTAAAGAATCAAACTAAGTTTAAATTAACAGATGATATGCTAACATCTGACAATTTTAATATTGATAATAAAAAAGATGTTATTATATATCATACTCATACGTGTGAAAGCTATACTGCTACAGATAGATTTAAATATAAAGCTACGGGAAACTATAGAACAACAGATTTAAATTATTCTGTTTCTAGAGTTGGTGATGAGCTTCAAAAATATTTAGAAACATATGGATTTAATGTAGTTCACAATAAAACGAAACACGATTATCCAGCTTATAATGGTTCATATGATAGATCATTAGAAACAATTAATAAAGAATTAAAAAATAATCCAGATACACAAATTGTATTTGATTTGCATAGAGATGCAGTAGGCAGTATGTCGGAATATGCTCCAACTGTAAAAATAGGAGATGATTATGCTGCACAAATAATGTTTGTAATAGGAACATCTGGTGGAGGAGCATCACATAAGAATTGGAAGGAAAATTTGAAATTTGCTGTGAAGATACAAGAAAAAGCAAACGAATTATATCCAGGATTGTTTAGACCAATAATATTAAGAGATGCTAGGTATAATCAACATGTAACAAATGCGGCCTCAATAATAGAAGTTGGTGCAACAGGAAATACTTTGGAGCAATGTTTAACTAGTATGAAATACTTAGCAAAAGTATTAGATGAAGCATTAAAATAGATATTAAGTAAAATTTAATTATAAATCCAAAATCCAACTTATATAAATTATTTAAATATAATAACTTATATAAGTTGGATTTTGGATTAAAATTATTTTGAAAGTTAGATATTAACTTGTTTTCTTCATAACAAAATCTTCCAAAGCAGAAATTCTAATATCATGATTATAAAATTTTGAATTTAAAGAAGATATTGACTTATCATATACATCATGTTTATCTGTATTTACAGAGAATGAATCAAATAGTGCATTTAGCTTTTTTTCAAATTCAACTTCATGTCTAGCTAAGATGTTATTATTTCTTGTTACAATATCTTGAGTATCTTTTAGTTCAATTTCTATATTGTTAATTTTAGATGATAATTCATTAATTTTAGTTGTATTTTTATTAACCTGTTCTGAAAGTTTAGCAAAATTAGCTGAAAGCTTATCAATTTTAGCTGTGTTTTCATTAACTTGCTCTGAAAGCCTATCAATTTTGGCTGTATTTTCATTAACTTGCTCTGAAAGCCTAGCAATTTTAGCTGTATTTTCATTAACTTGTTCTGAAAGCTTATCAATTTTAGCTGTATTTTCATTGACTTGTTCTGAAAGCTTATCAATTTTAGCTGTATTTTCATTAACCTGTTCTGAAAGTTTTGCGAAACTAGCTGAAAGATTATCAAAATTAGTTTGAAGATTATTAAATTGAGTTGTAAGATTATCAAATTTATTTAAAATACCATCTTCAAAAACTTTAAGCTTTTCAGAAATATCATCTTTAAAAACGTTGAATTTTTTTAAAATACCATCTTCAAAAACATTGAATTTTTCTGATATACCATCTTCAAAAACATTGAATTTTTCTGATACACTGTCTTCAATAATTTTGAATTTTTTAGAAATGCCATCTTCGAAAGCATCTAACTTCTTAAAAAGATTAGTTTCAAAATCAGTTGACATATTTTCCCTCCTTCCTAAATAATATAAATGTATTATAATAATGTTTAATCAAAAAGTCAATAAAAAAATAAATTTTTTGATAGTTGATTTTTTTATAAATATGAAATATACTATTTTATATCCTAAAGAAAAAAATTATGTAGTTATTCAATTTAAAATAAGCAAGGGAGAATTGTATAATGGGAGAATTTGTGCACCTACATGTTCATAGTGAATACAGTCTATTAGACGGAGCAAATAGAATAAAAGACTTACCAATAAGAGCTAAAGAGATGGGAATGGATGCTATTGCAATTACAGACCACGGCGTTATGTATGGGGTAATAGAATTTTATAAAGCCTGTAAAAAAGAAGGTATAAAGCCCATTATTGGATGTGAAGTGTACGTAGCACCAAGAACGAGATTTGATAAAGAACCTAATATAGATAATAAATATAATCATTTAATATTACTTGCAAAAAATAATGAAGGTTACAAAAACTTAAGTAAAATGGTTTCTATAGGATTTACAGAAGGTTTTTATTATAAACCAAGAATAGATTTGGAAGTTTTAGAAAAGTATCATAAAGGGCTTATATGTTGTAGTGCTTGTTTAGCCGGAAGTTTGCCACAAGCGATTTTAAAAGGCGATATGCAAAAAGCAGAAGAAATAGCTAAGTGGTATAAAAATTTATTTGGAGAAGACTATTATTTAGAAATACAAACCAATACACTAGCAAACCAAGCATTAGTAAATCAAAAATTAGTAGAATTATCTAGAAAACTTGATATCCCATTGGTTGCAACAAATGATGCACATTATTCAAGAAAAGAAGATGCATATAACCATGAAGTATTGCTTTGCATACAAACGGGAAAGAAAATGACAGACATAGATAGAATGAGATTTGAAACAGATGATTTTTATTTAAAAAGTACTGAAGAAGTAAAAGAATTTTTCCCTAATATACCAGAAGCTATAGAAAATACTGTTAAAATTGCAGATAAATGTAATGTTGAATTCGAATTTGGACATACAATCCTTCCAAATTACGAAGTTCCAGAAGGGTATGATACACACTATGACTATTTTTTAAAACTTTGTTATGATGGTATAAAAAATAGGTATGGTCAAAATCCATCAAAAGAAATAATGGAAAGACTAGAATATGAGATTTCTGTAATAAAAAAAATGGGATATGTAGACTATTTTTTAATTGTTTGGGATTTCATACATTATGCAAAATCAAATGGAATTCCTGTTGGGCCAGGGCGTGGTTCTGGAGCAGGCTCAATTGTTGCATATGCAATAGAAATAACAGATATTGACCCAATAAAATATAACTTATTGTTTGAAAGATTTTTAAATCCAGAAAGAATAAGTATGCCGGATTTTGATGTTGATTTTTGTTATGAAAGAAGACAAGAAGTTATTGATTATGTAGCAAGAAAATATGGCAGAGATCATGTATCTCAAATAATTACATTTGGTACAATGTCAGCAAGAATGGTAATAAGAGATGTTGGAAGAGCTTTAGATATTCCATATGCAGAAGCAGACAAACTTGCAAAAATGATACCTATGGAAATTCATATAACTATAAAAAAAGCACTAGAACAAAATAAAGAATTAAAAGATTTATATGAGGGTAATGAAGAAATAAAAAAATTATTAGATATAGCAATGGGACTTGAAGGTATGCCAAGACAAGCATCTACACATGCTTGTGGAGTTGTTATTACAAAAGACCCTGTTGATACATATGTACCGTTATATGTAAATGATGGAGCTATATCAACACAATATACAATGACAATTCTAGAAGAATTAGGATTGTTAAAAATGGATTTTTTAGGCTTAAGAACATTAACAGTAATTGCAGATGCAATAAAATTAATAAAACAAAATAGAGGAATAGATGTAAAATTTGATAATAAAATGAATGATCCAAATGTTTATAAGCTTTGGGGAGATGGAAAAACAGTTGGAATATTTCAATTCGAAAGTGCCGGAATGACTAACTTTATGAAAGAATTAAAACCTGATAGCCTAGAAGATATTATTGCAGGAGTTTCACTATATAGACCAGGTCCAATGGACCAAATACCAAGATATATAAAAAATAAATTAAATCCAGAACATGCAGAGTACACACATCCTGCGTTAGAGCCAATACTTAAGGTAACTTATGGCTGTATGGTATATCAAGAACAAGTAATGCAAATAGTAAGAGATTTAGCTGGATATTCATTAGGAAGAGCAGACCTAGTTAGAAGAGCAATGGGAAAGAAAAAGTTAGATATAATGGCCAAAGAAAGAGAAATATTTATAAATGGTCAAGTAGATGATAATGGAAATGTTATTGTCCCAGGTTGTGTAAGAAATGGAATAGACAAAGAATCTGCAAATAAAATATTTGATGAAATGGCTGAATTTGCAAAATATGCTTTTAATAAATCTCATGCAGCTGCATATGCAGTAGTATCATATAGAACAGCGTATTTAAAAGCATATTATAAAGAAGAATTTATGGCAGCAACTTTAAATAGCTTTTTAGGTAATTTAGATAAAATACCATTATATATAGATGAATGTAAAAAACTAAATATAGATATATTAAAACCAGATATTAATAAAAGTTCAACAAGATTTACAGTATATGACGGGAAAATTAGATTTGGACTAGGAAGTATAAAAAATGTAGGAATAGTAGCAATTGATGCAATTGTTAAAGAAAGAGTAGATAATGGAGAATTTAAAAATCTAATAGATTTTTGTGAAAGAATACAAGGAGAAGCTGTTAATAAAAAATGTATAGAAAGTTTAATAAAAGCTGGAGCATTTGATAATTTGGGAAAAAATAGAAGGACATTATTAGAAAATTTCGAAAAGATAATAGACACAATACAAGATACAAATAGAAAAAGCTTAAAAGGACAAGTAAGTATGTTTGACTTAAGTAGTTTTGAACAAGAAGAAAAAGAAGAACTACAATATACAATTACAGAATATGAGGAATATAGCGAAAAAGAATTATTATCTATGGAAAAAGAAATGTTAGGCATATATATATCAGGTCATCCACTTTATAAAATAAGAGAGCAGATAGAAGAACAAACTAATATAAATACAATGAAAATGATAGAAATAAAAGAAGAATTAGAAAGTTCTGGACATACAAATTATAGTGATGGACAAATAGTAAAATACGCAGGAATAATAAGTAATATAAAAAAGAAATATACAAAAAATAACAAATTAATGGCATTTATAACAATTGAAGATTTATATGGAACAGCAGAAGTAATTGTATTTGAAAGTGCATATCAAAATGCTGTAAATTCATTAATGGTAGATAATATAGTTATTGTAGAAGGAAGATTGAGTATTAGAGAAGATGAAGATGTAAAAATTGTTGCTAAATCTATACAAGATTTTGGAGTAAAAAAAGAAAATACTATATTAATAGATATAACAAAATTAGACAATGAAGAACGAAATAAACTAAAAGGAATGTTAAGATTTTTCTCAGGAGAAAAAAATAATACTAAAGTACAAGTCTTAAATAATGGAGAAAAACTAGATTGTGGAACAATATATTGTAATGAAGAAATTCTTAATGAAATTAATATAAAATATAAATTAATATAATAACCTTGATAAATGTGTAAAATAATGATATATTACTTGTACAATATAAATTAGGAGGCAAATATAAAATGGGAATATTTGATAAAATTTTTGGTACATATAGCGAAAAAGAAGTAAAAAGAGTTATGCCAATTGTAACCAAAATAAATAATTTAGAAGAAAAGATATCTAAACTTACAGATAAAGAATTGCAAAATAAAACAATTGAATTTAAGCAACGACTAGATAAAGGAGAAAATTTGGATGATATTTTGCCAGAAGCTTTTGCAGTTGTAAGAGAAGGTTCAAAAAGAGTTTTAGGAATGAGACATTTTGATGTTCAATTAATAGGAGGTATAATACTTCATCAAGGTAGAATTGCAGAAATGAAAACAGGAGAAGGTAAAACATTAGTTGCTACTTTGCCAGTTTATTTAAATGCTCTAACAGGTAAAGGCGTTCATGTAATAACTGTAAATGACTATCTAGCTAAAAGAGATAGCGAATGGATGGGAAAACTTTATAAATTTTTAGGATTAAGTGTTGGACTTTGTATAAGTGGAATGGACCCTAAAGCAAAAAAAGAAGCATATAATTGTGATATAACTTATGGTACAAACAATGAATATGGTTTTGACTATTTAAGAGATAATATGGTTATATATAAAGAACAAGCAGTTCAAAGAGGTTTAAATTACGCAATAGTGGACGAGATAGATAGTATTTTAATAGATGAGGCTAGAACACCGCTTATTATTTCTGGTAGAGCAAATAAATCATCAGAATTGTATAAAAAAGCTAATGATTTTGTGAGAAGGTTAACACCTAAAGTTATAGTTGAAGAAGACGTAAAAGATATAGAACAAGCTGAGGATAATGAAAAATATGATTATGTAATAGATTTAAAAGCAAAATCTGCTGTTTTAACTCAAAAAGGTATAAAAAAAGCTGAGGAAGAATTTAGAGTTGGTAATCTTAATGATTTAGAGAATTCAGATATTGTTCACCATATTAATCAGGCGTTAAAAGCACATGGAATAATGAAAAAGGATATAGACTATATAGTTAAAGACGGTGAAGTTTTAATTGTTGATGAATTTACAGGAAGAATAATGTATGGAAGAAGGTATAACAATGGATTACATCAGGCAATTGAGGCAAAAGAAAAAGTAAATATCGCAGATGAGTCTAAAACTTTAGCTACAATAACTTTTCAAAATTATTTCAGAATGTATGATAAACTTGCCGGAATGACTGGTACAGCTATGACAGAAGAATCAGAATTTAGAGAAATTTATAATTTAGATGTTATATCTATTCCAACAAATAAGCCAATGAGAAGAATAGATAATAATGATGTAATTTATAAAAATGAAAATGCAAAATTTAGAGCTGTAGTAGAAGATATAAAAGAAAGTAATAAAAAAGGTCAGCCAGTTCTAGTTGGTACAGTTTCAATTGAAAAATCTGAAAAGCTAAGTAATATACTAAAAAAAGAAGGAATAAAGCATGAAGTATTAAATGCTAAATATCATGAGAAAGAGGCAGAAATAATTGCACAAGCTGGTAAATATGGTGCAGTTACAATTGCAACTAATATGGCAGGACGTGGTACAGATATTATGCTTGGTGGAAATAGCGAATATTTAGCAAAACAAGAAATGAGAAAAAAAGGATACAATGACGAGTTAATTGAACAATCTAATGCACATAATGAAACAGATGATGAAGAAATATTAAAAGCAAGAAATGAGTTTGATATATTAAAGAAAAAATATGATGAAGTTATAGATGTAGAAAAACAAAAAGTAATTGATGCAGGTGGACTAAAAATTATTGGTACTGAAAGACATGAGTCAAGAAGAATAGACAATCAGTTAAGAGGAAGAAGTGGTAGACAAGGAGATATAGGTGAATCTAGATTTTATATAGGACTTGATGATGATTTAATGAAAATATTTGGCGGTGATATGATAACAAATGTATATGATTCATTAGGAGCAGATGAAAATTTGCCTATACAACATGGATTAATTTCTGGTGCTGTTGAAAAAGCTCAGAAAAGAGTAGAAAGTAAGCATTTTGGAATGCGTAAACATGTGTTAAAATTTGATGATGTAATGAATACACAAAGACAAATAATATACAAACAAAGAAAGCAAGTTCTAGATGGCGAAAATATGAAAGATAATATAATAAAAATGATAACTTCAGTTGTAGAAAGTATTGTACAAAGATATAATAACAATGGAGAAATAAATAAAGAAGGATTAAATCTTGAAGTTAAAGATATTTTAGGAATAACAGATTTAGACCAATTAGATTACAAAAGTGCTGATGATTTAGAACAAAAATTATTAGAAATAACATTAAATAAATATGAAGAAAAAGAAAAAAATTTTGGAGAAAATGATTTAAGAGAACTAGAAAGAGTTGTAATGCTAAAAGTAGTTGATCAAAAATGGATGGATCATATAGATGCTATGGAAGAATTAAAAGATGGAATAGGTCTAAGAGCTTATGGTCAAAAAGATCCAGTAGTTCAATATAGAATAGAAGGATTTGACATGTTTGATCAAATGGTAGAAGATATTAAATTTGATGTCGTAAAATTACTTTTAAATATACAAAAAGCACAAAACTTAAAAAGAGAAGAAACAGCAAGAATAACAAGTGAATCATTAGAAAACTTAAATGACTTAGACAATACAACTAAAAATTCTCAACCTGTAAAGAATACAACACCGAAAGTGGGAAGAAATGATCCTTGTCCTTGTGGAAGTGGGAAGAAATACAAAAATTGTTGTGGAAAGAATGCTTAAATAGCTTATTACAAAAATTTCAACAATTTGAAAAATAGGTGTCAAAAATAAGTTTGCCATCCAAATTATAAAAATATAATTGAAAACTATTGAAAAATAAGGAGTGTATCCAAAATAAAATGGATGACACTTCTTTTTTAGTGTAAAAAATCAATATTTTTTTGTAAAAATATTGAATATGTAATCAAAAAATGCTACAATACAAATGTTCGCAAATAATATTAAAACAAGTATACGAGGAGGGATATTTAATGGAAAATAATAAATTAAAAATCATATCAAATATTTTTGAAGGATATGAAATACGAAGTATTTGGAATGCAGATAAAGAAGAATATTATTTTAATATTACTGATGTAATAAAAGCATTAACAGATAGT
>CANQMG010000003.1 GCA_947624925.1 uncultured Clostridia bacterium | reverse complement strand
GATGGCAAATTGTGGAAATTTCATTATAATTATTTCTCAAATCAGAACTTGGTCTAATAATTGGCATACTAAACACCCCCATAAATATTATATACATATTTTATCAAAATATCGATATGTAGTCAATATTTTTCAAGTAATTATATTTTTAAAATATATAAACGCAATCCCAGTTACATTAAAAATTGCTTCCTGTATCTTAAAAGTGTTGATATTACTATAACTTCAAAAATATTAAACCGGAGTACGCCTCCAAATGTGCGGTGTATTCACACCGCAATTAATATTTAATAGTGAATAATGAAAAATGAATAAGCTTTAATTAATAGAGAAGCACATTTGGAATTATTCATTATTAATTATTCAATCTTCATTATTCATTAAATTTTTAATATTCTATATATATTTTTATACAACTTTCAAAGAAAGGTTTTATTCTATGAAGGAAAATCCATTACTAGAACAGTCATTAAATTTTGCATCTGAAATTATCAAATTACAAAAATTTTTATTAAAAGAAAAGAAAGAAACAATTATTTCTAAGCAAATTATTAAAAGTGCTACTAGTATAGGTTCAAATATTAATGAAGCAAATTATGCGAATAGTAAACCTGATTTTATTTCAGAAATTAAGTTTAGAATAATAAGCAAAAAATTTACATATAATATATATAAACGTAAAAAATGTAATTTTTATAAGTTTTACGTTTATAAACGTAAAACTTGACAAAATCAAAATAGTATTGTAAAATAAAATTAAAGTATTTGATATACATTTTAGTGGAGGAAAACTATGTTAAAAAGAGAATATTATTTAAACCAATTAATAAAAAGTAAAGATTTAAATTTAATAAAAGTTATAACTGGAGTTAGGAGAAGTGGAAAAAGCACATTATTATTGCAATATAGAGAATATTTAATCTCACAAAAAATACCAGAAAAAAATATAATCTTTATGAATTTTGAAAGTGCGGATTGGTATGCTATAAAAAACTACAAAGATTTATACTCTTACATAAAAAGCCATATTTCAAAAGGTAAAAATTATATTTTGTTAGATGAAGTTCAGAATGTAGAAAGCTGGGAAAAGGCAGTAAACTCATTATTGGTTGATATTGATTGTGATATTTATATTACAGGTTCAAATGCTTACCTTTTATCAAGTGAATTAACTACATTACTTGCTGGTAGAGTTTTAACAATAAAAATATATCCATTTTCCTTCAAAGAATTTATAGAAGAATATCCTTTCAAAGAAGATGCAGATAAATATGATAAATTCGATAAATATTTAAAATTTGGTGGAATGCCGATGATTGTTAATATGAATGATAATGAAGAAATGATTATTAACTATTTAACGGACATTAAAGAAGTTGTACTAAAAAAAGATGTTATAGGTAGAAATAAAATAAAAGACGTTGTTTTTTTGGACAATTTGATAAAATATATGGCATCATGCATAGGTAACTTAACTACACCTAATAATATTTCAGAATTTATGCAAAAGAATGGAAGTACAGTTACAAATGAAACTGTGGATTCATACTTAAGAATGATTGAGAATGCTTATTTTATATATAGAGTTCCAAGATACGAATTAAAGGGAAAGCAACTTTTAAAAACACAAGGAAAATATTATTTTGTAGATAATGGATTAAAGAACATTATAGACGGACTTTCATCCTATGATAGTGGAAGTAGCTTTGAAAATTTAATATATATCGAATTACTTCGCAGACGGATATGAAGTTTATGTAGGAAAATATAATGATATAGAAATAGATTTTATTGCAATTAAACCAAATGAAAAAATATATTATCAAGTAACAAGAAGTATATTAGATGAAAAAGTTGAAGAACGAGAAAAAAATTCACTGCTCGCTATAAAAGATAATTATAAAAAGGTTATTTTAACAATGGATAAAGTAAAAAATAAGCAAATCGAAGGAATAGAAGTAATAAATATAATAGACTTTCTACTTAGCTAATAAATTCACTTTATATTAAAATCTACATTAATACTACATTAATTTTTGCATATTGTGCCTTGTAAACATTGATATTACTTGCTTTATAAAAATATCAAATTGGAGTATGCATTCAAATGTGTGGTGTATTCATACCGCAATTAATATTTAATAGTGAATAATGAAAAATGAATAATTTCTAATTAATAGATAAGCATATTTGAAATTATTCATTATTCATCATTTAATTTTCATTATTCAATTAATTTTCTATTCTTTTTTCAAATATTTTCATATAATATGGTTGTATATTTCCAACATATTGATTTAGATATAATATATTTCCATTTACATCTTGGATTTTTAAATTTGGAAATGTCTTAATCATTTTTTTATCGCTAAAATATTTATAAATAAAATTAGCTACTTTTTCATTACCATATATTTTGCTATATGTATCATTAATTACATATTCTTTATTTGATACATTTAAGTCATACTCATATACTTTTCTAACAATAAATGCTTTTAATGCAAACATCGTAATTAAAAAGTCTAATAGTAAAAATACAGATACAACTATTGTAATAATTTTTAAAGATTTCATTGGTTTTTTAGTTTCTATTTGATTAACAAGCTTTTCTACTTTGGGATGAAAGGACATCATAAAATATACTGCTAAAAGTCCCCAAAAAATAGAATAGTATACACATATTCTCCCATTTATGTTTAAAGGCATATGAGAGTAATCCCACCATTTTACATGAAAAATTAATTCTCCTACTAAACTAACTAAGTATTCGACTATTGAGCCTACTATAAATCCACCAACAAATAGCTTATTTGCACTTTTATTAAAATATTGCAAAGATAAAATTAATACAACAGCTCCTAATCCATATATTCCACAAAATGGTCCATATAAAAAACTTTGTCTGCTCTCCCATACTCCCTTTGTTATAATTCCAAATAACGTTTCAAAAACGTATCCTACAACACTATAAATAATAAAATAAACTAATATTTTGTATATGCTAATTCCTAGTATTTTAATTCTTTTTTTTGGTTTATTAGTTTCCACTAAACTATTTACACTATACATAAAAATTTCTCCTATTTTTACTGTATATTATCACATTATACGTTTTTATGTCAATAAATAGGAGAATAGAATTTAATAATTAGTTACAAGATAAAGGTTTTAGATAAAAAATAGCGGGCTTTCCTTGAAATAGGAAGGTTCGCTTAATTTAAAAAGCAAATATTTTTTTATTTCCTTTAAATATATTTTTTATGGTTTCTCCAATATTCATATTTTGCTTCTTACATGTATCTATTATACTTATTGCATCACAATAATATCTAGAAAATTCTAATTTCCTAAATCCTCCTGCAATTTTTAATTTCGTTTTTACTTTTCTTAATCCTCTTTCTGCTAAATTATTTGTAAAATCAATTCTAAAATCTGTTAAAAATCTTAAATGATCATCAACACGTTCTCTCAGCCTTGTTTTTAAACATCTCTCACTATCAAAATATTCTTTTTTATCATAATCTTTTTTAAATTCTGTATCCCATATGTCTAGTAATTTTAAGTATTTTGTTTTTACTTCTTCGTATTCTTTCTCTGTGAAAGATGTTTTCCCTTCCAATTTATATTCATCAACTTTATCCCTCAAGCTTAACAGATAATCCATAAATTTTTTAATACATTCTCTTTTATGTACTTCATATTCTGCTTTACAATATCTTAAAATGTGAAAATTACATTCTGCTTGTTTTGATTGTATAAATGAGTCATGTATTTTATTATGGTCATGACATACTGTTCCTATATATCTATTAAGAATACCCATTTCTTCAAAACTTTCGAGAGTTCTATGCTCAAAAGCTTCTAGTAATGATATTCCTTTTGTAAATACCCCTATTACACTCATAAGCTTGCCATTGACTTTTATTGGTGTTTCATCTTCATTAATTACTGGTGTCTTTAAGATTTGTTGTTTCATCTTTTTTAGAATAGGCTTACTTTTTTTACTAAATTGAGCTATGGTATTTCCAACTGTACCATGACACATCTTTATTTTATCGTTGCTTAATAAACCTAATAGTTCTACTGTCTTTTGGTTTGGCACATTACAATATGAATTTAAGTATACTATCAGTGCCTTTATTCCTTCATCATAGTTTATTATATTTTTTACTTGTTCTGGAAATTTAGGCATATATTCTTTATTACAACATGGACATACTGTTTTCTTGCCTCTATACTGTGTAGTATGTACAATTATTTCTAGTGATATTAAATCTCTTGATACTTCTTCTTTCTCTATTGTCTTATGACCACATGTACATGTTGCTACTCTAGATACTTTTACTACTTCATCTGGTGTTTTACTTACAGTCGGAGTAGACTTTAAATGACCTTTTTCTCTACCAGGTTTTCTTCCAGATTTTACACGATTATTTTGAACAACTCTTTTAAAGCCATTTGTTGATGATGGCTTACAACTATTACTGCTATTTTTTCCTAAGCTGATTCTCTGCATCTCGAATTTTTCTTCGAATATCTTTAGTTTTTTTTTGAGTTCTATATTTTCTAATTTTAAAGTTTCATATTGCCCTTTGTAGTTGTTTTTATCTAAATCATGAATAATTTCATCTTTTTGTTTATTTTGTTGCTTCAATAATTTATTTTCTTTTTCTTTTAATTCATTTTCTCTTTTCAATTTCTTTAATTGTTCTTCTAATTCTTTATATTGTTTTTCAGAATATATCATGTAAAATCACCACCTTTCTTGATGTGATAATTATACTACATATTCTTTAAAAATGCACGTTACAATAGCATTACGAGGATATTACAGTATTAGGATTATTTTAGAGAAGATTATATTATATATTTCTTTTTTTATTAGAAAAATATGTAAAAACAGCTTTAATTAAGTAAATATACTTAAATTGAAGCTGTTTATATGATGTAATATACTTTTAAAAATATTTATTTTAAAAAATATATGAAGATTTTGTTACAAAAATGTTACATACAACTAGGGTTTAGGGATTTTTTTATCTAAAACTATTATCCTGTAACAATAATTACTTAAAATATCGCAGTAACTTCCAATTATTTGATTAAAATAATCTTTTATCATTTTTCTTCTTACTGTTTCTTTTGCTTTTATATTAAATTCATAAATATTATCTTTATTTAATGTAACAGTAAGTTTTCCAATTATTGTACCTATATTTACTGGTGCTTCATAATTATAATTTGCTGTAATATTTACTTCAATCTTTTCATCAATACGCATAGGATATAATGGTATATTAATTTCATCTAATATAACATCTATATTTTCTTTTACTCCTTTGTATACCGATATTTTATTGGTTCTTTGCCATTTATCAAATTCATCTTGTATTATTTTTTTTAAATTTTCCATTTTATAATTTTCAAATGTATATTCTATTAATTTAATACTATCTTGTGTTCTATCTTTTTTAGTATCTGCACCTAAAACTACACAGATAATATCTAAATCTCCTCTTTTAGTGGCTGTTACTAAACATCTTCCTGCTCCATTTGTAAATCCAGTTTTTACACCATATACTCCATCTAAGTACCCTAATAATTCGTTAGTATTATTTAATGATTTACTATATCCATTTATTGTAATAGTGTAGTTTTGTGTTTTTACAATGTTGGCAAAAGTTTGATTTTTTAATGCATAATCTGTAAGTATTGCTAGCTCATAAGCTGTAGTATAATGTTCTTCTGAATCTAGTCCATGCGGAGTCACATAATGCGTATTTTTTAGTCCTATTTCTTTAGCCTTTTCATTCATCAAATTTGCAAAACTTGCAACATCTCCAGCAATATATTCTGCTAGTGCAACTGCAGCATCATTACCTGAAATTAGCATAAGTCCATACAATAGATTTTTTACAGTAATTTTATCATTAGTTTTAAGTCCTAATCTTGATCCTCCTGTTCCGGCTGCTTTTTTAGATACTGTAACTGTATCATCAAAATTTCCTTTTTCTATTACCAATAGAGACGTAATTATTTTTGTTGTAGAGGCCATTGGTCTCTTATCATTTTCGTTTTTTCCATATAATATTCTTTTTGAATTTCTTTCTAATACTATAGCAGCTCTAGAATTTATCTTGGGTGTTTCTTTAATATCACTTACGGTTTGGATTATTTCTTCTACAGTTTTACCATCTAACTCTTCTTCTATATCGTTTGAAAAAATGCATATATTTTGCACTATAATTAATGTGCATAAAATTATAGATATAATAGATTTTTTCATAATAAAATCACCTTTTAAATTATATTTCTAAAGGTGATTTTTATGTGTTAAATTAAAATTTTACCTTAATCCTATTACATCTATTAGAGCTCCGCAAAATACGCCTATTGCATAAATGAGTCCTAGTACTTTTAGATTTTCTTTAGTATTTTTATTTGTTTTGAATAATAAAAGTAATCCTATTCCATTTCCAGTAAGTAATCCTGACATTGTTGCACCAAAAGTTATTGCATCTGCTAAATATAAAGTTGTTATTGCTACGCTAGATGCACAGTTTGGAATCAATCCTATTAAACTTGCTAAAAATACTCCTCCAATACTTCCTTTTAAGAAAATTTTTTGAAGTATATTTTCTCCTAAATAATGAAGTATTGTATTTAGTATAAATGTTACTATAAATATGAATAATGTAATTTTTAAAGTATGTATAGCACTAGATTTTAATATACCTTTCTCACAATGACAATGCTCTTTTTCACAGAAATGTTCTATTGTTTCTTCCTCGGAGTCTGCTTTTTTTCTTTTTTGTATAATAAAATCTATTATAAAACCAGATATAAATCCTATTAAAACTTTTAAACCTATTATTTTTAATATTACAGCAATTGGTGCCTTTTCAGATATTAATATTGGTAGCATTTCATCTGATGTAGATAAATAGACAGAAATTAATGTACCAAGTGTAATAATCCTTGTACTATATAAATTTGTCATTGCTGCTGAAAATCCACATTGTGGAAATGCTCCTAGAATACTACCTATAAGTGGTCCAAATTTTCCTGATTTTTTGATTATTTTTTTATTATTTAATTTATGTTCAATAGATTCAATTAATATAAATGCTACAAATAAAAAGGGTATTAATTTTAATGAATCTATTAAAGTTTCTATAATTACATCTAACATTTTGTTCTCCTTATAATTATTTAATATCTATACTGCTTCATTTTCTCTTCTCCAATAAAACAAATATTGCTGTGCGAGTCCTGCTATATCTCCATATTTTTCTTGCGCTAATTTTTCTATTTGTTTTTTGCTAACTTTTGTTTCATCTTCATTTTTTATATAAAGGTCATTCATTACTCTTCTAACCCAAACATCTATAGGAAATACATTAAATTTTTTTAATGAGAAAAGCATTATGCAGTCTGCAACTTTTGGACCAACTCCAGGAAATTTATTTAGTTTTTCTCTTAGAATTTGAATATTTTCTTCTTGTTTTAACTCATCTAATAAGCCTTTATTTTCATTAATAATTTTAGTTGTTTCAAAAACTCTTTTATCTCTAAAACCTAATCCTAAATTTCTTAAATCTTGCTCACTTGCTTTTGACAATTCTTCTGGTGTGGGAAAAGTATAATATGTACATTCATTCCAAATAATTGGCTTTCCATATGTTTTAGATAATCTTTCTATTATTCCTTTTATTCTAGGTATATTATTATTAGCTGAAATAATAAAACTAATTAATGCTTCCCAAAGATCTTGATTTAATATTCGTATTCCTTCTCCAAATTCAACACTTAATTTTAAGTTATTATCTATTTTTGATAATCTTTTTTTTATATCTATATAATCTGTATCTAAATCAAAATAATCTATACATATTTTAATTATATTATCCTCACACATACCTTTAAATACAATTTTGTTATCTTCTTTTTTGACATTTAAAACATTATTTTTAAATACACCTGTATAACTACCATCATTATTTAAATTCCATCTAAAACATTGTCCACATTCAAAAATGTGCTTTGGATTGAATGAATTATAATTTTCTAGTATAAATATTTGTTCCTTCATTTTCGAAATATCACCCTTCATATCACATTATGACATAATTTTAACAAAAAATCAAGATATAATAGGTCCTAAGTCTTAAATCCTTTACCATAGACTTCTCTTGCATTTGATACTATCATAAAATTTTTATGGTCTATTTTGTTTACAATTAATTTTATTTTGACAACTTCATTTCTTGATGCAACACAAAGTAATGTCATTTTTTCCTCATCTGTGTACATTCCTTTAGAATAAAATCCTGTACTACCTCTTTTTAATTCTTTTCCTATTTCTTTTGCAATTTCTTTATACTTATCTGAAACAATAAGTATCATTTTTGAAAAATCTATTCCTTCAAAAGCTATATCTAGCACTTTTCCCATAATATATATTGAAATTGCAGAATAAAAACCTACCTCTAATTTTTTAAAAAATATAACATTTAATAGTATTACTATCGTATCAAATATAACAATAATGCTACTTGTAGTTACTGTTTTTTTATAACTTTTTATAATATAACTTAAAAGGTCACTTCCACCTGTAGATGCGTTAGCTTTTAGTATTAATGCAGTTCCAAGACCAGTTATTATTCCACCATATATACAAGCTAAAAATCTATCATTAGTTAAAGAATTAAATTTGTCAAACATATCAATAAACACAGAAAGTAAAGCTGTTCCAATAATTGCTTTTGCAAAAAAGATTTTTCCTATTCTAAAAAAAGCAAGTATAAATAGTGGTATATTTAAAGCTAAAATAACTGTACCCATAGGCAGATTTAATAAATAGTATGTTATTGTTGCAATTCCAGAAAATCCTCCAGATGATAATTGATTTGGGAGTAAAAATTGTGAAACTCCTAATGCCATTAATGCTGTCCCTAATATGATTTGCATAAGTTCAAAAATGTATTTTTTTATGATTAATATTATTCTTTTATTTTTTCTTTGCATAAATACCTCACAGAAATATTATTTTATAGAAATGTATATATATAATTTTTCTCCATATCACCCCCAACTGCATAGATACTGTAATCTGCCTAATTACATTAGCCAGAAACAGTATCTAATTTGTCGGTCCCCACAGCGTTCATTACGAAAAATTATATATATACATTTCAATATTTATATTTTCAGAAAAAAGCCTATAATGTAATTATTTACATTATAGGCTTTTTTATACAAATTTTAGCTTTTTACTTTTTCTTGTTTTTTTCTTATTTCTTCTAGGTAATCATCATATGTTTTTACAATTTCTAATTTTGAATTTCCAGGTTTTATTTTTTCATCTGCGACTACTTTAAGGTCTACATCATATGTTTTTTGTATATTAATAATGTTTGACTTTTTATGTCCTATTGCATTGTTTAGATTATCTGGATTTACATATAGTTTAGCATCTTTTACTTTAACATTAACTGCTTTTATTTTATCTAGAATACTATCATACCATATACTATCTTCTACAAGTTGTCCAAACGCAGGATGATATGGGCCAGCAGTAACACTACTTTTTTCATCATTTGGATCAGTAATTTCTTCTGTATTTTGCAAACCAATTCTTATAACTTCTATTTTCTTTTTATTAAATAAATATACTAATTCCTTACATCTTTCTACAGCTTGATTTACAGTTATTGGCTCATATTCTTTTTCCTCATATTCTTTTTCAAGCTGAGTTCCTTTTATTACTAATACCGGATATATTCTAACAATTTTAGGTTTTAGTTTTATTAAATCTTTTGCTGTATTTATTTCATCTAATTTTGTACTTTCAGGGAGTCCAACCATCATTTGATGTCCTAATTTAAATCCATACCATCTAATTAATTTAGATGCTTTTTTTACATCTTCAAAAGTATGTCCTCTTTTACATTTTTTTAAAATATAGTCATTTGTAGATTGAACACCTAATTCTATAGTTTTTACGTGATATTTTTTTAGCATTTTTAAAATGTCTTTGTTTATATAATCTGGTCTAGTTGAAATTCTAATGCTATTTACTTGTTTTGATATTATGTATTCGTTCGCAATTTGTAAAAACTCTTCTTGAAGCTTTGGTTCTATTCCTGTAAAACTTCCACCAAAAAATGCAATTTCAACATTTTTATCTTCTTCTTTAAAATATTTTAAATTTTTTTCAATTTCATTTTTTATTTCTTCTTTTGTTGGCATATGTTTTGTACCACTTATGCTTTTTTGATTACAAAAAGTGCAATCATTAGGGCATCCTAAATGTGGTATAAATATTGGTATTATATATTGTTTTTTCATATACCCTCCTCTTAATTTATTTTCATTAATGCTTGTTTTGCTGCCATCATTTCTGATGATTTTTTACTTTTTCCTTCTCCAATTCCCAACACTTTTCCATCACATTCTACTTGTGATACAAATTTTTTATCGTGGTCTGGACCTTCTTCTTTTAATATTGTATATTTTATTGTTACATTCCCATTTATTTGAAGTTTCTCTTGCAATACTGTTTTATAATCTTTTTCTCCTACATTTTGACTTGCTATTTTTATTTCGTCTTTTAAATTATCTATTATAAATTTTTCGGCTTTTTCAATTCCTAAGTCTAAATATATAGCTGCAATAACTGCTTCTACACTATCTGCAAGTATTGCTTTACTTTTTTTTCCACTTTCATTATATCTTTCACTTTTTCCTAAGTACAAAAAATCACTAAAATTATGCTTTACTGCAATCTTATATAAACTATCTTCACATACAACTGTTGCTCTAACTTTAGTCATTTCTCCTTCTTTTAAATTAAAATAATTATTGTATAAATATTTACTTGTTATAAATTCTAAAATACTATCTCCTAAGAATTCTAATTTTTCATTGCTTTTTACATTATTTTCATAAGCATATGATGTATGTGTAAGAGCATTTTTTAGAAGATTTATATTATTGAATTCAAGTCCTAAATCTTTTTCTAAATTTTTTACATCCATTTTTTCACCCTATAACATTATAAACCTATTTTTCTAAAATGAAAATAGGTTTGTTTAATAGTTTTTTATTTTTTTATAAATCGTTGAATTAAAACTTAAATGCCCTTTTGTATAGTAACTATACCTAATCCGAGATTAAATGCCCGTTTTTTTGTAAAAAAGTATTAATTTTTAGATAAAAATTATATTAAATTATTCATTTTTATAATTTTTCATATATAAAATATTTTATTTAAAAAACGACAAATAAGCAGGCATTGATATATTTTCAAAGATAAATTCCCGCTTACCTATTTTTATATTATACTTTTAGAATAATATTATAACAAATTTTTATATATTTGTAAATGGTATATAAATGCCTATCGGCACCATTTACAAACAATCTAAAAATTTGTTTTTATATCATTTAAGAAAAGTAACAAGATATAATATAAGTATCCAGTGTTAAGTTCCCTTTATTTATGTTAAATGGGCATTTAACTTTTTATTTAACCTTTTTTTATAAATTATTTATTATTTTTACTCTTTAATGTTTTATCTAGTGGGACTACTTTTATTGTATACCCCATTGGATATAAAAGTTTTATAAGGGTATTAGTTTGAGGTGAATTAATAAACTTTTCAATTCTAGCAATAACCGGTTGCTTTATACCACTTTTTGCACTTAGCTCTCTTTGAGTAAGATTATTTTCCTTACGAGCTGCAATTGTTGCTTCAATTATATCCATTTCTAGCTGTATTTCAGCTTCTTCATTAGGTGTAAATTTTAAACTTTTTTTAACTTCTTCCCAAGTTAATTCTTTCTCACTCATAATTTTGCCTCCTTGTTTTATAATCTTTTAAATAGGTTTCTGCTTTTTCGATTTCTTTTTTAGGTGTTTTTTGAGTTTGCTTTATAAATTTGCTTAATAATATAAATTTATTATTATTAAAATTAGCAAAAAGTATTCTATTTCTTATAGGTCTTAATTCCCATATATCTCCTTTAAGATGTTTTATATATGGCTCTCCTATTGATAACCCTTTTTCAGATAAAAGGTTTAAGTATGCTGTTATTTTAGTTAGCTGTATTCTGCAATTTTTATTTTTACTGTCTCTTAGCTCTTTGATATATTCTTCTACTTCACTATATCCTTTAATATTTTGATAAAAAATTATTTTATACATTTTATTGTACCTTTTATATTGTATTTATATGATAACACATTTGTTATCTAAATTCAATATCTTTCTAAAATATATTTTATTTTTTTGAAAATTTTGGGCGATTTGCCTTGAAAAAATAATAGAGAATTTTATAAGAAAAATAAAGAGAGTAGAATCATAATCTACCCCCATTTATTATAAATTTTATTTACATATTTTTATATTTTCTATATGATGCATATGTTCCTATTCCTATTGCTATTACTGCAATAATAAGTATTGGTAATATTGAGTTTAATCCTGTTTGTGGTAATTTTCCTTTTGCTGTATTCTTATTTTGATTTAAATTTGTATTTGTATTTTTATTGTTACTTGTATTTACATTTTGATTTGTATTTGCATTTTGATTTGTGTTTGTATTTGATGGTGTTTGTGTATTTCCAGAACTATTTGGATCTGCTACACTATTTGTATCTACTACACCACTTGGATCCACAGTTGCTGTATTTCCACCTTGTCCATTGTTTCCTGTATCATTGCCAGTTCCAGCATTAGCATTTGTTATTTTAACTGTTACATTTGCATCTGGAACATCAACATCTTCATAATTACTGTTTGATACTGTAAAATTAGATACTGAAATAACAGTTTGTTCTACTGTTACATTTTCCTTAACCTTAAATGTTAATGTTACAATTTTATTTCCACTTACATCATATGAATTCCTAGCTATTGTAAATGTAGCTTGTCCATTTCCATTATCTTCTTTAGTAGGTTGACTCCATGCGGTTGAATCTCCTGCACTTATACTTTCCAAGGTTAAAACATCACTACTATAAGTTATTGTTCCTTTTCCTGAATTTAAACCTTCTGAATTACTTAGATTAATAGATACTGTAAATGTATCACCTGTTTTTACAGAATTTGAACTTGGGCTCATACTAGCTGTTATGTTTTCTGCTAATACTGTAGTCGTTAGTAGAATTAAACTGAGCATTAAAAATAATATTACGTTAATTGTCTTTTTCATATTTCTCTCCTTTTCTTTGTTTAGGCAGGCAGAAAATATGCCTGCCTAAATTATTTTATAATATTATTAACTATATTATAATCAAATATTTCTATAAAATCAATATTTTATTATAAACTTACATTTCTTCCTAATAAGTATGCATTTAATTTACCAAAATCTGATATTGTTATTTCACCATCATTAGTTACATCAGCAGCAATTAAAACTACAGTTTCCAAATTCTTTTTTCTTTCTAGTATATAATCATTTAGTAAACCAAAATCTGATATTGAAATATTTCCGTCTTTATTTAAGTCTCCATTTACAACAATTATATATGTTTCTTCTCCATTAATTTTCATTACTTCACCAGTTTTTAATTTATCACTATCAGAAACCTTTTTATCTTTGTCATAAACTTCTTTTGTAGCATTTTCTTGTTTCAAGACTTTTACATTCTTTATTATATCACTAGCTGTTGTATTTGGACTTACCTTTATATATTTCTTAGAGTCTTTTTCTACTATAGTATAATCTGTTTCAACTTGTAAATCAAGATCTTTTACTTCAATTTCCTTTTCTACTACATTACCAGCTTCATCTTCTACAGTTACAGTATATGTTCCATTTTCTGTTACAGTATATGTTCCGTCCTCATTTTGTTCTATATTTTCTCCGTCTGGTCCTTTTACTGTTGTAGATTTTATACCAGCTCCATTATCTGTTGTTTCTACTGTTATTGTTCCTGCATCTTCAGTTACTTTTACTTCTGGTGGATTTTTGAATATGTTTGTAACCTCTTTTTCTGCTATTACTTTATTTCCATGTCCATCAGTAGCTTCTGCATGTACAGTTCCATTTTCTTTAACAGTAATTTTACTTGCATCTGCTGAGCCTTGTTCTCCAATTCTTAGAAGTTGTTTTTCTGTTAGATATTCTCCGTATTTTACATTTGCTACAATATCTGTATTTGTTTTTTCTTCCTTGCTTAGAGTAATTTCAATTGTTGATGCTTTTACGTTAAATGCTTTTGTTTTAGCATTTTTAGTATTTCCAGCAATATCTGTTGCTGTTATATATAAATACCAAGTTCCTTCTTCAGATATTTCTGTTGCAATTGGTATATCGTTTATATCTAAGTCTGTTAAATCAACTTCTGTAGCATCTGACATATCTACATTTTCAGCAGTTTCTTTTGACCATTTGTATTTTAAGCTAGATATTTCTTCACTTATTTCTAATTTTGTTTCTATCTTAGATTTTTGTGTACTACTATCTATAACATAATTTCCACCATTTACTATTGCCCTTATTGTAGGTTCTGTAGTGTCTATTGTTATATTATTTATTTCACTTCTAATATTTTCATTTCCTGCTTGATCTTCACATACATTTGCAGCTATAAATACAATCTGTTTTCCTTCATTTTGTTTTAATACTTCTATAGTTGCTTCATTTGAATTTTCATCATATTTATAATTTATTATAGTTCCATTTTGTACCTTGATATCATTTTCCTCAAATCCTATAACTTCTTCGCTCCATTTAATCTTGTAAGTTATTGTATCAGCATTTGTTATATTATTAACATTTTGAACTGTTACTGTGGCTATTGGAGCTGTTGTATCTGCTATAATTGTATCTCTTGCTAATCCGTCTATAGACATATCTTCCAAATCAAATGTATCATCATTACCTGAACTTACATCTTTTACTACTCCAGATAGTTGTGTTACCTTTAATTCTCCATTATCTCCATTTGCTATAGTATATTCAAATGTTATCTTATTATCAGAGATATTTCCTGTTAATTCATGTTCTTCTTCACTATCTCCGAATTTTATTTTTATTGTAGGATCATTCTGTGATTTAGCAATTTCCTTATTTAATTCTACTTCAATGTTAATTTTTGTTCCTGCTTTATATCTATTGTATTCATTTGTTTGTTCATCATCTGCAAGACTTACTGTAATTTTTCTTATAAATATAGATGTTTGATTCATAGAATATCCATTTCCTGCTCTATCATATGCTGTTCCTGTAAATCCATTTTTCTCTATTTTACTTGTAGCAACTTCTTTATCAGCTTCTACATTAAATGTATATGTAATTTTATTTCCATTTATAGAATTTGCTTTTACAGATGTTCTTTCTCCTGTTCCATTATATGTATAAATAAATTGTAAAGCATTATCTAAATCTAAAGTTGTTCTAGTATTATCTTTTACATCATACAAATCTTCTGAGAAGTTTGCTGTAACATTAAATGTATTACCACTACCATTACTTAATTGAATATCACTTTGTAAATTTATTGTTGGTGCTATTGTATCTGCTACAACACCTTTTTTATCTCCTGCTTGCTCTCCATATTCAATTGTAATTTCATCATTTAAGTTTCCTGCTAAATCTTCTATAGCATTTTCAGGTATTACTAAGTTAAAGTCTCCATTATCTCCATCTTCAATTGTATATTCAAATATTAATGTTTTATCTTCATATCCTTTAAATGTTAGTTTACCTTTTCCTATATTTTCTTCAGAAACTTCTTCTCCAAAGTGTATTTCAGATTGAGTAATAGGTTGTACTTTTACTCCACCTTGTAATTCATTTCCTTCACAAACTTTAATATCTTCAGCTAAACTAATTTTTATAGTTAAGTTTGTTCCTGCTTTATAATATGGTGCTGTTCCTTGTATATCTGATACTGCATCTATTATTATTGAATTTTCATTTGCAGTTGGTTTTGTAGTATCTACTACTATTCCACCTTTTCCTTCTTCACTACCATCATTATTTACATCATTTCCATTTACTAATACTTTCGTATCTTGTGGTAGAGTTTCTGCTGTTAAAGCATTTCCTGCAATATCATAAACAGTTCCATTATACCCTACTGTATTTAATTTTTCATTTACATTATCATTTATTGTAGCTGTGTAAATTACTTTATTTTCTTCAACTGTTATTTCATCTTCATCTGATAATGTAAAGTAATCTGAACTTATTAAATCTTTAGCCAAATTTATTATTGTATTTGTAAGTTTATCTTCACTTTCTTCTAAATCATACACATTTTCACTATATTCAAGCTCAATTGTTATAGTATCTCCAGCTTTTACATTTGTTTTTGGTTGTTGTGTTGTACTATCTATTTGAGTTTTAATATTTACTGTTTTTAGCACTGGGTCTGTTGTATCTGCAATTACTGTTTCACCATCTATATCTTTACCAGCAATTCTCTTAGTGTTTCCTGCTAAGTCTTTTACAGTTCCTGCAAATTTTCCTACTGAAATTTCTCCATTATCTCCATCTGTTATAGTATAAGTATATGTTATTGTATCTCCTGAAACCTCTGTTTCTACTTCTCCTTTAACATTTGCCTTTCCAAGTTTTAGGTTTAATGTTGGAAGATCTTCATCTTGTATTGCCTCACTAAATACAGCTTCAACTACAACTTGTTCTTCATCTTTATAGTATTCTTTATATGGGCTTACTTCATCATCTACTTCAATTTTATATGGCTCTACTGCATATGTTGTAAGTGATTCCAAAGTAGGTGCTTTTTTATCTTTTATAATAGAAATTTCTTTTCTTACATTATAATTTCCAGCTTTATCTCTTACTGCATTTTGTTCTATACCAATTCTTATGGTTCCCTCTTGAATACTGCTTGTATTTAATTTAGCTGTGTATTTATGTGTACCGTCTTCTGAAGGACCTGTAAATTCACTTAATGTTTCTCCCATTCCATAAATGCTTACATCTGAAACATCAAATCCTGTTACATTTTCACTCCAAATAAATTCTACTTTAAGTTCATCTTTGTTTGTATAACCTGTTGTAATTTCTTCATCGTCATTATATAACTTAATATCTACTGTTGGTAATTTTGCATCAGCTATAATATCATTATATTTAAATGTTACTCTTGGTTGAACTTCTTTTTTCTCTTCTGGATGTTCTTCTTCTACAGGTTCTGGCTCTTTACTATCATCTAATAAATTAATTTTATTTCCAGCTTTATCATATACATCTTTACTATCAAATTCTAAGCTTATTGGTCCATTATCATCTTGTCCAATTGTATATGCATATGAATATATATATGTAGAACCAAATTGATATACTGCATATCCGTTGCTTGCTGTTCCTTGTTTTTTCTCTTCTCCTTCTCCAAAATATACTTTTAATTTAGGAGCTGTAACAAAAGTCCTTTTTTCAGCTTTTTCATCCTCATTATAAATTGGCTCGTTTACTATTACTGAAATATTTAATCTTGTTCCTTCTTTATAGATATCATCATTATTTTTTAATGTGCTATCTGCTAATGAAACTTCTACTTTTACTAATGGCTTTTGTTGATCTATTGTTATATAGTAGTAAATTTCGTGTTTTTGTCCTGCTGTATCTACTATTGTTACTTTTACTGTATAATCTTTACTTGCATCTAAATTTGAAAGTGTTGTTGTTTCACCAAATTTTACTTCAGTATATTGTGGATTATAATTTTCTTCATACCAATGAATTCTTATATCTTCAGCTACATATTCTACTTTTGATATTATTAAGCCATTTTGTAATTGTAAAGAATTATTTTCTGATTCTTCTCCTTTTAATTTATGGTTTGCTTCTTTTAATGATACTGTAACATCATTTTTAGTTAATACATCATCTTCGTATTTATTAAATCCAGTAAATTTAAGTGGTGCATCTTCTTTTGGATAATCTTCTGTATTTTCGCTTTGTCCTATTATTCCATCTTTAACATCATTAGATGATACTATTTCAAAATAATATATTGTTGTATTTCCAGCTTTATCTATTAAAGTTAATCTATATTTTCCTGGAGTAGTTACATATAAGTAATATGGATTTCCGGCTCCGCTTCTACTTGTTATCCATTCTTTTTGGCCTTCTTGAGTTGTTATCTGTTTTTCTAATGTCCAAGATGATATATCTATATCTTTAACTTCTATATCTGCCTCATCTACCAATGTATTATTACTGTTTTCTTCTTCTCCTGCTTTTAGTTCATTATCATTTACTGTAGCTTTTGGCATTGTTGTATCTATAGTAATTCCTAAACTACTTAATATATCTTTTGAATAAGTATATGTTTCATCTTTATAATTTCTTAATGTACCTTTACTTCCGTTTTCTTCGTTATATATACCTACTTTAATATTTGAGTCTAAATTCTCCTTATTTAAGTCATATGTATATGTAATAACCATATTTTTGTCAATAGTTTTATTGGCTGGTCTTTCTTTTCCTACAGCTAATGTAACATTTGAATTACGATTATGATCATCTGTAAGTGGTCTTATGGTATCAAGCTCGTTTCCTTCTTCATCTGTTATCTTAAGTGAATATAAGTTTGCATTATGGTTTTTATATGATTCTTCTAAATTGTTTTTTTCATTTGGTTTTTCACCATTACTGCTTAAATAGCCATCAAATCCTGCAACTATTTGAATTTTATCACCTTTTTTGTAATTTCCACCTTCTTTTACAATCCATTCTCCACTTTCATTTTGTACTTTTACAATGTATTTTACAAAAGGTGCTTTAACTCTATTTACTTTTACTGAGCCAGTATTAAATATTGCTTTATCTTTTTCATAATAATTAAAGTCTGTTCCTGAATAATTTATATTAGTTTTGTTTCCAGCTTTATCATATATATCTTTATTTCCATAAGATTCAACTTCTATTCCACCATAATCTTCATATTTTATTACATATGAATAGCTTATAACTGTTTTTCCGTCAATATTTTCTATATCTTCAAATTCAAGGTCATCTTTAATATCTCTTCCATCTATATCTAATATTAAGTCAGGTAGATATTTATATATTACTTCGTCTTTTATCTCTCTACGAGTTTCACTATCAACATGATCTATTATATATCCAAGTAGACTTCCTGTTTCAGGATCTATTACATCATATTTAATATCACCATTTAAAGCTCTTTTATTTACATCTTCATTTATAGCATCTGTTAATAATTTTCCATCTGATGTATATAATTCCTCTGTGAAGTTAACTTTTATATCTATTCTGTCTCCAGTTTGATATTCATCATGTCCATTTGCATTTGTCATTGTTATATCTTCAATAGCTACAGGTGTTGAATCTGATTCAATATCAATATCTCCATTATCTGTTACATCTTCGCCATTTAAAGTTATTCCATATTTATTTATTTCATTATTTTCAACTGTAAATTTATTTCCTGCAATATCTGAAACAATACTATCTCCATAACTTCCAAATGAATTTTTTGCTTTATCTGTATCTCTCATTAATGAAAGTTTTCCATTGTCATTATTTATTTTATATGTGTATGTTACTTTTTTTCCATCTTCACTTAATTGTCCATTACTTAGCGTTCTTTCTGTCTCACCTAACTTAAATTTAAAATTAGGAACAGTAGTTATTTTTTCTACATTATTTTCATTTCTCTTATAGATACTTTCATTAAAGTTTACTACAAATGTTATTTCATCATCATTTTTTAAGTTTGTTTTCTTATCAGTTGTTGTTATATCTACTTTTGTAACATATGGAAGTATTGTATCTGCAATTATTGTATTTACATTCATATTTCCATAATTTTGTATGTTTAATATGTTTCCTTGATCATCTTTAACTTTTCCTGAAAATTCGTCTATGCTTATTTTTCCATTATCACCAGATTTTATCTGATAAGTATATTTTATTACATTTCCTAGAACTTCTCCGTCTTGTACTTTTTCTAATGATTCATTATCACCAAAAGATATATTTAATGTTGGATATTTTCCATCTTCAGTTAATTGAACATCTTCATCAAATATTGCCTCTATAGTTATTGTTTCTTCTGAGTTGTAATCTTTCTTTGTTCTGCTTATATCTGAATTTACAGTAACAACTTTTGGATCAACATAAACCTTTATTTCTTTTAATTCTGGAACTTTTCTATCTACTCTTGAACTATAATATGCTAAATAGCTATCATTATCTAAGGCATCTTCTGCTTTTATATATATTTCTACATCTTTTGTCTCATTATTTTTTATTTTATTTTTATAGTCAACTTTTAATGTAGCAGTTTTTCCATCAGGTTCACCTTCAGCATTTTGAACAGTATCATCAAATTTAAATCCATCATCGCCATTACATTTTTCTGCATTTTTAACTATTACATTATTAGTTGTAAAGTTCATATCTTCTTTGTTCCAATGTAATCTGTAAGAAATAGTTGTTCCTTCTCTTCCTGTTTCTTCAATTGTAACTATTGGTCTATTTTCATCAATTTTAGTAATATCTACTGTTTTTACATATGTATTATCATTACAGTCTTTTACAGTTATCACTAATGTTCCATTTTTTCTTATTACAAATTTATTTGGGTCATAATATGTTATATGGTCAAAGCTTACTTCTTTTGATTTTACAGCAGTATCATATTTTAACTCTATTGTCATAGGCTCTGTTATCTTATTATCTGTAAATTGACTTAAATCTTCTGTTGTTTCTTCATCTGTTCCTGCTTTATATGTAACACTTGTAATTGGTTCATCTATAATTTCATATTCTTTATATGCAATATATTCGTTATTTGCTTTATCTCTTGTTTTAGCAAATAGAACATATAATCCTGCTTCTTTAAATTCTTGCTCTAACACAAGTTCGTTTTGAGTAATTTCATTTACTTCTTGCCAAGTAGCACTTGCACCTTCTGCATCTAGTACCTTTAATATATTTGCAGAAGTAATTGAAGCTCCGTCGTCCCCTTTTGTAACTCCTGTTAAATCTTTTTCTTTTCCATCTTTACCAAGGTATGTAACTTTTTCATCTTTTACATGGCACCAGATATACATTGTTTTTAATATTCCATTTTCATCATATGAATGTAATTTTGCTGTAATTTTTGATGTTTTGCTATCTTTTCCATTTTCACTTGATAATATATATCTACTTCCAGGTGATTGTATAGTTACATTTGGCTTAGATTGATCTATATTTTCTACTGTTTGAGTTATAGTTTTTGTATTACCAGCATTATCTGTTACAGCAATTTTGTATGTTCCATTTTCTGTTATTGTTTCAGTATATTTATCATTATCTTTGTTAGGTGTATTTCCATTTACAGTTACACTTTTTACTTTTGATAAACCATCATATGCATCAACTGTTAATGTTTTTGCTACACTTGCTCTCAAATCTGGAACATTTACGTGAACAGTTGGTTCAACTTTATCTATTTTTGTTACATTAACAGCTTGTGATGTAACATTTCCAGCCTTGTCTACAATTTCTACATCATATTCACCATTTTTATCTACCTCATATGTAGCTGGTGAAGTATTTGATACTATTGCACCATTTACTTTTATTTCTGCTATTCCTAATCCACCATCATTATCTGATGCTGTTATATTTAATGTAGCATCTTCATTTGTCCAATTTGTAGGATTTCCTGTAATAGTAGGTGCGTTTGGTGCTGTTTTATCTATATTTTGAACGTTTAATTCTACTGACTTTTCATTTCCTGCTTCATCTTTATAATTTAATGTTTTTGTACCATTTTCAGAAAAATCATATGTATATGTTGTAAAGTACTGTTTACTATAACTATTTTTATTATCTAAACTAACACTTACTGGTTCACTAAAATATACTGTTGCTGTTACATTATTATTTGTTGGTCCATATTCACTATATATAACTTTTTCAGTTGGATTAATTTTATCAATATTGTCTATTAAAATTGTTTTTCTTGTTATATTTTGTGCTTTATCTGTTACCTTTACTTCATATATTCCATTTTCCGTTATTTCACATTTTGTATAATTCTTTTTAGATGCACTGGTATTACCATTTCCATCTGAAGAGTTAACTGTAAGAGTACTTGAACCACTATTTCTATAAACACTAACATTTCCTTTTCCGCTAGTATTTAAATCACTTGTAATATACTGATCTTGTGTAATTCCATCATCATTTGCAGTTATTAATAAATATAATGATTTTGTTTTATTAGTTGTACTTGGCTTTACAGATATAACTGCTGGTGTTTTATCTATATTAGATACTGTAACTTTTTTAGCACTTACATTTCCAGCTTTATCTATAACTTCTACTTTGTATTCTCCATTTTCTGTAACGATGTAATCTATACCATTAACTTCTGTTTCATTAGTAGAAATTACTCCACCATTTACTTTTATAAATGCAATATCACTATCTGTAGCTACTATATTTAATGTTGCATTTTCAGATGTCCATTCTGTGCTACCTTCAATCTTTTTTGTAACTGTTAAATTAGGTTCAGTTTTGTCTATATTATTAACTGTTAAATTTACTGTTATTTCATTTCCTGCTTTATCTGTAAATTTTTTATTTGATGTACCATTAGAAGTAAAGTCTTCTTTAAATACTGTATTAAATTCATTAGTGTTTTCTTTTTTTACCTCTTCACTAAAATATATTGTTGCAGTTACAGTTCCATTTGTTGGGTCTACTGTACTATATACTACAGAATATACAGGTGATGTTTTATCTATATTATCTATAACAATACTTGTTCTAGTTACATTTCCTGCTTTATCTGTAACTTTAACCTCATACGTTCCATTTTCTGTTATATCACATCTAGTATAATTCTTATCAGATGCATCCTTATTTCCATTATTGTCACATGAACTAAGAGTCATAGCTGTATTATCAGTATTTTTATAAACAGTAACATTTCCTTTTCCGTTACCATTTAAGTCACTTGTAATGTACTGTTCTTGTGTAATTCCATCATCATTTGCTGTTATTAATAAAAATAAATTTTTACTATCTTCCATAGTACTTGGTCTAGCAGAAATCACAGCTGGTGTTCTATCTATATTTGTAACAGTTGTTGGAACATTTACACTATTTCCAGCTTTATCATAAAATGTTGTATTAACAGTTCCATTGTCAGTAATTGTAATATCTTGACTTTTACTATATTCATTATCTCCTGATTTTTTAACGTCCTCATCAAAAGTTAATGTAACGGTTACATTTTTGTTAGTCCATTTATCAGAATTTGGATTTTGAGATGTACCAGTAACAGTTGGAGCAGTTTTATCTATTACAAATTCATATTCTTCTGCATTTTCTGAATGATTCAAAATAAAATCTTGCGTTTTTGAACCATTTTTATCTCTTAATTTAATGTTACCACCATCATTAGCATTTTTTAATCTTCTTGTTACTAGTTTATATTCTCCTTCTTCAACTATCTCTGGTAATAAATTTTTATTCATATTTAGTTTCATAACTTGGTTATTAGTATCTGAATAATATAATGCATTATTTATTTTTTTCTTTAATTCGATTATACCAGATATTTGTTCTGCTATAAATTCTTTAGCTGTTTTTACATCTCCTTCACTATATTCAGTTGAAATTCCTAATTTATTACATAATTCCTTTAATTCATCTTTTAACGGATCTTCTTCTAAGTTAGCTGATGCTCTTAAATATAATATTACTTCTTCATATGTAAATTTATAATCAAAATCAATATCTGCCAACATTCTAATAACTAATGTTTCTTTGTTTTCTTGAGGATTCTTTTCACCATCTTCTGACATTCCTCCATAAGCTCTTAACACTAATCTAGCATCATCAGACTTTAAAAATTTCATTTCATTATAATTATCAAAATTATCATTAATTTTGTCATTATCTCCATTAGTAGAAGGGTTACCTATAATATATTCTCTAGACTCTGTAGTATATAATATAATTTGATAATCTATATTATTTAATATTCCATCTCCATTTATATCTGCTGCTAACTTTTGAACTTCAGTAAGATTAGCTTGACCAGCTAAATATCCCCATATTAATCCTGCATCATATTTATTTATTTCTCCATCATTATTTACATCTCCATGTAGATATTGATACTTACCATTCTCAGCATTTGAATATGTTTCATACTCCCCTTTAGCATTCTTTTTTTGCAATTCTACATATCTTACATTATATTCCATAATACCAGGAGTTCTATCAGGATAAATAGTTATATTGTTATTAGTAATATATCCCTTTAAATTTTTTCTATATATATATTCAGTTGAATTTAATGCCTCTTGGTTTTCTTCTACCTTACTTATTAAATTATTCTTATTATTTCCTACATTATACAGTAAGAAACTAAGCAACATTACTATTGCAATTAATACAATTGGTATTGCTACTTTTCCCTTTTTTAATAATAAATTAATTTTTTTAGTGTCTTTGTTTTTCATAGTTTTAACTCCTTACTAAAAACATTATTATTTTGCATTTTAATACATTTTATCCTAATTTATATTATAATACCATTTTTTCAAAACACAATACTGAAAATTTTACCAAATAATTTTATGACATTTTTTTATAATATCTTCTTTTACGGATTATGCATTTTATGATTTATTTTAATCATATATTAAATTTATATTACAAATTTTTTTATAGTTCATTTTAGTTGCTTATATTTTTATTATGTAAATTCTTTTCATTTTTAAAATCGATATAATCCATTAATATTAATTTGAATACTGTAACAATTGGAACAGCTAGGAACATTCCCAATATTCCAAAATATGATCCTATCAAACTTACAGATAATATTACAAGTATTGGACTAATTTGTAGTGATGTTCCTATTATTTTAGGATTTATAATATTTGCATCTATTTGCTGTAATATTATCACTACAATTGCAACACATATTGCTTGAGAAATTCCACCAGTAATTACAGTTATTATTATTGCTGCTGTTACTGCAATAATTGCCCCTAAGAAAGGAATTAAATTGAATAATCCAATCATAAATGCAAGCAATACTCCATATCTTACTTTCATAATTAACATTGCAATTGATATTAATATCCAAATTATTATTGAATCTAATATTTGTCCTGATAAGAATTTAAAAAATATTTCATTTGTTCTTTTTAAATATTTTCCAATGCTTACATATGTATCATTCTTTAGGATTGCCATAAGAACTTTTTTAAAAAATTCTAAAATTTGTTTTCTTTCTAATAATGTATATATTGATATTATTAAAGTTACAAAAATATCTAATATTGCATTTGCGATATTTATTATTCCCTTAGCATATGAGCCTAATGTTTCTATATTAATGTACTTGCCTAAATCAATTTGCTTTAAATTTTCTGCAATTTGCTTTATATTTATTTTATTTAATATTGAATCTTCTGGTATTTCATCTATTTTCTTTACAGCTCCATCATAATATGATGGTAAATTATTGTATAAATCTATTAAACTTTTTGCAATTGGTGGTAATATAAAGTTTATAGCTATTATTAATATTAGAAATAGTATTACATATACAATTAAAATTGAAATACCTCTCGCTCTCTTTCTTACAAATTTAAATTTTGATTTTTTTACAGCACTCTCTACTTTTTTACATGGTACATATAGTAAATATGCTAATAGTGCGCCTATAATAAATGGCATTAATATTCCAAATAAGTTTTTAAAAAAAACTATTATTTCATTAAAATTATCCATCGTTTTATAAACTGCTATAACTGCTACTGCAAATAAAAACCAATATATCCATTTCCACCATATGTTATTTTTATTTTTCATTTTTAACCTCCAATTCTAGTCCTATTGGGCAGTGATCACTTCCCATTATTGAATCATATATTATTGCATCTTTTATTTTATTTTTAATTTTATCTGATACTATGAAGTAGTCTATTCTCCAACCAATATTTTTGGCTCTTGAATTTGCCATATAAGACCACCATGTGTAACAGTTTTCTTTATTAGGATATTTATATCTAAATGTATCTATAAAGTTGCTTTCTAAAAGTGATGTCATTTTATTTCGTTCCTCATCTGTAAATCCTGCATTTCTTCTATTTGATTTTGGATTTTTTAAATCAATTTCTTTATGTGCAACATTTAAATCTCCACATAAGATAACAGCTTTTTTCTTATCTAAATTTATTAGATAATTTCTAAAGTCATCTTCCCATATCATCCTATAGTCTAATCTTTCTAATTCTCTTTTTGAATTTGGAGTATAACAATTTACTAAATAAAATTTATCAAATTCTAATGTTATAACTCTTCCTTCTTTATCATGTTCTTCTTTATTAATTCCATAAAATACATTTTTTGGTTTTATTTTTGTAAATATTGCTGTTCCTGAATATCCCTTTTTTTCTGCGCTATTCCAATATATATTGTATCCTTTAAATTCTATTTGAGCTTGTCCTTCTTGCATTTTTGTTTCTTGAATACAAAAAATATCAGCATTTTCATTATAAAAAAAATCTTCAAATCCCTTTTTTAACACAGCCCTTAATCCATTTACATTCCACGAAATTAATTTCATAATTCCTCCAGTTTACACTTTTGAATTTTAACAACAATATTATATATCTTTTTTTCAATATTTTCAAGGATTTTAAACAAAAAGTTATATGTAAACTTGCTTCTCCTACGGAAATTTGAAAACGATAATTATTTATTTTATAATAATACATTTTTCGACAAGAAAAAAAATAATTTTTATAACATTAATTAAAATTTGAATCCACCATAATTCGACAAAAATGTCGAACGATTTTTCTTGACAGAACGATTTAGAATAATATATATTAATTATAAATAAAAATTGATATTATGTTAAATTTATGCTATAATAAATTTAATAATTAAATCATTTTTATTTGCTTTTCATATTATAGTATTAATATTATGAAAGTTGAAATAATATATATAGGAGGTATAAGAAATGGTGGATTCAGATTATAAAAAAAGAGCAACAGAATTGGTTAAAAAAGCTCAACAAAAAGGATTAATAAAAAAATATTCTGATTTTTGTGATACAAAAGAATCAAAAGAGTATGCTTTATCAGAAAAAGAAGTCATTTATTATACTTCTAAAATAAAAGGAGCAAATTAAAATGAAAAATTTTAATATTGGAGATATAGTTTTTGTATCTAAATATTTCTATAAAAGTGGAAAAGAAGGAGCAAATCATTTTTTAGTAATAATAGATGATGGACAGGCAATAGATATTGATAGTTATTTTGGTTTTTTATTAACATCAAATCAGGAACAAATTAAATATCCATATAATAAAATGTTAAGAAAAAATAATAAGAATAATTTAAACAAAGATAGTATTGTAAAATGTGATGACTTTATTGAAATTTCTGAAGAAGAAATAAAATTTAAAGTGGGCGAAGTAGAACAAAATGATTTGGAAAAATTTTTAAATACATATTTAGACTATTTAGCAACTATATAAGGTTAAAATAAAATTAATGTAAAACCGATAACATCAGTTATCGGTTTTCTTTTTTATTTCATATAAATATAACATTCTAGGTTTTTTCTACCAAATTGAATACATTCATTATATGTGTTCATATACACATCTAATTTATTATTGCTTATTGCTCCACCTCTATCTTGTACTACAAACCATCCTCCATTTGGCTTATTTTTAAAATATGGTATATATATTACTGTTCCTATAGGATATCCTTTTCCTGCTGCTACTGTATACCAAGCTGTCGCTTTTGTTCCTGATGCTGTGACTCCATAGCCTTTGCTTGTTGGGCTTTTTCCACAAGTTGATGCAGTATAAGCAGATGTATTTAATGTTTTTACTATAGGAGTAATATTTTCTACTTTTTTAGCAATTGAACCAGATGCTTTAGAAACATCTATATTTGTTCTATTTCCACTTCTTGATGAAACTACAGATACTACTTGAACAATTTTATTCACTGGTTTTTTTATAATTTCTTCCTTTAATATTGTTCTTTCTATTTCTTCATCATTCTGATACTTTATTTTGTATGTTGTTTTCTTTATTCCATTTTTTCCCTCTTGAATAACTTCATTTCCTCTTTGTGTTTCTGTAGTGCTTGATTTTTTAGTTATTGTTTCAAAAGGTATTTCTTCTTCTTTTTCAACTATTTTTTCTATTATTGGTGTGTAGTTATTCATTATTTCATCTAATGTTACTTCTTCACTTTCATCTGCAATTTGTGTTATTGTTTTATTATTTTTAGATATTACTATTTTATTATTTTCTAATATATTCTCATCTTCTCCAGGATACACTTTTTCATCTGGCATTAATATTATATGGTTTTCTTTTAATATTTCTGAAACTTTATTTTTAGAAGTTAATACATTCATTTCATAATTGTCTGATAATATTATTTTTACATTGTTTATTTGTGTACCAAAAACCCTAAATCCAATGCTAAATATTGCTAAAAAAATAAATAAAATTATTGCAATTTTTATTATTTGAAAAGATGCCTTTTCATTATTCCCCATAAATATTTTATCCCTCCTTAAAGTGACATTTGTATTTTACCATATATTACATTATATGTCAAATTTTCGAAACACGTCCATATCCTTAGAAAATAAATACTTTTAGTAAATTATATGCCTGCTTGTACAAAAATATGATTAATTTTTTTTAATATTTTAGGCAGGTCTTAGACCTGCCTTTATATTTTTTATATTATTTTATTTTTTATTTTTTTATCTTAAAGCTTTTAATGCTGCTATCCTATCTTCTGTACTAGGATGAGTTGAAAATATACTCGTTTTTTTACCACTTTTTAAATTTTTTCTAAATGGATCTTCTATATACATATGTGCTGTTGATGTACTTGCTGTTTGCAATTCATTTGGATCATTAGATATTTTTTCAAGTGCAGATATTAATCCATCTGGATTCCTTGTAAATTGTATAGCCGTAGCATCGGCTAAAAATTCTCTTCTACGTGATACACATAATTGTAGTAATTTTGCAAATATTGGAGATATTATTAAAAATATCAATCCCAATATCATTAATATTCCATTTGATTTATTATCATCATCTCTACTTGATCTTCTTGAAAAAAATATATTTCTTGTAAACATATCTGATACCATAACTATTAGTCCTACCATTACTGTTATTACTGCAGAAAGTCTAATATCATAATTATATATATGTGATAATTCATGTGCAATAACACCTTCTAGTTCATAGTAATCTAATTTCTCTAATAGTGCTGATGTAACACATATTACAGAATGTTCTGGATCTCTTCCAGTTGCAAATGCATTTGGCTGATTATCTTCAACTACATATATTCTTGGTGTTACAGTCATACCTGCACTTACAACTAATGCATCTAATATATTAACTAATTTTTGATATTCTTCTTTTGTTGCAGGTCGTGCATTACTTATTGATAATATTATTTTATCACTGTTATAATATGATGCCCATGCAGATATTATTGAAACTATTAATGCTATTACAATTGAAAATGCACCTAAGTCAAATGCTGCACATATATAATATACTATTATTGTTATCATTAATATAAAACCTGATACAATAAAACCTGATTTAATTTTATTTTTCTTTATATCTTCATACATAAAGTTTCTCCTTTAATTTGCTTAAAACATTATTATATAGCTAAAAATTGGGCGCATGTACGCCCAAATTATTAGTTATTAAAATCTACTTTTACGTTTTTTCTAGCTTCATCATCATCTGTTTTGAATAATTCTTCTTCTTGAAATCTAAACATTGAAGCTATTATATTATTTGGAAATACTGCTAATTTTGTATTATACATTGTTACACTATCATTATAAAATTGTCTTGCATAAGATATTTTATTTTCCGTATTTCTTAGTTCTTCTTGTAGATCTGAAAAATTTTGATTTGCCTTTAAATCTGGATAATTTTCTGATACTGCCATAATTGTTTTTAATGTGCTTGATAATTGATTATCTAATTCTGCTTTTTGTGCAACTGTATTTGCTCCTGCCCATGCTGTTCTTAATTCTGCTATCTTAGTTAATGTTTCATTTTCATGTTTCATATATCCTTTTACAGTATCTACTAAATTTGGAATTAAATCAAATCTTCTTTGTAATTGTACATCAATTTGACTCCATGCATTTTTTACTTTTAATCTTGAAGATACTAAACCATTATAAATAGCAATTAAAATTATAACAATTACAGCTATAACTATTAATGCAATCCACATAATATAACCTCCTTATTTTTTATTTATATTTAAATTAACACATTATTTTAAAATATTCAAGTAATTTTATAATTAATAATTATAAAATTTAACATCTTTTAATTTTTCTAAATATTTTTGATATATTATTATACGTTATATCTGCTATTTCTTCTATTGTTTTGCCTTTTACCATCGCAATTTTTTTAGCTACATATTTTACATTTCTTGAATCATTTCTTTTCCCTCTATTAGGCTCTGGTGCCAAATAAGGACTATCTGTTTCTATTAATATTTTATCCTCAGGAATTATTTTTATTATTTCATCTGCATTTTTACAATTTTTAAATGTTATTACTCCTGAAAAAGAAATATAAAATCCCATTTTAATAGCTTCTTCTACTAAATATTTATTTAGTGGACAGCAATGGAATACTCCTTTATTTTTTACTGGATTATTTTTTATTATTTCTAAGGTATCATTTATTGCTTCTCTTGTGTGTATAACAATTGGTAAATCTAATTTATTTGCAATTTCTATTTGTTTTATAAACATTTCTTCTTGTATTTTTTTATTTTCTTTGTTCCAATAATAATCTAAACCAATTTCTCCTATTGCTACTACTTTATTATTTTGTGAAATTTCTTCTATTTTATTTAATTGTTTTAGCATTTGATTTTTATCTTCTATAATATCATTTGGAGAAATTCCACATGTGCAATATATTTGCTTGTATTTTTCAGATATTTTTATTGCATCCTCAGATGATTTTAAATTATATCCCGCAATTATAAAATTTATATTTTCATTTAATATTTTTTCTATTATTTCTTTTCTATCTTCGTCAAATTTTTCATCATTATAATGTGCATGAGAATCATATAATTTCATTTTTCCTCCAAATTATTTTTTAATAAAATAGTTACATTTGCTGTGGCATATTTTTTACAATGTGATAAACTTATATCTATACTTTCTATTTTATCTGTTTTATAATTTATAAAATTTACATATGGCTTTCCATTTATATCATTTACTACTTCAGCATCCTTCCAAGATATTTCGTATTTGTTATTTAGAATTGGAGAAATTGCTTTATATATTGCTTCTTTTGCTGCGAATCTTGCAGCATAATGCTCATATTTAGCATTTTTTTTGCTTTCACAATATTCTATTTCTTTTGGAGTATATATTTTTGTTGTAAATGCATCTTTCAAATTTTCAATGGACTCTTTAATTCTTTCTATTTCTATAATATCTGTTCCACAAGTTATTTGCATTTTTTACCTCTCTATTTATGATATCTATGTTATATACAAATTTTTTAAATTTTAAACATCAATTAAGTTTCCATAATAATATTATGTTCACTATTATTGATATTAATAATACAATTTTTAATATAATATTTTTTCTTTGAAATTTCTTATATATCTTGTTTTTATTTGTTATTTCATATATTTTATTTATTTCATCAAATGTTTTTCTATAATCTATTTTTTCTTGTATATATTCAAAAAATATATTTCCAAATTTATCTTCTGTTATTTGTTTTTGTTCAAAACTTTTTTCAAATTTCTCTGTTTTTTTTATAATATTATATATATTTTTGTAATTTTCTAGTTTGTCCTTTATAACTTCTAAATATATTTTTTTATATAAAGCAATAATATATGTATATAAATATTGATTTTCAAACTCATATGGAAGCTTTGTATAATTTTCCAATTCAACAGCAGATGTTATCAAACCAACTCCTAAATTATTAGCACCTATTTTTATATATTCACCTTTTGTAATTTCTTCTAATACCATATAATTTATTTTACAATTACTAGGCATTTGTTCTATATATTTTATATAATCTTTTTCTATTTTTTCAAAATCATTTTCTTTATTCCACATATCTTGTTCTAAGCACACATATGAATATGTAAAGAATTTATTTGTATGTATATTTAAATCTTTTAAATAATTTTTATTTCCAGTTATTGTTGTTATTATTTGTGATATGCTTTCAATATCTTTAAATGTACTTGTTTGTATTTTTATATTTTCATAATCTTTTAGTTTGCTATTATTTGATTGTATATCCTTAAATTTATAATTAAAATCTAATATATCCGAAAAATTATTACTTCCTTCTACATTTGTTTTTATATTTAAAAAACATATTCCTGTATTAAAACATATTACTTCAATTTTTTGAATTTCAAAAAATATGCATTTTTCTAAATCAGCTTTTCCTTGTATTGATTTGTTTAGTTCGTATTCGAACATAACGCAATTATATTGTGATAAAATATTTGCCTGTGTTTTTATATTTAGTTTTTTTATATTATTTATTTTCTTTTTTGTAAATTCAAAATTACTAAACATATATTTTTTTATACTAGGCAAAAAGTAATTATATATTTCTATATCTTTTTCTTGCTCAATATTTTTTATATGTATATTTTTGTTTTTTAATAAATTTAAAATATATTTTTTATATTTATATTCATCAATAACATATGGATATATAAAATATGTATATTGATATTTGCTCTTTAGTTCCATTTTTCTCTCTCCATTTTATATGTCTGTATAATAATATGCATTTAAGTCTTGTCCTATATGATATTTTCCTATAAAGTCTATTAATATATTATCTTTTAATTCGTATTTTGGTTCTTGTATTATTTTTCCGTTCTTATCTATACATCCCCATTTTCCATCTTTTTTTATGCAAGCAAATCCAAAAGAGTTTTGCTCCATAACATCATCATAAATATAATCTACTATTACTTTTCCTTTTTTATCAATGAAACCATATTTCCCATCTTTTTTACTTGCAAAAATTGTATTATTATTTAAAATATTAATAACATCTTTTTCTTCAAATTTAAAATTATAATATTTGTATCCATCTTCTGTCCATACTTTAATATAATTTTTTTCATTATTAATTTCTGATAATATTCCATTTGACTTTAATTCTAAATTTTCATTTAAAATATCATTTTTTATATTTCCATCCTCTTCATACGTTAACTCAAGAAGGTTTGCAGTATTGTAATATATTATATCTGAATATTTAAAATCAAGTAAAGTTTCATTATTTATATTTATAATTCCATATTTTCCATCTTTTTTTGCAATAAATTTATCTTCATCTATATAATCTATTTTTTCATAATCTGCATTAATTTTTTTACCTGTTTCTACATTTACTATCCCATATTTATCTGATTTTTTAATTATTATATTTGAATCTATAATGTTTTCAACATCATCAAAATCAGATGTAAGTACTTCTTTTTCTTCTTTGTCTATTACTTTGTACTTTCCTTTTTCTTTTACTACAAACATATTAGTAGTATCTATATTCTTTATTTCGTCATATTTTGTATCTAATATATCAGATACTCCATATTTATTTTCTTCATCTATAACAATATATGAATTAACTGTTTTACCAAGTACTTTTATATCTTTGTATTCTATGTTAACTATTATATTTCCTTTATTATTTACTAATCCTTTTTTATTTTCTTTTTCAATTATTAATCTATTTTTTATTCCTTTTAATGAATTTATATTATCATATTCACATTCAAGTATAACTTTTCCTTCATAATCTATTAATCCATATTTTCCGTCTTTTTGAACTTTTAATACATCTTCCTCATACCATAGTGTATTATTTTCATCATAGTTTTCTATTGGTAATATTTTATCATATTCTGTGAATATTTCTTTATTTTTTTCGTTTAATACCTTAGTTGTATATGTTCCAACATCATAATTTACTTGTGTTGAGGTTATAAATATTGGATGCTTGCTATTTGGAATTATAATCATTTCATCATATGTAGGCTCTATTATTATTTTTCCAGTATTATCTATTACTCCCCATCTATCATTACTATATAGTGAAAAATATTGAGTAGTTTGTAAATTAGAGAAATTAGAAGTTAATAATTTTTTTAATAAAATAATAAACATTATTATTACTACTATAGCTATAACTACAGCAATAACTCTTTTTATATTTAATTTTGGTTCATCTTTATATCTTCTGCCATGCTTTCTACTTCTACTTCTACTCATATATATTCTACCTCCATATTTAAAGAATACTATATATTTCTTTTTTTTTCAATAGTATTTTTAATTATAATAAAAGTATTACCTATTTTTTAGGTAATACTTTTCATTATTTTCATTACAATAACAGTCATATCATCTTTTGGTATACCATAATTATTATCTATAGACTCTTTTATAATAATATCAGCAATTTTTTGTACATTATCTGTTTCTATTTCTTCTAATAAGTTTTTAATCCATATTTCTTTATTATTATATTCCATATTTGAATCTAAAATCCCATCTGTACACATTACAATAATGTCACCATCTTCAAGATCTCTATCATATACAACTAAGTCTATATTATTTAAAATTCCAGCCGGTAATGATAATGTTTTTAATATTTGCACTTGTCGTTTGCTTTTTATAAATGTTGGACATGCTGCATTTTTAATAAATTCTACATTTCCAGAGTATAAATCTAGTATACTTGCATCTAATGTTGCAAATGTTTCATTTTCTGAATTAACATATATTGTACTATTTATTAATTCTAATGATGTATCTTTATCAAATCCATTAGTAAGAAGTCTGGCTAACATCTTTATTGCTATTTGGCTAGACTTCCTAGCCTCTGGACCAGAACCCATTCCATCACTTAAAGCTATTAAATTTTTTCCATCATTTAGTTTTGCTTGTATAAAACTATCTCCTGAAACTACTGATTTATCCTTTGTTGTTTTGGACATTCCTATTTGCAACCTATATTTATCCTTAGATAAATACGTTTGTTTACATATATTACTTTGCTGTTTTATTGCACATTTTTCTTTTTGTATTACAATATTATCCTCTAAAACCTCTGATAAAATTTTTTCAATTGTTTTATTAGGACATTCTTCTGTTTTTGTATCACATTTTTCTGTATAAATATTTATTATAAATCTATTATTTGATAATTTCTTAATATTTACATCTAAAATATTTATATTTTTAATTTTTGCTTTTGCTATTATTTCTCTCTTTTTATCATCAAAAATATTTTTACTATTATCATCAAATTCCTGTGCTATAGAAGATATCGCTTTAGAAACTCCATTTAACTGTTCTGACATTACTTGTTTATTTTCATTAATTTTCTTTTTCCATATAAAATTAACCTTACAAATTTTATACGATTCATTTATTATTTTTGTAATTTCATTAATGTCTTGCTCAATTTTTTGATTCGTTTTATAATCATCAAATCCAACTATATAATTATTATGATTTTTAAATATTTCTATTAATTTATCTTTATTAATTTTTTCATTTTGATTTATGTATTTAAAAATATCTGTTATTATATTTTCATCTACACTTGTTAAATCTTCATATAATATATTATCTTCTATTCCATTTAAATTTTTTTGAAACTCTTCAATAAATATATCTTTATTTTTTTCTTCTACTTCGATATCATTTTCAACAACTGTTGAAGCGACTTGTTTATATGAATTTGATATTTCTTGTATAACATCAGATACATTATTTAATTTTTCTATTGTTTCTTTGCTACTCTCTAATCTATATTTACCAGTTTCTTCTAACAAATTATCGTTTCCAAATAAATCTTCAATATTTATTTTAATTTTTTCAGGAACAAGTAATAATCCTAATGAAGCAATAATTATTTCTTTAAAATAAATTATTTCTGCAATATTACCATTTACTACATATGTAATTAGTAAATTTCCAACAATAAAGCCAACAATTACACCTATTTTTCCAAATTTACTAAGTAAACCAGAAAGCATTCCAGACAATGCATAAACAGCTATTATAATTGGATTACTATTTGTAATAATTCCAAGTACTGTTCCTATTGCTACACCACTTGTTGCCCCAATTAATATTCCATTTTTCCAGCCTAATATTAATACTATTAATATACTTATTACATTTTTAATATGTACCCCTAATATACTAAGTTCTCCAAAACAAGATACCGCTATTGATAATAATATACTAGCACCTATTATTTCTTCTATGGCAAATGCTTTTTTTATATTAAATTCATTTATTACAATAATTGAATTACTAAATATTTTATAAAATATATATGCAGATATAGATGTTATTAGTGCAATTAATACATCGTAAAGCATAATACCACTAAATATCATTTTTATAGCTTGTACTAAAAAAGTAGATATAAAAACGTATTTTCCTAATTTTCTTTTTTCATTGAAAACTGTACTTTCTGGAATCTTTGCTCTAAATATTAATATTAATACCATAAATAAAAAACTATTTAATAAATAATCTAATAATCCAGCTGTTCCAAATTTAATTAGCGTTCCTATTAATGTAATAATATATAAAATACCAACAGGTATATTATTACTACATGTGGCTGCAAATATTGAAATTGAAAATACATTTATTCCTTGTCCAGCTGACACCATAGATAACATAAAAGAAATTATATATAATAAAATTGTTTGTTTTTTTAAAATTAAACCCAATTTAATTTTTAATTTATTTTTAGAAGAACTTTTATATTCTTCCTCCACTTCTGCATCTACTGATATATTTTGAAACATTTTACCACCCCATACTTTTTTAAATAAACTTAAGTATTAAAAATTATAATTATTTTTGTTTAAATTGTTTGTCGCATTTAGTCAAGTATTTAAAAAAGTTTTTTACTATTTGTGATTTTTTATTACCTATTTTTAGCTTTTTAGGTATGTAATCACATTATGTTTATTATTGTATTATAAAATGGCAAAATTTTCAATGCTTTTAAAGATTTTTACATAAAATAATCAATAATTCCTGTATATATTCCCCATGCTAATTTATTTTGATAATTATCATCTAACAATAGTTTTTCTTCTTCTGGATTTGATAAAAATCCGCATTCTACTATAGCTGTAGGTATTTCTACATGTTTAATTATATATACATTATCTATAGTTAAAGGAACTCTATCATTTTCTCTTTGTATTGAAGTATTTAAATTATTTTGTATACATGTAGCTAGTTTTTTTCCTTCAACATTATCTTTTTTATAAAATGTCTGCCAACCATAATATTGGTTCTCAGGTATTTTATTTAAATGAATTGATACAAATATGTCCGCTTGTGATTCATTTCCAATTTTCACTCTATTATGTATATCTGAAATTTTTTTATCTTTAAGAGTTTTACTATCTAAATCATATATAGCTTCATCATCAGAACGTGTTAAAATAACTTCACATCCGCTTTGTTCTAATAAATTCTGTACCTTTAGAGCAATTTTTAAATTTGTTTGTGCCTCTGTTGTACCATTACTACTTTGTGCCCCTTCATCTGGTTTGCCATGTCCAGCATCTATTACAATTACTTTATTTGAAACAGGAAGACTAACTGTTTCAACTGTTTTATTTGTTATATTTTCTTTTATAATATATGTACTACATATTGAAACACATAAACATATTAATACAATTAAGATTCTCTTTTTACTTAATATAAACATAAAAAACCTCACAAATAAATAATTTATTATATTTATATGTGAAGTTTTATTATTTATGCTTTATATTTATATTTTCTCCCATAAATTGCTATTCAGTTAAATAATAACAATTATATAAATACTATCCTTTATTAAATTACAATCATCTAATGATTTATTAGGTACACTTTTATAGTTTATATATATATGAATTTATTATTAAGAAATTAAAATATATGTATATAACTTTATCACACTTTGTATATTACTAAAATATAATATTTTAGGTGATATTATGGAAGTTTTAAAATTAGGTTCTTCAGGCCCAATTGTTGAACTCTTACAATCTACTCTAAAAAAATTAGGATTTTATTTTGGCACTATAGATGGCTTATTTAGTGATAATACTCAAACAGCTGTAAAAATTTTTCAATATAACTTTGGTTTACCTACGGATGGTATAGTTGGAAATAATACATGGGATAAACTTTTTCCTTACATATATGGTTATACAATTTATACAACTAAACCAGGAGATACTTTATATTCTATATCACAAAAATTTAATTCTAATATAAATCGTATAATATTTGCAAACCCTAATATTTCCTCTATTAATAATATTTCTGTTGGTCAAAGAATATTAGTACCTTTTAATAAAATTGTACCTACAAGTATTTCTTACTCTTATTCTATTCTTTTAATGAATATATCTGCTTTAAAAAATACTTATCCTTTTATAGAAATTGGGTATATTGGAAATAGTGTATTAAATAATAGAATTCCTTATATTAAAATTGGTAGAGGTTCAAAAGAAGTTTTTTATAATGCCTCTTTCCATGCTAATGAATGGATTACAACTCCTTTACTTATGAATTTTATTGAGAATTATTGTTTAAGTTTTGTAAATAATGAAACTATCTTTGGATATAATACAAGATTTTTATATAATAATATATCATTATACATTGTTCCAATGGTTAATCCAGATGGTGTTAATTTAGTTACTGGTGAAATAAAACAAGATTCTACAGCTTTTAGCCAAGCAAAATTAATTTCAGATAATTATAATAATATACCTTTTCCGGATGGTTGGAAAGCCAATATCTCTGGTGTGGATTTTAAAATATACCAACCAACTTTAAGATTATGAATGTATTTTTTCAGCTCTTTCAAATCCATCATCTGAATAGTATTCGTATTTTCCATTAGTGTATTTAAGGACCATACCTTCTGTTGCTATGCTTAGTAAATCTTTTTGAATATCCGTCTCTTCAAATTCTGTTTTTGGTGCATCCGTTAAATCCAATAAGAATCTGTTATTCCCTAATTCTTCAGTTACCATATATAAATGTCCTTCTTTTCTATGTTTTTCTAAATTTATGTTCTGCTTATTTAGTATTTCTTTTGCCATATTTCTTATATCTTCTTGCAATTCTTTAGTAGCAATACTATCAATTACACAATTATTATTCTTAATTCTTAAAACGTCATTTATTTTTACTTCACTTGGAACATCTTTTTTACTTATTTCTATTTCTTCTATTTTACCATTTTCTGCCTTTAGTGCAGCATAAGCATTATCCTTTTTATCTTTTATAAAATATATTGCATCATTACTCGAATTTTCTTGTGAATATTTTAATACAACATCATCTAAATTCCATCTAATAGCATTTTTATTTCCTGTTGTAAGATTGTTTTTTGACAATATATCTTCTATTATTGGAATTTCTTCATTTTCACTATTTAAATTATTTTTATCTTCTAAATAATTGGATAACTCTTTTATAAAATTTTGCACAAATTGATTCTCCTTTAAATCATTTAATAAATTATTTACTAAATCTAAATTCAATATATAATCACTCCTTCGTTTTTTACATTATTTTTTGGAAATATACTATCTGATTTAATAGTATTAAGAACTAAACTTAATAGTAATTATATATTGTTTTTCATAAATTTACAATAATTTTACTGTAAATTATCAAATTTAATTAATTTATTCTTCTGCATAACTTTCTCCAGTAGTATAATCAATAACTATTCCTGGCTGAACATTATAACAATAAACATTAAAATGAACTCCTTTACCTGAATCTTCAACTGACCATGCTTCCATTTCTACTCCACTTGCTAAAAGGTTTCTTCCTTCAAAAATAGGTGTTACTCTATATAAAACATGATTATTTTCGTTTTTATTTATATACTCTGCCACTTCATTTTCAAATGGTAACATTCCTTCTGTATTTAAGTATCTTGTCCCAGTTATTAAATTGTTTTTATTTGCATTTTCTCCTGCAAGTTGCCAACCAATTAGATGGCAACGATTATATAAATATTTATCCTTTATTAAATTATCATATCTTTTTTGCACCCATCCAGATAAATCTTTAACATTTCCTATTTCACCACGTTCTTCTCCTTCTTGTGGCATAATTTCTTTGCAAATGTTTGCATAAGCAACTCCTGCCTTACCATCTCCCAAATCGCTATATTTTTCAAAAGGCTCAGTGGTATAATCTTCTTCCGTAAAATATGGAATATTATTATTGATTTCAACATAAGGACTTGATGTATACTCTGGAATTGTAGATAAATCAAATATAATATTTTGATTATTTAAATTATAATCATTTACTGAATTTTCAGATGTAGCATTTGGGTTTATATATCCATAAATTGAAATAAAAATTAATATTACCATAGCAAAAAAGTATTGCAAAATATTTAATTTTTTATTTTTCTTTTTTCTTCCCATATAATTTTACCTCGTTTTATTTTTTCTATTTTACCATTAAAATAACAATTTCTCAATATGGATTTATAGTATTTTAAAATGTTGAGAACAACCTGTTCTTAATTTTACTAATTGTGACACAAATCTCTTCGTACATTCTCCAATTCTTTTATTCCTTCACTTTGCTCTTGTATAATATTTTGTGCAACTTGTTTTAATCTAGGATTGATTTGATATTTTAATAAA
>CANQMG010000002.1 GCA_947624925.1 uncultured Clostridia bacterium | reverse complement strand
AGTAAATACAAATAGTGAAGATATAAATATGATAATGGGAATTGCAATTTTAGGTATTTTATATGATTTATAAAATACTTTCTTACCATTCTTCATATTAGCATAAAATAGAATGGAGCAAGAAAAATTTTACAAATTTAACATTTTATGTAGACAAAACTAAAAAAAGGTAGTATAATAGAAAATGTAAATTAAAAAGTTAGTATAAACTTTAAGCATTATGAATAAAATACAGTAGATAAATAAATAGTAGGGAGGAATTGAATTGAATACAAATTATTCAGATAATAACCACTTAGTTCTAGTGGGAAAGGTTACAAGCGAAAAAATATTTAGTCATGAAATTTATGGAGAAAAGTTCTACATATTTAATTTGGAGGTTGCACGTTTAAGTGATACTACAGACATCATACCTATTACAGTTTCAGAAAGAATAATAAATGATGAATTATTAAAAATTGGAAATATGCTTATTGTAAAAGGACAATTTAGATCATACAATAGCTATGAAGGTGAAAAAAATAGGCTTATACTTACAGTATTTGCTAAAGACATAATCATGGAAAGTGATTATAATGAATTAGATGAAGAAGGAAATAAAAAACAGCTTGTTTCAAATGAAGTTTCATTAACAGGGTTTATTTGTAAAAAACCTATTTATAGACAAACACCATTTGGAAGAGAAATTGCAGATATTTTGTTAGCTGTAAATAGAGCATATAATAAATCAGATTATATACCATCAATCGCATGGGGAAGAAATGCTAGATTTTGCCAAAACTTACCAACAGGCACAGAGGTAAAAATAGTAGGAAGAGTTCAATCAAGAACTTATGAGAAAAAATATGAAGATGGAACATCAGAAACTAGAGTTGCATATGAAGTATCTATTGCAAGCCTAGAGGTAATAAATGAAAATGAAGATTCTTCAAAAAATGAAGAAATAGAAGAAGTAGGATAATAAAACAAGAAGGATTTACTTTTAGTAAATCCTTCTTGTTTTAAAGCAGTATATATGAATAATAAAAAAAAATAAGGGTATACTCTCATAAACTAAGAAAAAGGAGAGTATTTTTTTATGAGTGAAGATAAAAATAAAAGAGAATATGGAGAAGATGCAACAAAATATGGAGAATTTATATCATCATATTTTGCATGGATTTCATTAAAGGACCAAAAAAATAAAGCTAAAGAATTGGAGAATATGACAAATAACAATAAACAAGATTAGTCATAAATTTAGATAACTTAAATATGTTATACAAGGAGGATAAAAATGACATATAAGTTTACTAATAGTGCACAAAAGGTTATAGAGATTAGTAGCAATATTGCTATTGAATTAGGACACAATTATGTAGGAACAGAACATCTTTTATATGGACTTGCAAAAGAAGATGTTGGTATTGCAAGTAAAGTTTTGATTAATCAGTTAGTTACTCCAGATGCTATATTAGAACAAATAGAAGATTTAATAGGTAAAGAATCTAATAACATAAAGCAAACTTTAGGTTTTACTCCAAGAACAAAGAGGGTACTAGAAAATGCCTATAGAGAAGCTAGAAAATTAGATTCTAGTTACATAGGTACTGAGCATTTGCTAATTGGAATTATGAGAGAAACAGATAGTATTGCTATAAGAATAATGTTAAATTTAGGTGTTAACTCTCAAAAATTATATAACGAGATTGTAAAAGTTATAAATGAAGTTGGAGAAGATAATAAAGTAAAAAGCGATAATAAAAATAAATTTAAAGGAAGCTATAATCAAACACCAACTTTAAACCAATTTGGTGTTGATTTAACTAAAATTGCAAGTGAAGGAAAATTAGATTCTATTATAGGTAGAAAAAATGAAATTGAAAGGGTTATACAAGTTTTATCAAGAAGAACAAAAAATAATCCTTGTTTAATTGGAGAGCCTGGAGTTGGTAAAACTGCTATTGCACAAGGTTTAGCACAAAAAATTATAGATGACGATATACCACAAATGTTAAAAGATAAGAGAGTTGTAACATTAGATATAACAAGTGTTATAGCAGGTGCTAAATATAGAGGAGATTTTGAAGAAAGAATAAAAAAATGTTTAAATGAAGTAAAAAAGGCAGGAGATATAATTTTATTTATTGATGAAATTCATACAATAGTTGGAGCCGGAGCTGCGGAAGGAGCGATTGATGCAGCAAATATTCTAAAACCAATTTTAGCAAGAGGAGAAATACAGTTAATTGGTGCTACAACTTTAGATGAATATAGAAGATATATAGAAAAAGATGCAGCATTAGAGAGAAGATTTAGTAAAATTATAGTAAATGAACCAACAATTACAGATACTATAGAAATAATAAAAGGATTAAGAGATAAATATGAGGCACATCATAATGTAAAAATTGATGATTATGTTATTAAGGAGGCTGTGAATTTATCTGTAAGATATATAAATGATAGATTTCTACCAGATAAAGCAATAGACTTAATAGATGAGGCGGCCTCAAGGATTAGAATGAAAATTTATACAGAACCTGAGGATATAAAAAAACTTGAAGACCAAATACAAATTATATTTAATGAAAAAGAGGAAGCAATTAAGGTACAAAATTTTGAAAAAGCAGCAAGGCTTAGAGATGAAGAGAAGAGTAATAGAAAAGAATTAGAAAGTAAAAAAGAAAAATGGAATATGATTAATAAAAAATCTGTAACAGTTTTAACAGTTGAAGATATTGCAGAAGTGATTTCAAACTGGACTGGTATTCCTGTAAAGAAAATTAGTGAAGACGAGAATATAAAATTAAAAAATTTAGAAAAAGAATTACACAAAAGAGTTATTGGTCAAGAGGAAGCAGTTATAGCTGTTTCAAAAGCAATAAGAAGAGGAAGAGTTGGTTTAAAGGATCCTAAAAGACCTATAGGTTCTTTCTTATTTTTAGGTCCAACAGGAGTTGGTAAAACAGAGCTTGCTAAAGCATTAGCAGAGAATTTATTTGGAAATGAAAATTCTATTATAAGAATAGATATGTCTGAATATATGGAACCACATTCTATTTCTAAATTAATAGGTTCTCCTCCAGGATATGTTGGATTTGATGATGGAGGTCAATTAACAGAAAAGATTAGAAGAAATCCATATAGTATAATATTATTTGATGAAATTGAAAAGGCACATCCAGATGTTATGAATATGTTACTTCAAATTTTAGAAGATGGTAGACTTACTGATGCTCAAGGCAAGACTGTTAATTTCAAGGACTGCGTTATAATTATGACATCTAATATAGGTGCTAGACTAATAGGTGAACAAAAAGTATTAGGATTTTCTAATGTTTCAGATGATGAAGGTAAACGAGAAGCGGAAATATATGAGATGAATAAAAAACAAGTTATATCAGAGGTAAAAAAGGAATTAAGGCCGGAATTTATTAACAGAATTGATGAAATTGTAGTATTTCACAGATTAAATCAAGATGATTTAATAAAAATAGTAGATATAATTATATCTCAGGTTGCATGTAGATTAAAGGATAAAAATATTAGCTTAAAGGTAGAAGATGATGTTAAAAAACATATAGTAAATTTAGGGTTTGATAAGAATTATGGAGCACGTCCACTAAGAAGAGTAGTTCAAAATTTAATAGAAGACAAAATAACAGAAGGAATATTAGATGGAAATATTAAGGATGGAGATAATATAAAAATAGTACTAAAAGATGGTACTGTAACTATAAATAGTGAAGTTTTAATATAAGAAGGTTTAAAATGCCTTCTTATTATTGCTTTTTGTAGAAAAATATGGTAAAATATATTATGTAAATATTATAATTGCGGAGGAATGAATAAATGGATGATAGTATAATAACTAATAGTTTTATGGAAATATCAGAGAAACTAAAAAAGAGAGAAGTAATTAAAGCTTTAGTTGAAATTTTTAAGCTTTTGAAAATTCAAATTAGCATAGCAGATGTAATGAATTGTGTTGATAGCAATGATACAGAGTTAAATAGAAAGTTAGATGAAATTTGTAATAGTGGAGAAGAGAATTTTATAGATTTTGTTAAAAAAAATATTAATACATTGAATCAGAACAAACTTAAATTAACTCTTTACCATATATTTAATGAATTTCCACCTGATACAAAAGATAAATTATTTAATGTATTTCCAGAACTTAAGGTAATAATTAAAAATATGCAAAAAGAGTTATCTAAAAAGAATGTATCTATATATTATGAAGAATTTGAAAATGGTATGCCATCTGTTATTGAATATACAGCAAATGGACGTCGTGAACCTGATGAAGATAGTAGTGAGTCAAAAAGAATGAAAGATATAAATAAAGTAATTGATTTAGAAAATATACTAAATTCAATAATTTTAACAGATATAGGTGATATATTTTGTAAGGATGAATGGCTAGGTGAGTTAATTAGAGGTGTTATAATACACAAATCTTATATTGAAAAAAGAAAAAAAGAAGGATTGCCATATGATATAGCAGATATAGATTCAAGTGACATAAAAGCTCAAGATTATCTGGAGAATTTTAAATATTATATGATAAAGTGGGCTGATAAGATTGATATTGATAAAATGTTGCTTGATAGTGCATTTAGATTTATTGAATATTTGGAAAAAATAGAAGATATTTCTTTAGAAAACATATTTGCAATTAAGAATATTTTAAATGTAGAAAATACATTATTAAGTAAGTCAAAAAAAAGATTATCCGGTATGGCCGAAATGGATGATTGTAAAAAGAAAAAAATAAGTTTTAGTGTATATGATTTGGAGAATGCCTTAAAAAATTTTACAGATGAAGGATATCTAAGCTCTTCTAAAAAGAAGGATATTATTAATGGATTATTAGAACAAAGAATTCATTTATCTAATATGGATGTAAATGAATGGAAACTTGTTAAAGAATTATTATCACAAAGTGATATAAATGAAATTATAGGAAATTCTACGGATAATTTATTATTTTATATTAATAATGAAAGAATTTTTGAAAATGATATTATTAGATTATTAAATGGTAAAGAATATTCATTTGAATTTGTTGATTCTCTTATTGTTAACAAAAAGATAGGTAATTTAACTATAGAATATTTATACAAATCTTCTAGATTAAGTAAAGATACTATTAAAATGTTAAGTGAAAAATATGATATGTATGAATTATTAAATGTTGATAAAAAATTAAATGATGCATCATCTAATTATGAAGAAATTTTAAATTTATTAAATGATGGTATTATTAGTATTGAAAATGTAAAAGAATATATAAGTGATGATAGTATTTTAAGAGAATATGAAGCTAGCTCAGATAAAGATATGTGTAAACTTTTAAAACTGTATGGAACTGAAATAATATCGGAGGAAACAGTAAATTTAATAGTATCTGAATATAGACTAGATGAAGAAGTTATAAATAAGTTTTTATATGAAAATATATTGAATTACGAGCAATTAAATAAATTAGATATTGATGTAGATATAGAAAATATAGAAAAAATAATTAAAGAAGAAAAAGATAAACAGTCTAGAAATACAGTAAAAACAGAAGATGAGGAAGAAGAAAAAATAGATGAAGAAAAATTAAATAGAGCAAAATCTGTTATAGCCTATTTAATAGAGCATGAAAAAATAAGCAAAGAAAAGCTAGATGAGTTATATAAAGATGGAACTATAACAGAAGATGATTTATTTGAATTTGCAAGTAAAGGATATTTATCAGAGAACTCTATTGTTAATTTATATATAAATCTTTTAATATCAGAGGAAGTTATAAAAGAATTAGTTGATTTAGGAAAATTGTCTAAAGAAAAATGTGATGAGGCAATACAAACATTAAGTACAAATAATATTATGAGTACTATACAAGAAAATTTGGGATTAGGATTTAATTTAGATATTGTAATACCAGGTTTTAAATTATGTGGTGATGGCGGACAACAATATTATTCAGATAATGAACCAATCGGAGATAAAAAAAGAAAAATAGTAATAGATCCATTTATTAGAGATCTTTTAATAAAATCATATGGTGGTCATATTATAGATAGAGTAAGAAGAGATAAAGATGATGATAAAAGTCCATTTGATAATTATGAATTTTATATAATAGCAGATTCAAATGAGGATATAAATCCAGATAGTATTGTAATAGCAGAAAGATATTACATAGATAGACTAAGTGATGAAAAAAGATTAGCAACTGGAAATGCAACATATATGTTTAGGTTTAAAGATTTGGCAAGAGTTGGAAAAAAGAGCAAATTAGAGATTAACTCTATAATGCAAAATGGAACGAGCAAATCTGTTAGAAAAATAAATCATATTATAAATACATCTAAAGAAAAGCCTAGAGGTTGGGCAAGAATTTTAACAGATAGAGTAAATGAGTGGAAAAATGGAAGAGTATATAATACGGAAAACAAACAAGATACAGAAACTATAATAGGAAATATAGATGGTACAGAAAATAGCATAACAGGAGAGTGGATAAGGGTATTTGATATTTATTCTGATAATGGAGAAGAAGTAGATTATGAAGATAATAGATAGTTTAAAAAAAATATTAATACAAAATAAAGAAAATGTTGATAAGTTAATAAAATCTGATAATAAAAAATATAATCAAAATATACAAGAAGGTTTAATACAATATTACATTAATAATATGGATTATGAAATAGATAGCGAAACTAAAAGTTATATAGTAATGTATAATGGAAACCCTGCTATTACATTTTATTTATCTGTTAAAGCACTTATAGGAAATAAAAATATAATGTTTATGGTTCAAGATGATTATTTTAAAGATACAAACAATTATATTGTTGATTTATTTAGCAGAATTATAAAAGCTAACAATTTAAAAAACATTATAAAAATATATTTTAATACTGATGAAGATAAAGTATTAGAAAATAGTAGTATGTGTGATAAAATTATATACATAAATGATAAATATAACTTGAAAGGTCTAATGAAAAAGGCAAAAATTCCAGTAATATATAATGGCTATAATACAGTATATGTTTATTATGAAGATTCAGATGAAAATTATAATATATTAGATGAAATTAATGAATATTGTGCATATAACAATATTATTATGCAAACTTTTGAAGATGAAGAGATTTTAGATGATATAAGTATTATTAATAATGTAGCTAAGAATTATATGTGTATTATTTTATCACAAGATAAAGAAAAACAAGAAAATTTTAAACGAAGAGTAAAAAGTGAAAATATTATTATAAATAAAAATCCATTTAAAGAAAATAACTATATTTTTAAATGTAATATATAACAAATGTATTAAATTCTATATTTAAGGAATAAAAAATAAAAAACAAACATTTTTTTGTAAAAAAGTATTGACATATCGAAAAAATGTTTGTATAATAATCACATAGTAAAAACAAACAAAAGTTTTTTCTATGTGATTATTTAATATATAGAAAATATTAATTTTTTATGGCGGATATAATATCCGCCTAAGCAAGGGGGCATTATTAATATGAGAAATAATAACATAATAACATATACAGTTAATAGAAACTATAACAGAGAATTATATATATCTGTACAAAATGGTGAGGTATTAGTTAATGTACCTTGGTATTATACAACTAGTAAAATTCAAGAAATAATACAAGAAAAAAGTAAATGGATTGTAGAAAAAATACGAGATTATAGCAAAGCTCAAGAAGATAAATATATAAAAAATGAAGTAGTAAAGATACTTGGAGAAGACTGTAAAGTTAAAATTAATTACAAAAATTTAAAAAAACCTATATTAACTGTTGAAGGGAAAAATATAAAAATATCTCTACCAAATAAATATAAAAAATTAAATAATGATGAAATTTTAATAAAATTAATTGAAAAATTATATGATTTAGTAGCAAATCAAGAATTAGAGAGTATTATGGAAAAAGTTAGAAAAATGCTTAATTTTGCACCAGAAGAATATTTGATACAAAGAATAAATAACAAAATGGCAGAATGTCAAACTGATAAAAAGGTAATTATTATAAATCCTGATATAGTAAGATATGATAGAGAAACAATTGAATATATATTAATACATGAATTTTGTCACTTAAAGTACAAAACACATTCAAAAAAATTTAATGAAATAGTAAATGAAAACATAAATAATACTAATAAATATCAGGAATTATGTAAAAATATAAAATTCTAAATATTTTCTAATATAATAAAAAAAGCTATCCTAATATGAGATAGCTTTTTAAAAAATAAAAGGGGATGTTCTAAGCAAATAAATTATTTTTATTTACTATGATTATAATATAACAATAAATTATGTCCTTTATGTGAAACAAAAGTGAAATTTATTTATTGTTCTTGAAGTGTTAATTCAATATCCATTTCTGATCCACTTCTATTAATCTTTAATTTTATTTTATCTCCAATATTGTGAGAATTTTTAATTTCATTTAATTCGTCCATTGTTTTTACAGATTTGCCATCAGCAGATATTATAACATCACCAATTTTTAATCCTGCTTTTTGTGCTGCTGAGAAATCATCAATTGATTGAACATACACACCAACAACTAAATTATATCTTTGTGCAGTTTTTTCATCAATATCTCTACCACCTATTCCAATATATGGTCTTTTAACTTTATTGTACTGAATTAATTGCTCATAAATATCAACAGTAGAATTTATAGGTATTGCAAAACCAATTCCTTCTATTCCAGTTCCAGACAACTTTAATGTATTTATTCCAATAACCTTTCCATCTGCATTTACTAGAGCTCCACCACTATTACCAGAATTTATTGCAGCATCTGTTTGAAGAAGTATATAAGTATTTCCAGATTCAGTTACTTCTCTATTAACTGCACTAATAATTCCGCATGTTATACTACTTTGTAATCCAAGAGGATTACCAATTGCCATTGCAAATTCTCCAACTTTTACAGAATCAGAATCTCCAAGTTCAGCTGCAGTTAATCCTGTTTTTTCTATTTTTATAACAGCTAAATCTGTTTGTGAGTCTGTACCAACAATAGTTGCATCATATTCTGTTTCATCATTATATAATGTAACTGTAACTTTAGTTGCTTCAGCAACTTCATAATATGAAGAAGTAGAAGATGAATTTACTATATGGTTATTTGTTAATATATAACCATCTTCACTAATTATAATTCCAGAACCAGATGCAGATGCATTGCCAGTTTGACCAAATACTGTATTAACATTGTATTGTACTTTTATTCCAACTATAGATGGCATTACTTTTTCTGCAACTGAAATAGATGTATTAGAATAATCAGTAAGAGATATAGTATTAGTTACTCCTCCTTCTTGAATACTAGATATATGTGAGTTTTCAGTTGTACCTTGGTTATCAGATGTACTTAGAATTTTATTTTTAATACCAGGTATTCCAAAGCAAATTCCTATTATTAAAAATGTACCTATAGCACTTGAAATAAATGGTACTACTGAGCTTTTAATAAAACTAGATTCTTTTTTTGGCTTATTACTATAAGTCAGATATTCATTGTTAAAGTTATTATCCATAAATTACCTCCAATTAAATATAATATAACCTAAAACATAACTATAATACAATACATATGTGAAAAAAATGTGAAATCAAAAAGAAAATTTTATAAAAAATAATATTGTAAAAAAATTATATTATGATATAATAAAACATATTCAAAAGAGGAGTCTTATAAATTATGGAATTTGGCCTAATAATATATTGTTTAATTTTTATTATATTTGCATTAATTTTATATTCTGTATTACAAATTAGGCTAGCTGGTATGAAAATAAAAGATTTTTGGAGTTTCATACAAGCAAACCAAATTTTAGATAAATTGTATGTGTTTTCAAAAAGATATGAAAAGTTATCTACACAGGAACAAGTAATATTTTTAATGGAAGCAGAAAAAGTTTTTAGTGCTTTTGATAAAGTACCTAATATGCTATGGGAAGAAGAATATGAAAAATATATGGAAGTTCTTAATATTTATAAAAATATAAAAATGTTAAGATGGAATTCTAATTAATAAAACTGCTGTATAATAAAATACAGCAGTTTTTAACGTATATTCACACTTTGGACACAATTATAAATTATAATTTAAAAAAAGTATAGAAAGAAGGTCTTACCATGGACAATACTACAATATTAATAGTAGATGATGAATTAAGAATGAGAAAATTAATTAAAGATTTCTTATTACAAAAGGATTATAAAATATTAGAGGCAGAAGATGGACTAAAAGCAATAGAAATTTTCGAAGAAAAAAAGGATAGTATAGATTTAATATTGCTTGATGTAATGATGCCAAATTTAGATGGATGGAGTGTTTTAAGAAAAATAAGACAAGAATCTAAAGTCCCAGTAATTATGCTTACTGCAAGAGGAGAAGAACAAGATGAACTATTTGGTTTTGAATTAGGAGCGGATGAATATATATCAAAGCCGTTTAGCCCTAAAATATTAGTGGCTAGAGTTGAGGCAATATTAAAAAGAACTAATAATATAAGTAGTGGAATTAATAATTATAGTGGAATTATAATAGATACAGAAGGTAGGACAGTAAAGGTAGATAATAAACTTATTGAAATGAGTTTAAGAGAGTATGAGCTTTTAAATTATTTAGTTAAAAATCAAGGAATTGCTTTATCTAGAGATAAAATATTAAATAATGTATGGCATTATGATTATTATGGCGATTCTAGAACTATAGATAGTCATATAAAAAAAATAAGACACAAATTAGGAAAGAAAGGAAAATATATAAAAACAATTAGAGGTATTGGATATAAATTTGAACCTAAGGAGTAGAAGAAAGTGAAAAATGATAAAAAAATATTTCATTCAATTAAACTAAAATTATTTTTAATTATATGTGTAACTCTTAGTTTAATAATTATTCTTTTAGTAATATTAAGTAATTTTGTTATTGAAAAATATTATTTATATTCTAAGCAGAAAAAGTTAATAGAAACATATGAAACTATAAATAATTATTATAATAATAGTTCAAATATAGATATAGAATTAGAATTAGAAAAAATTGCTATAAATAACAATTTTGATATTTTAGTAAAATCTGATAACAATATAAGTGTATATTCATTAAATAGAGATTTTTTCTCAATGGTAAAGGATGTAAGAGAAAAACATGAAGGAAAAATAGTATATTATAATGATAAAATTAGTATTACTAAAGTTATGGATACTAATAATGGATTACAGTTTATATTTATGACTAGTAAGCTAGATAATGGTTATTTATTATATATAAGAATGCCAGAGTCTTCATTAATAGAAAATACAAAAATTTCTAATAATTATATAACTATAATAGGTTTAATTACTATTTTCGTAAGTGGAATAGGAGCTTTAATAATATCTGTTAAATTTACGAAACCAATAAAAGAATTAAGTTCTATAGCAAATAAAATGTCTAAACTAGATTTTAGTCAAAAATATGAAGTGAAAAATAATGATGATGAGTTAAACGATTTAGGTTTAAGTATAAACAAAATGTCTGTAGAATTAGAAACAACAATAAATAAGCTTAAAAAGAATAATATAGAATTAGAAAAAGATATAGAAAAAAAATCTAAGATAGATGAAATGAGAAAGCAATTTATTTCTGATGTATCACATGAATTAAAAACACCTATATCTCTAATTCAAGGATATGCGGAGGGTTTACTTGAAAATGTTAATACAGATGAAGAAAGCAGAAAATTTTACGCAGAAGTAATTATTGATGAAGCAAATAGAATGGATTCATTAGTAAAAAGACTTTTAGAGCTTACAAAATTAGAATATGGAAAAATGGAATTTAATAATAAAGAATTTAATATAGTTGAACTTATAAAAGAAGAACTAAGAAAATGTAAGCTAATTTTAGATGAGAATAATATTAATGTAAAAATTATAGGAAATGATATAGTAAATGTATATGCAGATGAATTTTATATTAGTCAAGTTATTGTAAATTATTTAACTAATGCAATAAAAAATGTAAAAGAGATAGATAATATTAAACAAATAATTATACAGATAAAAGAAACAGATGATAATAAAGTTAGGGTAAGTATATTTAATACGGGAGATAATATAAAAGAAGAAAACTTAGAACGAATATGGAATAGATTTTATAAGGTAGATGAATCTAGAAATAGAGATAATGGCGGTAGTGGAATTGGATTATCAATTGTAAAAGCTATAATGAATAATTATAATAACAAATTTGGTGTTCAAAACAAAGAAAATGGAGTAGAATTTTATTTTGAGATAGATAGGAAAAAATAAAGTAAAAATTATTATCTAAAACTATTATCTGGTAAAAAAGAAAATGATTTTAAAAAGATAAAAAAATAAATATGTATTTTATAAAATTGTTATGTGAGGAGAATATAAATGAAGATTTTAATTACAGGAGCATCTTCTGGTATTGGAAGAGATATTGCAAGAGAATTTGCAAATGAAGATAATGAATTGATATTAGTAGCAAGAGATGAGGAAAAATTAAATGAATTAAAAGAAAGCTTAAAATGTAAAACACAAGTGGTTTCAATGGATTTAAGTATAGAAGAAAATTGTATAAAATTACATGAAATTGCAAAAGATGTTGATATTTTAGTAAATAACGCAGGATTTGGTTTGTTTGGTAATTTTACGCAAACAGATTTACAAAGCGAATTAAATATGATTAAAACTAATATAACAGCTGTTCATATTTTAACTAAATTATATTTAAAAGATATGAAGGAAAAGGATAAAGGCTATATTTTAAATGTTGCATCAATTGCTGGATTTTTGCCTGGACCATTAATGGCAACTTATTATTCCACAAAATCCTATATTGTTAGATTAACACAAGCTATAAAAGAAGAATTAAAAAAAGAGAAATCTAATGTAAAAGTTGGCCTTTTGTGTCCAGGACCAACAGCTACAAATTTTTTTAAAAATGCAAATGTAAAGTTTAGTTTAAAAACTAGAAATAGTGAGTATGTAGCAAAATGCGCAGTAAAAGGAATAATGAAAAATAAATTTCTTATAATACCAGGAATTGATATAAAACTTGGAATAAGAGGTTCAAAGCTTGTTCCAGATTCAATTTTAGCCAAGATTGCATATAAAATACAAAAACGAAGGAAGTAAAATGTCGAAATTTGACATACGATTTTTGTTGAAATTTATAATTATTAATTATAAAATAGATTAAAATTAATTCAAAGTTATTTTATTCATATGCTAAAATTTTAAAAATTTAGGCAGGTTATGTGCCTGCCTAGTTTATGAAATATCAAAGATAAATTATTTCTATAAATAATCTAAAAAAATTCCCAAGAATTTAATAAAGGTGGTAAATATGTTATCAATTATAAAAAGTATGGCTCTAAATGGTTTAGAGGGATATCTTATTGAAGTGCAAATAGATGTAGCTAATGGACTTCCTAGTTTTGAAATTGTTGGACTCCCAGATACAAGTATAAGAGAGGCAAAAGAAAGGGTTAAAACAGCAATAAAAAATAGTGGATATGAAATTTTTAGCAGAAAAATTATTGTTAATCTAGCCCCAGCTGATATAAAAAAAGAAGGCTCTATTTTCGACTTACCAATTGCAGTAGGAATATTAATAGATTTAGGCGAAATAGAAAATAAAAAAATAGATGATACTGTTTTTATTGGTGAAATGTCTTTAGATGGAAAAATTAATAGAGTAAATGGGGTACTTCCTATGTGCATAGAAGCCAAAAGACTTGGAATTAAAAAAGTTATTGTTCCAGAGCAAAATGCTAAAGAAGCTTCTATTGTAAAGGGGTTAGAAATAATAGGTGTTTCTAATTTAAAGCAAGTTGTCCAATATTTAAATGGTGAGATACAAATAAAAAAGTGCGAAATTGATATAGAAAAAATATTTGAGAATAATGAAAATACTTTATTTGATTTTTCAGAAGTAAAAGGACAAGAAAATGTAAAAAGAGCATTAGAAATTGCTGCTGCAGGAGGCCATAATTGCCTACTTATTGGAAGTCCTGGATCACGGCAAAACAATGATGGCAAGAAGGATACCAACTATATTGCCAAATTTAAGCTTTGAAGAAGCCCTAGAGATAACAAAAATTCATAGTATAGCAGGAATTTTAAAAAAGGATACACCTCTTATTACAACTAGACCATTTAGAGCTCCTCATCATACTGTTTCTGGAACTTCTTTAATTGGAGGAGGAAGAATTCCAAAACCAGGAGAGATTAGTCTTTCTCATTATGGTGTTTTATTTTTAGATGAACTTCCAGAGTTTCAAAAAAATACTTTAGAAGTTATGAGAGGACCATTAGAAGATGGTGTTGTAACAATAAGTAGAGTAAATGCAACATTAACATATCCTTGTAATTTTATGTTTGTTGCATCTATGAATCCTTGTCCTTGTGGATTTTATGGCTCAAAAGATAAGCAATGTACGTGTACTCCTCAAATGATATCAAAATATATGGGAAAGATTAGTGGTCCATTATTAGATAGAATTGATATACAAATAGAGGTAGTCCCTGTTAAATATAATAAACTAGAAAGTAATGAAAGAATTGAAACTTCAAAAGAAATAAAGAAAAGAGTAAATTTTGCTAGAAAAATACAACAAAATAGGTATAAAGATGAAAAAATTTTTTCTAATTCTGAGCTAACTCCAAAACTTATAGAAAAATATTGTAAATTAGATAATAAAAGTAAACAAATTCTTCAAATAGCATTTAATAAGTTAGGACTTAGTGCAAGAGCTCATGGAAGAATTTTAAAAGTTGCAAGAACTATTGCAGATTTAGAAGGAGAAGAAAATATAAAACAAGAACATATAACAGAAGCAATACAGTATAGAAGCTTAGATAAAAAATATTGGAACAATTAGAGGAAATAATGAAAGAGATTATAATTTTAGAAAAGAATAATAAAGAATATCCTAAAAAATTATTAAAAATAGAAGATGCCCCAGAAAAACTTTATGCTTTGGGTAATATTGAGTTACTAAATAAAACATCTGTAGGAATTGTTGGCTCAAGAGAATGTACAGAATATGGGTGGTATCAAGCATATAAATTTTCAAATGAACTTTCTAAAAATGATATATGTATAGTTAGTGGAATGGCACTAGGAATAGATTCTGCTGCACATATTGGTGCAAAAGATGAAAAAGGAAAAACAATAGCTGTATTAGGTGGAGGTTTTAATAAAATTTTTCCAACAGAAAATGAAAATCTATTTTATTCAATATTAAAAAATGATGGATGTATTATTTCTGAATATGAACTTGATGTAGAAGCAAATTCTTATACTTTTCCAAAGAGAAACAGAATAATAAGTGGTTTGAGTAAGGCATTACTTGTGGTTGAGGCAAAACATAGAAGTGGTACAACTATAACTGCCAAATATGCAAAAGAACAAGGAAAAGAAGTGTTTTGTATACCAAGTAATCTAGGCAGTAAAGCGGGATATGGAACAAATAAAATGATATCAGAAGGTGCAAAAATAGCATTGTGTTATGAGAATATTTTGGATTATATAAATAATGATACAAAAAAAGAGAATATTAATCTAGTAGGAGATAGTTTATTAATTTATAATTCGATTGAGCAAGAGCCTACTAATATAAATGAAATATGTAAAAAAACAAACTTAAGTATAGTAAAAGTAAATTCAATAATTACAATGTTAGAAATAGAAGGTTATATAAAACAAGTACAAAGTGGAAGCTTTGAGAAAGTAAGGTAAAATATGTATGAAAGACATGAAACAGGTAAAATAGGAGAGGACATAGCATCTAAATATCTATCTAGTATAAATTATAAAATTTTAGAGCGTAATTTCGAATGCAAAAGGGGAGAAATAGATATTATTGCAATTGATAATGAGGAATTGGTTTTTATTGAAGTAAAAACTAGAAGTAGTGCTATATATGGAAGACCATCAGAAGCGGTAGATGAGGTTAAGAAAAAACATATATATAAGGCTGCTGAATATTATGTTTATATTAGAAATTTAGAAAATGAGAAAATAAGATTTGATGTAATTGAAGTTTATAAAAAAAATAACAAATACATAATTAATCATATAAAAAAAGCTATAACTGAAAGAAAGTAAAATTAAATTATATTTGCCTGGCTATGAAATTTGTGTTATAATTAAAACACAAATTTTTTTAGGAGTAAATATGAAAATATTATTTAGTAATACAACGAAATATACAAAAAAAGTATACTTTGATTTTTTAGAATTTCATAATAAAAAGTTTGGAAAAAAATATTGGTTTAATACTGCACTTGTTTTGATTGTTATTTTATATATTCTAATAATTAATATTGTATATTTTAATTGGAGATTGATGATTTTACTTCTAATAATTGGAATTTTCTTTGTAATTTATAGAATTAAATCACAAGAAAATATTATAAAAAAAGAATTAAAAAAAGAACCAATAGCAAAAGAAAAAGAATTTAAATTTGTATTTTACGAAAAATATTTTAAAATAAGAGATAAGTTGCAATCAGAAACTATTAAATATTATAAAATAAAAAGAATATATGAAACAGAAAATTTTTTTTATTTATATATTGATAAAATGCATTCTTTTATATTATCAAAAGATGGATTTTCACAAGGAAATACCGAAGATTTTTATAGATTTATAAAAAGAAAAAAATATATTTTGTGGTAAGAAACTAAATATTGTTTATCTTATGATATAAAATAATAAGTATATAATTAATCATATCAAAAAAGCTATAAAAATAGTTTATATACTAATTTGTGTTATTATAAATTTCTTGACTTTTCTTAAAACAGAGTGTATACTAATAATAGATGTTACCTATATTGGTAAAAAATGAGATTTAATTTATATAAATATAGTAGTATTTATACTATTGTTTTATGTATTGGAATTTTATACATAAAACTTTTTGTTGTTGGAGAAATAATTTTATTTATATTGTGATAATTTTTGGAAATATTATTATGAATTATATTATATTTGTATAAACTTAATTATGATAAATGAGGAGATTAATAATGGAAAATGAATTAAATGCAAACGAAACTTCAGAAAATAAGTTAGAGAAAAAGAATAATTATAACAGAGAAAGAAAAAGGAGAAAGCAAGTTAAAATTATACCTGAAAGTGAAAATATAATAAAAAAAGAAAATAGCAGAGGAGTAAAAAATAATAAAAAGGTAGATTTAGATGTTAAATTTAAAAAAAGTCCACTAAAAATAATACCATTAGGTGGACTATTAGAAGTTGGTAAAAATATTACTGTATTCGAATATGAAAATGATATTATAATTGTTGATTGTGGATTAGCCTTTCCAGAAGATGATATGCTTGGAGTAGATTTAGTTATTCCAGATGTTACCTATTTAGAAAGAAACAAAAATAAGATTAGAGGTTTAGTAATAACTCATGGGCATGAAGATCATATAGGGGCTATACCATATTTTTTAAAACAAATAAATGTACCTATTTATGCCACAAGACTGACAGCAGGATTAATAAAGAATAAATTAGAAGAACATAAATTATTAAATAGTACAAAACTTAAAGAAGTAAAACAAGGAGAAAAAATTAATTTAGGAAAGATTAAGGTTGAATTTATAAGAGGCTCTCATAGTATACCAGATTCTGTAATGTTAGCTATATATACTCCAGTTGGAACTATATTTCATACAGGAGATTTCAAAATAGATTATACACCAATTGACAAAGAAAGAATAGATTTAGGTAGAATTGCAGAAATAGGAAATAAAGGTGTACTTGCTCTTATGTCTGATAGTACAAATTCAGAGAGAAAAGGTTATACTATGTCAGAGAGTTCAGTAGGAGAAGTTTTTGATAAATTATTTATGAATTGTACTAAAAGAATAGTAGTTGCAACTTTTGCCTCAAATATTCACAGAATACAACAAATAGTTAACTCTGCAGTAAAATATGGTAGGAAGATATCTGTTTGTGGTAGAAGTATGATAAATGTAATAAAAACAGCTATAGAACTTGGATATATTAATGTTCCAGAAAATACATTTATAGATATTGATATGATAAAAGAATATGTAGATGAACAATTAGTAATATTAACTACAGGAAGCCAAGGTGAAGCTATGTCTGCTTTAACGAGAATGGCATCAGGAGAGCATAGAAAAGTAGAAATAACTCCAAATGATTTAGTTATTATTTCAGCAAATCCAATACCTGGAAATGAAAAATTAGTATCAAAAGTTATTGATGATTTAATGCAAATAGGTGCAGAAGTAGTATATAGTTCACTAGCAGATGTACACGTGTCTGGGCATGCATGTCAAGAAGAACAAAAATTAATATTATCATTGGTAAAACCAAAATATTTTATACCTGTTCATGGCGAATATAGACAACTGATGGCTCATGCTCAGACTGCTGTTAAGTTAGGAATGAGTCCACAAAATATATTTATTATGAATAATGGTAGAGTAATGGAAATAGATGAAAATAATGCAAAGTTGACTGGAACTGTTACATCTGGTAAAATCTTAGTTGATGGCTTAGGAATTGGAGATGTAGGAAACGTTGTATTAAGAGATAGACAACATCTTTCACAAGACGGACTTATAATAATAGTTTTAACAATGGATTCACATACAGGAGAAATTGTTGCTGGACCTGATGTTATTTCAAGAGGTTTTGTTTATGTTAAAGAATCCGAAAATTTAATGGATTATGTAAAGAAAATCGTTAAAGAAGAACTACGTAAATGTGAAGAACAACATATAACTGAATGGGCTGTTATAAAATCAAACTTGAAGGAGACATTAAAGGAATATATTTATCAAAAAACGAAGAGAAATCCTATGTTACTGCCTATTATAATGGATATATAATTGGAGGGAAGAGTATGAATTATAATGATTTAGCAAATATGATATTTCCTGATGCTAAAGATGTATCATATTATGAAAATAAATATAAAAAAAGAGATTTACCAGAAAATGCTATAGTTACTAGGTATGCACCTAGCCCTACAGGATTTGTTCATATAGGTGGAATTTATCAAAGTTTAATTGCTAAGACTGTAGCAAATAAAACAAATGGTGTATTTTTTGTAAGAATAGAAGATACCGATCAAAAAAGAGAAGTTGAAAATGGAACAAAGCAAATATTTGATGCTCTTAAAGATTATAATCTATTACCTGATGAATATATAGATGAAAACGATGTTAACTATGGAGAATATGGACCATATAAGCAATCACTAAGAAAGGAAATATATCAGGCATATGCAAAAAGTTTAATAGCAAAAGGTCTGGCATATCCTTGTTTTTGTACTGCAGATGATTTAACTAAAATGAGAGAGAAACAAGAGCAAGCTAAAATTAGACCTGGATATTATGGTGTATGGGCAAAATGTAGAAATTTATCTATAGAAGAAGTTGTAGATAAAATAAAATCAGGTGCTGATTATATAATAAGATTAAAATCTTCAGGAAGAGAAGATAAAAAAATAAAACATCATGACCTAATAAAAGGAAATGTAGATTTTCCAGAAAATGATCAGGACATTGTTATTATTAAAGCTGATGGGTTACCTACATATCATTTTGCACATGCAGTAGATGATCATTTGATGGGTACTAATTTAGTTATTAGAGGTGACGAATGGTTAACATCAGTACCTTTACATTTACAACTATTTTTTATGTTAGGGTTTAAAGCACCTAAATATGCACATATTGCTCCTATGATGAAGCAAGAAGGAGATTCAAAAAGAAAATTAAGTAAAAGAAAAGATCCAGAGTCAAATGTAGCATATTATAAAGAAGCTGGAATTCCAAAAGAAGCGGTTATAGAATATTTAATTAATATTGCAAATTCTAATTTTGAAATTTGGAGAAAGCAAAATCCAGAAAAAGATATTAAGGAATTCGATTTTCAAATAAGTAAAATGGGAGTTTCTGGTGCTTTATTTGATATGGTAAAAATGTTAGATGTTTCTAAAAATATTATATCTAAACTTAATGCAGAAGATTTATATAATAATGTATATGAATGGGCAAAAACATATGATAAAGAATTAAAAGAGATGTTAGATGATAAAGAATATTCTTTAAAAGTATTAGGAATAGAAAGACAGGGTATAAAACCAAGAAAAGATATATCAAAGTGGTCAGATGTAAAAGATAATATATTATATATGTATAATGATAAATTTGAAAATATAAAAGATAATTTAGAATTTCAAAAAATAAACGATAAAAATGAAATTAATAAAATATTGAAATTATATTTAGAAAAATATTTTGACATTAAAGATGATAAACAGACTTGGTTTAATAAAATAAAAAATTTATCAAGTGAATTAGGATATGCAAGTGAAGTAAAAGAATATAAACAAAATCCAGAAAAATATAAAGGACATGTAGGAGATATAAGCACTGTATTAAGAATTGTTCTTACTGGTAGATGTAATACTCCAGATATGTATGAAATAATGCAAGTTTTAGGAGAAGATACTGTTAAAAAAAGATTAGAAAGATGTATATAAAACGAAGTAACTTAATACTTCGTTTTTTTTGTCGAATTTTGCGATGAAAAAATATTGTAATAATTAAGAAAATATAATAAACTATATTTGAATTTTATTCTAATAATTTTAATCAATATAAATTTCTCTATATATTTCCAAAAAAACAAAAAATTAAAAAAAGAAGGTGATAAAAATTGTCAAAAAGTATTGACTTTATATAAATAAAAATATATTATAATAAAAAAAGGAGGCTCATATGGAAGAGAAAAATACAATTATGTTAGAAAAAATATTAAATATAGTAGAAAATTTACAAGAAGATGTAACTACTTTAAAGAAAAATGTAGAAAGACTTAATGAAGATGTATCAGAATTAAAGGAAGATGTAGTAGTTTTAAAAGAAGATGTATCAGAATTAAAGGAAGATGTAGTAGTTTTAAAAGAAGATGTATCAGAATTAAAGGGAAATGTAGCATTTTTACAAGAAAATGTAGCGGAGTTAAATGCGCAAATGCAGAATGTAAAAGGCGATATAAAAAAATTAAAAAAATCAGAAGGTAGAATGTGTAAAGATATATGTAGTTTAAAAGAAATGCAAATCAAAATGCTAAAGAGAATGGATATACTTGAGCAAAATCAGATAGAGATGAGATTTGATATGAATGAAAGATTTTCTAGAAACGAAAGAGAACACGAAGAATTTAATAAAAAGTTAGCAAGTTATAATTCTAATGTTGTAGGTTTGTTTGAAAGGGTCGAAGAAAGCATAGAAGAAATGTTTGAAGAAAGAGATAGAAAAATAGAACAATTATCAAAATTGTATGAAATTAATGATAAAGAAGATTTTAAAATTAAAAAAAGAATAGAGAAATTAGAAGAAATATTTGAAAGGAAAATTGTATAATATGGATTTTAAAATAGGTGATATAGTAAGAACAAAAAAAGTACATCCATGCGGAAGTAAATTATGGGAAATAACCAGAATTGGAGTAGACTTTAAATTAAAATGTCTAGGCTGTGGACATGTAATTGTTTTAGACAGGCCAAAAGCTTTAAAAATAATTACAAAAAATGAAACAAACAGTTCTAAAAGTGAAAAAAGTGAATAAATATTTAGAGAGTATCAATATGAAATTTTTGTGAAAAAATAAAAAACAGTATTGACAATATAATAAAATGGGTATAGATTATTAGCAGACAACAAAAGTGAGTGCTAAAACATTTTAAGGAGGTAATGAATATGATTAAACCATTAGCAGACAGAGTTTTAATTAAAATGATTGAAAGTGAAGAAACTACTAAAAGTGGAATTATTCTAACTGCTACTACAAAAGAAAAACCACAAATAGCGCAAGTAATAGAAGTTGGACCAGGTGGAAGGGTAGATGGAAAAGAAGTTCAAATGTGCGTAAAAAAAGGTGACAAGATTGTTGTTAGCAAATATGCAGGAACAGAAATTAAATATGAAGGGGAAGAATATATTATAGTTAAACAAAATGATATATTAGCAGTGGTAGAGTAAATTATAATATAACTTATCTAAATTAGAAATTAATTAAATTGGAGGTCATAATATGGCAAAGGAAATTAAATTTGGAGAAGATGCTAGAAAAAAATTATTAGATGGAGTTAATAAACTTGCAGATACTGTTAAAGTTACTTTAGGTCCTAAAGGAAGAAATGTAGTTTTAGACAAAAGTTTTGGAGCACCACTTATAACTAATGATGGTGTAACAATTGCTAAAGAAATTGAATTGGAAGATCCTTATGAAAATATGGGAGCAAGATTAGTTAAAGAGGTATCTACTAAAACAAATGATATAGCAGGAGATGGTACAACAACAGCAACTGTACTTGCTCAAAAAATGATTAAAGAAGGTGTAAAAAATGTATCAGCAGGTGGAGATCCTATAGCTATAAAACGTGGAATAGATAAAGCTGTTAATGTTGCTGTAGACGAATTAAAACAAATAAGTTCTAAAGTAAATGGAAAAGAGGATATTGCAAGAGTTGCATCAATTTCAGCTAATAATTTAGAAATTGGAACATTAATTGCAGATGCAATGGAAAAAGTTTCAACAGATGGTGTAATTACAATTGAAGAATCAAAAACATCATCAACATATGTAGATGTAGTTGAAGGAATGCAATTTGATAAAGGATATGTTTCACCTTATATGGTAACAGATACAGAAAAAATGGAGGCTGTTTTAGATAATCCATATATATTAATAACAGATAAAAAAATATCTAACATACAGGAAATATTACCATTATTAGAAGCATTAATGCAACAATCTGGAAAGCTTGTAATAATAGCAGATGATATTGAAGGAGAAGTATTATCTACTTTACTAGTAAATAAATTAAGAGGTGTGTTAAATGTTGTAGCTGTAAAAGCACCTAGTTATGGAGATAAAAGAAAAGAAATGTTACAAGATATAGCTATTCTCACTGGAGGAGAAGTTATTACATCTGATCTAGGATTAGAACTAAAAGATACTACTATAGAGCAATTAGGAAGAGCAAGACAAATAAAAGTACAAAAAGAAAATACAATAATTGTAGATGGACTTGGCGATAAGGATAAAATATCAGAAAGAGTAAATCATATAAAAAAGGCTATAGAAGAAACACAAAGTGAATTTGATAAAGAAAATTTACAAGAGAGATTAGCTAAAATTGCCGGAGGTGTAGCTGTAATACAAGTTGGAGCAGCAACAGAAGTAGAAATGAAGGAAAAGAAACTAAGAATAGAAGATGCTCTATCAGCTACGAAAGCTGCAGTAGAAGAAGGTATAGTAGCTGGAGGAGGAACTGCTTATATAAATGTAATACCTAAAGTAGATGATCTTGCAAAAGAACTAAAAGATGATGAAAAATTAGGTGCAAAAATAGTTCTTGCAGCATTAGAAGAACCTATTAAACAAATTGCTATAAATGCAGGTTTAGAGCCAGCTGTTATACTTGATAAAGTTAAATCAAGTGGTGTAGGATTTGGATTTGATGCTGCAAAAGAAGAGTATGTTGATATGAAAAAAGTTGGAATTGTTGATCCAACAAAGGTTACAAGAAGTGCACTTCAAAATGCTGCAAGTATTGCTTCTATGATTTTAACAACTGAGAGTATTGTAACGGATAAAAAAGATGAAAAATGTGGATGCAATAACCATGAATCAATGCCAGCAGGAATGGATGGAATGTATTAATTACAATTAAAATTTTATATAAAACACCTTATATTTTATTATATGAGGTGTTTTATTGTTAAAAACGACAACAATGTTCTTAGACACTCACTTACAATCCCTGATTGTGTGGGGGAGTAGAGTTTTTATTATCAATAATAACAGGTTATTATTTTCATTTTAAAAATATTTTAATTTATAAACTTATAAGAAATTAGTGGAATATACTTGTAAATATGAGAAAAACAGGTTAAAATAGTAAAGAAAAGTTAATTATCATAAGAGATATCAAAAATATGAGGTTATAAATTATGTATTTAATAGTTGGACTAGGAAATCCTGAAGATAAATATTCACAAACAAGGCATAACATGGGATTTGATGTTATCAATAATATTTCTAATGAATATAAAATAGAAGTTAATAGAAATAAATTTAATGCTTTATATGGTACAGGATATATAAATGAAGAAAAAGTTATATTAGTAAAGCCACAGACATTTATGAATAATAGTGGAGAAGCTGTTATTAAATTTATCAATTTTTATAAAATTGATAGGGAACATATAATAGTTATATATGATGATTTAGATGTAATGCATGGAAAAATTAAAATAAGAAAAAAAGGAAGTGCTGGAACACATAATGGAATGAAATCTGTAATTAATGAAATTAAATTTATGGATTTTACTAGAATAAGAGTTGGAATAGGACAACCAGAGTATAAAAATGATTTATTAGATTATCTACTAAATAAAATACCTGAAGAAGAATATAATATATTAAAAAATGGAATAAAAAAAGCAGGACAAGCAGTAACACAAATAATACAAAATGGTGTAGATTCTGCAATGAATCTATACAATTAATATATCTTAAATAGAAAGGACATAAAATGAAAGAAATATTTATTAGCAAAAAAAATGATGTAAAAATAATTGCATTAATAGAAAATGGAATATTAACTGAAAAATACGAAGAAAATCAAGAACGAAATAGATTAGAAGGAAACATATATTTAGGTAGGGTATCAAATGTATTACCTGGACTTCAAGCAGCTTTTATAGATATTGGATGTAAAAAAAATACTTTTATACACTTAAAAGATATAATGCCTAAATTTGATATAAAAAAAGAAAATAATAATGAAATTAACAAAAAAAATATTAAAGAAGTTATAAGACCTGGTATGCCAATTCTTGTACAAATTTTGAGAGATGCTGCTAATAAAAAGGGTGCAAAGGCAACTACCCATATAAGCTTAACTAGTAGATTTTTAATATTAATGCCAGAAACAGATATTGTTACAATTTCTCAAAAAATAGAAGATGATAAAGAGAAAGAAAGATTAATTAATATTGTTAAAGAAATATTGCCAGAAAATTTTGGTGCTATTATTAGAACTTCATCTATAAATAGAAAAAAAGAAGAATTAGAAAGAGATTTAAATATATTGCTAAAAAAATGGAGCGATATAAAAAGAATCTCAAGCAATACAAAAAATTATCCAAGGCTAATTTATAAATCTCATGGAATAATAAAAAAAATAATAATTGATTTAATAGATCATGATATAGGTAAAATTGTAGTAGATGATGAAGAAATATATGAATATATTACTAATTTATTGAATCAAATAGAACCTAATCATAATATAGAAATAGTGCTAGAAAAAAATAAAGATATATTATCTATATATAACTTAAATGAGCAAATAGAAAGAGCAGACAAAAGAAAAATATGGTTAAAATGTGGTGGATTTATAACCATCGATAAAACAGAGGCTCTTACAGCTATAGATGTAAATTCGGGTAAATATATAGGTAAAGAGAAATTAGAACAAACGGTATTTTTAGTTAATAAAGAAGCTAGTATAGAGATTGCAAAACAGCTTAGATTAAAGGATATAGGCGGAATAGTAATTATTGATTATATTGATATGCACGAAACAGAAAACAAGAAAAAAATTATACAAATTTTAGAAGAAAATCTAAAAAAAGATAGATCTAAAACTCAAGTAATAGGTTTTTCTAAATTAAATTTATTGGAATTAACTAGAAAACATATATGTAGCAATGATTAAATTTATAACAACTAGGACGGAGATTTTTGATGTAATTTTATTTATAAATTATGTTTTTCAAAAATCTCCGTCCTAGTTGTTATATTACACCATATTACAAAATCCGACATAAAATATATGAGGGATTTATAATATGGAGTGATTTTATATGAAAGATATTAAAAAAGGGGATATTGTTGGTAGAAAATCATATAATAAAGATATTTTATTTTTTGTCGAAAGAATAATTAGTATAAGTGATAAGTCTATAGTTATATTAAAAGGACTTACTGTTAGAATATTGGCAGATGCCGAAATTGAAGATTTAGAATTAATTGAAAAAGATGAAGTTATTAAATATACACAAAAATTTGAAAATAGGTTAGAAGATATAGTTAATAAGGTAAACTGTAATAGTAGTAGAGATACAACACGAATAATTAAAAATAAGTTATTTAAAAGAAGTGAAAAGATAAAAACAGGTGATATATTACACTTAGATGGAGATAGAAGATATAGTGAAAAATCAAGTAGATATTATAAAAAGATGGGGCTAAATGCTGTAGTAAGAAATATTCCAGAAAATAGGCAAGAAAGAGTAGTAGAAAGTTTAATACGACAATATAATCCAGATATATTGATTATAACAGGACATGATGGAATGATAAAAAATGGAACAGGCTATAATGATATTATGAATTATAGAAATTCCAGGTATTTTATAAATACAGTCAGAATTGCAAGACAATGCATTCCATATAGTAATGAATTAATTATTTTTGCTGGTGCATGCCAAAGCTTTTTTGAGGCAATAATGGCAGCTGGTGCAAATTTTGCATCTTCACCTGCTAGAATTTTAATAGATTTTATGGACCCCTTGGTTATAGCTGAAAAAGTTGCTACTACAGATGAAGATAGATATATAACTATAAATGATGTAGAAGGTGAATTAAGAGATGGTAGAATGGGTGTTAGTGGAAGTGGTGCAAGAGGCAAAAAGAAAAGGATATAGCAAACGAAATACAAATGTAACAATATTGTAACAAAAATGTAATAATTCTACAAGTTAAGTCTGAAAATTATTGAAATATATAGGTTTACAAGAATTAGACATAATGTTACTAACTTTGACAAATTACTAAACTAATGATATAATTTGGTTATCTTAAAAAAGTAGGTGATCAAAATGATTTTACCAAATGATATAGCAAACTTAAAAACAGATATTACAGAAAAAATTGGACAAAAGATAATTGTTAAAGGTACAATAGGAAGAAGTAAATTTTTTGAGAAAGAAGCAACCATAGAAAAAACTTATCCTAATTTATTTATAGTTAAATATGATGACAATGAAAGAAATGTTACATATAGCTATAAAGATGTTCTTACTAGAGCAGTTGATGTCCAAGTTTTTGATGGAGAGGGATATAGTTCATTAATTCCACAAACTATGGATTTGAAAAAACAAAAAATTTAATAAATATTATAAAAATTCCTAGAAATAGGAATTTTTTTTTATGTCCATAATATAATGAACTAAGAAAAAATCGGGAGGTAATATAATGGAAGTAGATATGAGTAAAGAAAGTTTAAATGTTAATAAACTTGTTTCAAGCAAAGGTGATATGTTTTTTGTTGAAGGTGATATGATAATTCCAGACATTAAACCAGATATTATAAATGTAATAGATACTTCAGGAAATGTATGTGCATATAAAAAGGAAGCATCAGATGGAAAAATAAGAATAGATGGTAACGTAAATTTATACATAATGTATTTAGCTGATTCACAATCTGATTTAATTAGAGGTCTAAATACTAATTTAGATTTTACTCAAATTATAGATATGGACAATTGTATGAGTAATATGGAATTAGATGCAAATCTAGAAATAAAATCAATAGAATGCAAAATTATAAATGGTAGAAAAATAGGCATAAAAGTAGCAATAGGCCTAGATGCAAAAATTTATTCAAATGAAAATATAGAAATTTTAAATGGAATAAATAATATAGAAAATATACAAACATTAGTAGAAAATATACCAATTAACAATATTGTAGGCTCTGGTGTTTCTAAAACATATGCAAAAGATACTATTGTAATAGATAATACAGATAATTTAGCAGAAATTTTAAAAGTTAAATTTGATATAATAAACCAAGATATGAAAACAAGTTATAACAAAGCATTACTAAAAGCAGATGCAAATGTAAAAATAATGTATTTAACAGATGATGGAACAATTAAAACAATAGAAAATACAATACCTATTATGGGATTCATAGATATAGCTGGTATTAGTGATGAGGATATTTGTGAAGTAAAATATGATTTAAGAAATTTAATAATAAAACCAAATTCTGCAGAAGAACATTCTATATATGTGGAGGCTGAAATAGAGCTAAAATGCAAAGCATATAAGAAAAAAGATATAAGCATAATACAAGATATGTATAGTCCAACATGTGATGTTAATTTTACACAAAAAAATATAGAAACAATGTCTAATAAATGTTGCAAAAAGGAGTTATATAGCGTAAAAGAAAAAATAAATATGCCACAAATTGGAAATAATAAAATTTATGATGTAGAAGTAAGTCCAGCAATTAATAATACTAATGTATTAAATGGTAGAATTCAATATGAGGGAGAGTTAAAATTAAAATTTTTATTTAGTTCAAATAATGAAAATGCATTAGAAATTGGAAATTATAGTTTGCCATTTGAATTTACTATTGAATCAGAAGAAATAAATAATAATAAAAATATAGAAAATACAGTAAAAGTTACAAATCAAAGTTTCATAGTTTTATCTGATGGAACCATTGATAGTACAGTAGATTTAGAGTTTAACCTAAATATGTCAGATAATATAAATATTAATATAATAGATAGTGTTGAAATACAAGAAAATAGAGATGATAAAGTATACAGTATGGTTATATATTTTACAAGACAGGGAGATACATTATGGAAAATTGCCAAAAGATTTAAGACCACTATAGATGATATTGCTAGTATTAACAATATACAAGATGTAAATAAAATAAATGTTGGAATGCAATTATTTATTCCTAGATATACAATATCAAATTCAAGAGTCTCTGCATAAAATATAATAAGATTTTATGAGAGATAATATAAAGCAGACAAATCTCTTTTGTCTGCTTTAACTTATAGAGGTGAATATGGATAAAATTTATTCAAGACCTAGAATTAAATTTCCACAAATACATTCTTCGAACAGAGGAATAAAACCTATAAAGATAAAAAAATTTTCAATAATAATATGGATAATGACAATTGCTGTTATAACATTTTCTGTAATACTTAATTCCATAATGCCAATATTTGAAAGATTATGTATAGATAAGGCAAAGGCTGTTGCAACAACAGTAACAAACCAAAAAGCAACAGAAGTAATGAATACATATGAATATTCAGATATAGTTAAAATACATAAAGATGATAACAACAATATTACAATGATAGAATCAAATATAGTAAATATAAACAAAATAATTTCTGATGTAGCTTTATATATACAAGATGCATTAAATGATTCTAAAAAACAAGATGTTTCTATAAAGTTGGGAAGTATAACTGGAATAAATATATTTTCAGGAATGGGACCAGATATACCAATAGAGATTTCAACTATAGGAAATATAGAAACAGATTTTAGAAGTGAATTTATAAGTCAAGGAATAAACCAAACATTACATAGAGTATATCTAGACATAGTATGTGAGGTATCAATATTAACACCATTTAAAACGATAAATGAAACTATAAATAATCAACTAATAATAGCAGAAAATATAATAGTAGGAAATATACCATCAACATATTATAATTTAGAGGGAATGCAAAATGATAATTTGTTAGATGTATTACAAAATTAAAAAAAGTGGGGGTGGAAAATGGGACGGTTCTCTTTTCCACTCAAAAATTGCGTGGAAAAGAGAACCGTCCCATTTTCCACTGTCGAAGAAATAGCTAAAATTAAAAATGTGAAACTAAATGAAAATAGTTTCACATTTTTGTGTTTACAAATATTTCACAAAAAAATTAGCAAAAAGGATTGACAATTGCTAAAAATGGTTATAATATATATAAAGAATTAGCAATAGAAACTAAAGACTGCTAAGAAAGGCGATATTATGTTAGATGATAGAAAAAAACAAATATTACAAGCTATAATAGAAGAATACATACAAACAGCTGAACCCGTAAGCTCAAATCTAATAGTACAAAAATACGGATTAGATTATAGTAGTGCAACAGTTAGAAACGAAATGGCAGATTTAGAAAAAAATGGTTATTTAGATAAACCTCATACATCTGCAGGTAGAGTACCTTCAGCTAAAGGGTATCGCTTTTACGTTGATGAATTAATAAAAGAAGATAATATAAGCCTAGAAGAAATTATATATATACAAGCAAAATTGCAAACAAAGGTTAATCAAATTGAGGAATTAACAAGAATTACTACAAATACTTTATCAGAAATAACACATTATCCGACTGTTAGCATAGGACCAAATAAACACAGCCAAATAATTGAAGATATAAAATTTGTACTTCTTGGTTCTAGAATGATGATGGCTATAATATTAACAGATTCTGGAATTATAAAAGAAACTATAATAAAATTTGATGAAGATGTAACTGAGGAACAAGTAAACACATTAAGTGTTATGTTTAATAATAGATTAAAAGGAAAAACATTAGATGTTATTGATGAGCCAATAGAAAATTATATAGTTTCAGAAATGACTGAAAGTTTAAATGTAATTAAACCAATAATAAAGGAAATGCAAAAAGTTATAAATGAACAAGAAAGCTTATATTATGAAGGTGCAAACAAAGCATTTGACCTTCCAGAGTTTAAAAATATAGAACTTACTAAAAATCTAATAAATGTTTTAGATGAAAAAGATTTGGTTATAGATACATTGAATTCTGGAATAACAGAAGATATAAACGTATATATAGGTGATGAAAATTCAAATAGTGAATTAAAAGATTTTACCATAATAACCTTTAATCATAAAATAAAGGGCAAATCATTAGGTACAATTGGAATAATAGGACCTAAAAGAATGAATTATTCTAAAGTTATTTCAGTATTAAAATATATAAATAGAAAAATGAATGAATCAGGATTACTTGGAGATGGAAAGAAAAATTAAATATAGGGAGGAATTAAATTTGGAAAATGAAATTTTAGAAGAAGATAAAAAAAATGAAACTAAAGAAACAATGTCAAAAGAAGATAATGAGGCAGAAAAAATAAAAACAGAATTAGAAGAAACAACAGATAGATTAAAAAGACTTATGGCTGAATTTGATAATTTTAAAAAACGAAGTTCAAAAGAAAGGGAAGGATTATATAATTCACTTTTATCAGATATAATTTCATCTTTTTTACCAGTTATAGATAATTTAGAAAATGCAGTAAATACTAATACTGCAGATGATAATTATAAACAAGGAGTTGAACTTGTGTTAAAACAATTTAAAGATGTATTATCATCTTTAGGAGTTAAAGAAATAGAAGCGGTTGGAAAATCATTTGACCCTGAATTGCACGAAGCAGTTAGTTCTATAACTGATGAAAACTTAGGAGAAAAAGAAATTAAAGAAGTATATAGAAAAGGATATCAAATAGGAACTAAGGTAGTAAGGCATGCTATGGTTGTAGTTGCTAACTAAGTTTTGCATAGTAAAACTAGTTTCTGATTGATTTATAAAATTGTTATTAAATTTTTATTATATAAAATACAAAAGAAAGAAAAAATAAATAAATAAAATAAAAAGCTACATTCTAGATAAAACATATCTAGAATATAGCAACTAGAATAGGAGGAATTTAAAATGGGAAAAATTATAGGAATTGACTTAGGAACAACAAACTCATGTGTAGCTGTTATGGAAGGAGGAGAACCAGTTGTTATACCAAATGCTGAAGGTAATAGAACAACACCATCTATTGTTGCATTTTCTAAAAGTGGTGAAAGATTAGTTGGACAAATAGCTAAACGTCAAGCAGTTACAAATCCAGATAACACAGTTATCTCTATAAAAAGAGATATGGGATCAGATAAAAAAATAAATATTGAAGGAGATGAATTTACTCCTCAAGAAATTTCAGCAATGATTTTACAAAAATTAAAAACAGATGCAGAAAATTATTTAGGAACACAAGTAACTCAAGCTGTTATAACAGTTCCTGCATATTTTACAGATAGTCAAAGACAAGCAACAAAAGATGCTGGTAAAATTGCTGGATTAGATGTTTTAAGAATTATAAACGAGCCAACAGCTGCATCACTTGCTTATGGAATGGATAAAGAAGCAGCAGATCAAAAAATAATGGTTTATGACTTAGGTGGAGGTACATTTGATGTTTCTATATTAGATATTGGTGATGGAGTTTTCGAAGTTTTAGCAACAAGTGGTAATAATAGACTTGGTGGAGATGACTTCGACCAAAAAATAATAGATTATCTAGTAGATGAATTTAAGAAATCTCAAGGAATAGATTTAAGATCAGATAAGCAAGCAATGCAAAGATTAAAGGAAGCTGCTGAAAAAGCAAAAATAGAGCTTTCAGGAGTACAACAAACACAAGTTAATTTACCATTTATTACAGCTGATAGTACAGGACCAAAACATATGGATATAACTCTTACAAGATCAAAATTTGAAGAATTAATTAGAGATTTAGTAGAATCAACAGCAGGACCTGTAAACCAAGCATTAAAAGATGCAGGAATAACTGCAGATAAATTACACAAAGTTTTACTTGTTGGTGGTTCAACAAGAGTTCCAGCTGTACAAGAATTAGTAAAAAGAATTACAGGAAAAGAGCCAGATAAAGGAATAAACCCAGATGAATGTGTTGCAATTGGTGCAGCAATTCAAGGTGGAGTTTTATCAGGAGATGTTAAAGATTTAGTATTATTAGATGTTACACCATTATCATTAGGAATAGAAACATATGGTGGAGTATTTACTAAATTAATTGAAAGAAATACAACTATTCCAACAAAGAAATCACAAATTTTCTCAACTGCAGCAGATGGTCAGACAAGTGTTGAAATTCATGTTTTACAAGGGGAAAGAGAAATGGCTGCATATAATAAAACACTTGGAAGATTTCAATTAACAGGAATACCAGCAGCTCCTCGTGGAATACCACAAATTGAAGTAACATTTGATATTGATGCAAATGGTATAGTTCATGTTTCTGCAAAAGATATGGCTACAGGAAATGAACAAAATGTTGCAATTACAGCAAGTTCAAATTTAACAGAAGAAGATATACAAAAAGCTGTAAAAGATGCAGAAGCTCATGCAAGTGAGGATAAAAAGAAAAAAGAAGAAATTGAAGCTAGAAATAGTGCAGAAAGCTTAGTATATAATAGTGAAAAAACATTAAAAGATTTAGGAGATAAGATAAGTGCTGAAGAAAAAGCTAAAGTTGAAACAGAAATTGATAATGTAAAAAAAGCATTAGAAGGAACAGATGTAGAAAATATTAAACAAGCTACAGAAAGACTAACTACAGCATTCTATGAAATTTCTGAAAAATTATATTCTCAAGCAAATGCAACAAATGCAGGAGCAGGCTCTAATGCTGGTGCTGATAGTGAACAAGCAAATAATGATGGAAATGTATATGATGCAGAATATAAAGTAGAAGATGATGATAACAATAATAAATAGTATGATTATTTAGAATAATAAAGTTATAAATTAGTATTATATTTTTAGTATTTTGTATTTGGAACTTGGTAATTTTTTGCTATGTTTCAAATACAAAAATACATTAAGGAGCAGAAAATGGCTGAGAAAAGAGACTATTATGAAGTTTTAGGTGTTGATAAAAATGCCACAGATGATGAATTAAAAAAAGCATATAGAAGACTTGCAAAAAAATATCATCCAGATGCAAATCCTGATAATAAAAAAGAAGCTGAGGCTAAATTTAAAGAAGTAAATGAGGCCTATGAGAACCTATCTGATCCACAAAAAAGAAGAATGTATGATCAATTTGGACATAATGGTCCACAAGGATTTGGAGGAGCAGGACAAAATGGCTATTATTCATATTCAACTTCTGGATTTGACGGTTTTGATATGGGAGATTTAGGTGATATTTTCTCATCATTTTTTGGTAGTGGATTTGGAACGTCAGGAAGAACTTCAAAAGGAAGAAGTGGTCCAACAAAAGGTGCTGATTTAAGATATGATATAGAAATATCATTTGAAGATGCCTTTTTAGGGGTAGAAAAAGAAATTAGTTTTAATAGAGAAGAAACATGTAGTACATGTAATGGAACTGGAGCAAAACCAGGTACAAAAGTCCAAACATGCTCTATGTGTGGTGGAACTGGTCAAATAAAACAGGTTCAAACTACTATTTTAGGTCAAATGCAAACAACAAGAACATGTACTGCATGCCATGGCGAGGGAAAAATTATTACAGAGCATTGTGAAACATGTAAAGGAAAAGGAAAAATAAAAAAACCAACTAAAATAAAAATAAAAATACCTGCTGGAATTGATGATAATCAGACAATAATTCTAAGAGGCGAAGGTGCCGCAGGTACTAAAGGTGGACCTAAAGGAGATTTATACATAACAGTACATTTAAAAAGACATCATTTATATACAAGAAAAGATGATAATGTATATTGCGATATTCCCATTACATTTACTCAAGCGACGTTAGGAGCGGACTTAGATATACCTATGGTAGATGGAAGTAAGCTTAAGTTTAAAATTCCAGAAGGAACACAAACAGATACAAAGTTTAGAATAAAAGGTAAAGGTTTCAAAAATGTAAATAGAAGTTATGAAGGAGACTTTATATTCACTGTAATTGTTCAAACTCCAAAAAGATTAACTAAAGAACAAAGAGAATTAATTGAGCAATTAGCAAAAACAATGAATGAACAGCCACCGGTAAGAAAAAAAGGAATATTTGGTTAAAATCAAGATCGTTTCTGTTGTTTTGCAGAAACGGTCTTTTTTCAAAAATCATATTAAAATCACTTGACAGTTTACAATAATACATATAAAATATAATAGTAAGTTAAAATATATTCTAAAAAATAAAATTAGTTATATATATTTATCGAACATTGAAAATTTAATAGAAAAGAGGGATATGATTATGAACATTTTAATCATTATCGCCACTATTCTAATCTCAGGAGCAGTTTTTATACCTGTTGGTGTAGTAATTAGAAGAAAAACTGCAGAATCTAAAATTAAAAGTGCAGAAAGTGAAGCAAAAAAAATTATAGAAGATGCTAATAGAGAAGCAGAAAACAGAAAAAAAGAAGAAATTTTTAAAGCAAAAGAAGAAATAATGAAATCTAGAAACGATTTAGATCAAGAGATTAGAGAAAGAAGAGGCGAAGTACAAATTCAAGAAAAAAGATTAATTCAAAAAGAAGAAAATCTTGAAAAAAGAGCGCAGGCTTTTGAAAACAAAGAAAGGGAACTAGAAAAGAAAAATCAAGAATTAGAAACCAAAAAAACAGATATTCAAGAAATACTTGAAAAACAGATGGATGAACTAGAAAAAATATCAAGACTAACTAAAGATGAGGCAAAACAGCAATTATTAGCTGAAGTTGATAAGCAACTTTCTTTGGAAAAAGCAGCATATATAAAGGATGCAGAAAGCAAGGCTAAGGAAGAAGCCAATAAAAATGCTAAAGAAATTCTAAGTTATGCTATACAAAAATGCGCTGCAGATCATACTTCTGAAACAACAGTATCAATAGTTTCTTTACCTAATGATGATATGAAGGGAAGAATAATTGGTAGAGAAGGAAGAAACATAAAAGCATTAGAAACTTTAACTGGAATTGACCTAATTATAGATGATACTCCAGAAGCTGTTATATTATCTGGTTTTGATCCTTTAAGAAGAGAAGTAGCTAAAATTGCTCTAGAGAAATTAATTGATGATGGTAGAATACATCCTGCTAAGATTGAGGAAATGGTAGAAAAAGCAAAAGAAGAAGTAGAAGCTATAATAAAAGCAGAAGGAGAAAGAGCAACATTAGAAACAGGTGTTATTGGTTTAAATCCTGATTTAATAAAGCTAATAGGAAAACTAAAATATAGAACAAGCTATGGACAAAATGTATTAAATCATTCTATAGAGGTGTCAAACTTAGCTAGAATTATGGCTGAAGAATTAGGATTAGATTCTAAAAGGGCAAGAAGAGCAGGATTATTACATGATATTGGAAAAGCTTTAGATCATGATATGGAAGGTACTCATGTAGAGATAGGAGTAGACGTATTAAGAAAATATAAGGAAAATGAACTAGTAATAAATGCAGTAGAAGCTCACCATGGAGATGTAGAACCAAAAACATTAGAAGCTGTATTAGTACAAGCCGCAGATGCTATATCTGCTTCTAGACCTGGTGCAAGAAGGGAAACATTGGAGGCATACATAAAGAGACTTCAAAACCTTGAAGAAATTGCAGATTCTTTTGAAGGAGTTGATAAATCTTATGCTATTCAGGCAGGAAGAGAAGTAAGAATAATAGTTAAACCAGAAAAAGTAAGTGATGCTGAGATGACAATTATGGCAAGAGATATAGCAAAGAAAGTAGAAGATGAAATGGAATATCCAGGACAAATAAAAGTAAATGTTATAAGAGAATCTAGATCAATAGTTTATGCAAAATAAAAGGGTGTATTTATACACTCTTTTATTTTGTATATTTAAATAATTTATCAATTTAATTTATCATTGACACATATACAATTTAATCTTGCCTTTTTATATAAAATTTATTTACAAATTGCAATATTAATGATATAAAATAAATTAAATAAAACATAAGAAAAAATGTTTTTACAATTGAAAGTGGAAATGGAGAAAAACTATGAATAAAACGATAAAAAAATATTTATTAATTTTTATAGCTTTTGGATTTTTATTGTTACTTACCAATAAAGTAAATGCCAACAGTATAAACAAAATAAATATGGATGTTTATATTGATGCTAATGGAAATGCTACTGTTACAGAGGTTTGAAATGCCTCTTTAACACAGGGAACAGAAGGGTATAGAGCATACAGCAAATTAGAAAATTCTAGTATAACTAATTTTAAAGTAAGTGATGATTCAGGAAAAACATACGAAACTTTAAATAAATGGAATACAAGTGCAAATTTCAACAGTAAAGCATATAAATGTGGAATTAATTATACTTCAAATGGTTTAGAATTATGTTGGGGTATATCAAACTATGGAAGTAGAACCTATACACTAAAATATAATATAAATAACCTTGTAACACAATATAAAGATACACAGGGAATATATTTTAATTTTTTAAATTTAGACCAATATATAAGTGATGCTAAAATTACAATACACTCTAATACACCATTTTCTATAGAAAATTCTAAAATATGGGCATTTGGGAATAATGGAACAATTAATTTTAAAGACGGAAACATTATATTAGATTCTGGAGGAAGCTTATCATCTTCTCAATATATGGTTGGTTTAGTTAAATTTGAAAATAATATTTTTAATACAAAAAACACATCTAGTAAGACGTTTGATAATATATATGATGAAGCATTCAGTGATGTTAAATATAATTCTACTTCTAATAATGTGCATTATTCTGAAAGCAAAAATGAATATACGAAAACTACACCTATGGATTTAATAATTGTAATCATAGGATTTATACCAGTAGTCTTGTTTTTCTGTTGTATAATGCATATTCTAAATATAGGGTTAAGACATAATGTAAGAAATAATGTAATACATACCGAAAGATTTGATTATGACCCAAATGGGACAAAATTACCCAACGATGATGAAATAGAATATTATAGAGATATTCCTTGTAATAAAGATTTAGAAATGGCGTACTGGGTATGTTACGAATATAATGTAATTGAAGTAAGAGAATTAAAACAAGGTATTATGGGGGCAATATTATTAAAATGGATTAAAAATGGTTATATAAAAGTTACAAAAACAAAAAAAGGCTTATTTAATTTTAAAGATAATAATTATGCAATTGATTTTACGCAAATGCAACAAGCAGATAATGAAATAGAAAATAGTTTATTTCAAATGCTCGTAGAAGCATCTGGTTCAAATAAGATACTAGAAGCAAAAGAATTTCAAAAGTGGAGTGAAAAAAATTATTATCTAATAAAAAGTTGGTTTTCAAGTATATTAAAAAAAGAACAGAGTTATTTAGAAAATAAAGGTTTAATTACTACTACTATTTTTGAAGAAAAAGAAGAAAAAACGAATAAAACAGAAGTAGTAACATTAAAAAAAGTAAGCGAAAAATTAAGAGAAGAAGCAATACACCTAAAAGGATTAAAAAAATTTTTATTAGATTATAGTATGATGCCAAAAAGAGAGTATTTTGAAGTGCATCTATGGGAAGAATATTTAATTTTTGCTGAACTTTTAGGAATTGCAGATAAAGTTGAAGAACAATTTAGCAAATTATATCCTAACTTTAATCAAGAAACATTATTAAACACTGAAGTAACAACAATTGCAACAAGAAATATGGCGGCTATTTGCTATGAAGGCGTTAGAGTAGGAGAAGAAAGAGCTGCAAAAAGAGCAAGTAGTGATTATAGTAGTAGTAATAATAGTTCAAGTAGAGATTATAGTTCCGGTGGTGGCGGAAGTAGTTATTCAAGTGGTGGAGGCTCATCAGGTGGTTCTTCTGGTGGAGGCTTTAGATAAAATAAAATAAAGCTGAATATGATACTATACAATGCAGAAACAGAGAAAATATAAATAAAAGTAGAAAGAAGAAAAATAATTATATTGAATAAATGTTAAATAATTTCAAAATTCAATAAAAATGTATATTTACGACCACTTTTAGTGTGTGAATATATAAAATTGGTCGGGAAGCTTGACTTTTTTTAAAAAATTTAATAATATAATTATGGTGATAGTATGGAAAAGATATATAAAAGAGAAGATTATTTAAAGAAGATTCGTGGATTTTATAATGATGATATGATTAAAGTTATATCAGGGATAAGAAGATGTGGCAAATCTTTCTTTTTAAAATCAATAATTCAAGAATTATTAGAAAATGGAATAAAAGAAAAAGATATTATCTATATAGAATTAGATAAAAAAGGTTACAAAAACATTAAAACTTCAAAACAATTAGAAAAAGTAATTGATGAAAAAATAGTTGATAATGATTTTAAATATTTATTTATTGATGAAATACAGAATGTTAAAGGATTTGAGATATTAATTAACTCATACAGAGAAGAAGGAAATATATCTATTTTTATAACAGGCTCAAACTCATATCTTTTAAGTGGGGAATTAGTTACAAAATTAACTGGAAGATATATTGAAATAGAAATGATGACACTTTCATTTTTTGAATATGTTGATATGAAAAGATTTTTAAATAAACGCGTTAATGAAAATATTTATTTAGAATTTGAAGAATATATTAGAAATGGTGGTTTTCCAAAGTCTCTATATTATGATAATTATGAAGAAAAAATAACCTACACTTCAAGTGTTATAAATCAAATTTTTGATAAAGATATTAAAACAAGTAATAGAATTAATGATAGAGCATTATTTGAAACAATAAAGAAATTTGTAATTAATAATTTTGGAGCAGTTATATCTATAAAAAATATATATAATTATTTGAAAAAAGAAGTAAAAATAAATGTAGATAGAAGAACTATAAAAAGATATTTAGATATTTTAGAAAAAGCTAAAATCATTTACTCTTGCGATTTGTTTGATATAAAATCAAAATCAGTTTTAAAAGGAGAAAGAAAATACTATTTGGCAGATTTAAGTATCTATTATTCTCAAAATACAGACAATAGAATAAATTACGGACCTGTTCTTGAAAATGTAATTTACTCATATTTAAAAAGCAAAAATTATAAACTTTCTGTAGGTTATATCGGAAAACTAGAATGTGATTTTATTGCAAGAGCAAATTATGATGATTACTATTATATTCAAGTATCAAAAGATATTAGTGATAAAGATACTGAAGAACGAGAATATAGACCATTTTACATGATTAAAGAATTATATCCAAGATATTTATTTACAATGGATTTATTACTTCAAAAAAGAGATGGTATAAACCATGTTAATATAGTTGATTTTATTTATAATAATAAAAATTTATAATAGAGGTGTAATATGTCTTGTACATACTATTTGAGAGATAGAAAAATTACTAATGAAACAATAAATAAATTGGATTTATTAGAAAAAGAGTTTAATTCAAAACTTGATAATTTGTATAAAGAACTTAATGATAAAGTTGCTAATATTTTACCCATTAATAATAACGATGTAATGGAAGAATGTAGACAATATGAGCCTAATTACATTAACGAAACACAACTTTATATTGACCCAATTAATAAATATGATATTGGAGTACAAATTGTAGATGATTTTAGATTTCGTAATTTTACAGACTTAAATAGTTTCATAAGTTTTTATAAAGAAAATGAGTCTAAATATGTTATAATTGATGAATATAATAGAGAATTTACTTTGGATGAATTTCTAAAGGAAATAAACTTAAAATAGATATATTTTGGGAGTGTAGATTAATAATATGAAGATTAGATGTTTAAGATGTAATGATGTAATTGAATCAAAAAATTTACATGATTGTATAATTTGTAAATGTGGTGCTTGTTCCATAGATGTTGGCAATCAATATACAAGAATTGGTGGAGATCCCCATTACATTAATTTAATATCTGAAAATGGAACAGAAAAAAGTTTAGAAGAAACTAACAAAAAATAGAATTTTGAAGTTTAAAATGATAGATAAAAATAGATTAAAGCACTCATTAGCTGTTGCTAAAAAGATGATTGAAATAGGAAAAGAATATAATTGGATGATAAAGAATTACAAGACTTATTTGTATTGGGATTTAATCATGATATTGGCTATGAGTATGGAAATAATTTAAATCATGAACATATAGGTGGAGAAATATTAAAAAGAAATGATTATAAATATTGGAAAGAAGTTTATTATCATGGAGATATAAATGCCCAATACTCATCATTATATTTAGAAATATTGAATAAAGCAGATATGCAAATTGATAAATATGGTAATGATGTTGGTTATACAAAAAGACTAGAAGACATTAAAAACAGATATGGAGAAAATTCATTAACTTATAAAAACGCAGAAACATTAGCAGCAAAATTAAGGAGTGAAGATTAGAAATGGAAGAATATTTAGAATTTGCAAAAGATATTGCATATCAAGCAGGTAAAATAATGATTAAATACTTTAATCAAAATAATGGTGCTAGTTATAAAGGAGATAAAACAATTGTAACTATTGCTGATACAGAAATTAATTCATATTTAATTAAAAGAGTAAAAGAACAATATCCTGAGCATAGTGTAGATGGCGAGGAAGAACAATTTGGTAAAAGTAATTTTGTATGGGTATGTGATCCAGTTGATGGAACAGCTATGTATGCTAGACATATACCAGTAGCAGTATTTTCCTTAGCATTAGTAATTGATGGTGTCCCAAATGTTGGAGTAGTTTATGATCCCTTTACAGATAGTTTATATACAGCAATTAAAGGAAAAGGAGCCTATAAAAATAATGAAAAAATATCTGTAAATGATTATACTTTAGATGATATTAGAACTGTTTGTCATTGTGATATGTGGTCTAAGGCAAAATATAATGTTTGTAAAGTATTTGAAGAATTAAGAAAGAAAACTCGCTTAAATGATATTGGAAGTATTACAAGAGCAAGTTGCCTAGTTGCTACTGGAGATTATAGTTTGACAATTTTTACAGGGACAAAACATAAACATTGTGATATTGCAGCAGTTAAAGTAATAGTTGAAGAAGCAGGTCGGTAAAGTTACTGATTTGTTTGG
>CANQMG010000001.1 GCA_947624925.1 uncultured Clostridia bacterium | reverse complement strand
CAATTACTGGTAGAGGAACTGTTGTTACAGGTAGAGTTGAAAGAGGAGTAATAAAAGTAGGAGACGAAGTAGAAATAATCGGATTAACTCAAGACAGAAAGAAAACAGTAGTAACAGGACTAGAAATGTTCAGAAAATCATTAGACCAAGCTGAAGCAGGAGACAATGCAGGAGCATTATTAAGAGGAATCGATAGAAAAGATGTTGAAAGAGGTCAAGTTCTTGCAAAACCTGGAACAATACATCCACATACAAAATTCAAAGCAGAAGTTTATGTATTAACAAAAGAAGAAGGTGGAAGACATACACCATTCTTCAATGGATATAGACCACAATTCTATTTCAGAACAACAGATGTTACAGGTGTTATTGAATTAGCAGCTGGAACAGAAATGGTAATGCCAGGAGATAACGTTTCAATGACAATCGAATTAATTACACCAATCGCTATAGAAAAAGGATTAAGATTTGCTATACGTGAAGGTGGAAGAACAGTAGGTTCTGGTATAGTTTCAGATATAATCGAATAATAAAAAAAATAGAGCGTAAGCTCTATTTTTTTTATAGATATGTTGACAAATAATCAAATAATAAATATAATCTAAAAAGGTATTAAATTATTAAATACTAATATAATATATGAGGAGGTGCGTGTTATGAGTAATGAAGAGAAAATTAAATATTATAGAGAAAAATCTATAGAAGAATTAGAAAATATAATTAGAGATGAGAATACTACAGAATCAGATATAGTTATAGCATCAGTCGAATTAGGAAATAAAAATTATGATTTAGGGAATGTATATACTTTTGAGGAAGTATTTGGATAAAAATAATTTAATCATATTATCTAAAGATGCCGATATTGACATAGAACAGATATATACATATATAGAAATCAATTCTGAGTTTTATGCAATTAAAACAAAACAAGAAATTGGTAAAAAAATTTTAAATCTTATTATTTTACCATATATGGGAAGAAAAGTTCCAGAATATAATAAAGAATATATTAGGGAAATTTTTTATAAATCTTACCGAATTATTTATCAAATAAAGGAAAGTTGTATTTACATTCAAAGAATATTTCATTCAAAAAGATTAATTTCTAAAAATTTAATTCAATAACAAATTCAATATATTAATAATTTAATACCTACAAAAGTATTGATTTTTTACTAAAAAAATAATAAAATAATATACATATTTATTGCATTATATAAAATAATGAATAATAAAATTAATAATAATAAATTATGTATAAAGTAGAAAAAGTATGGGAGGAAACATATGATTATTTTAGTTGATGCTATGGGAGGAGATAATGCACCTGATGAAGTTATAAAAGGAGCAGTAAAAGCAGTAAATGAAGTAGAATCAGAAATTATGCTTATTGGAAATAAAGATATTATAAACAGTAGAGTAAAAGCTTTATTTGGAAAAGATAAATTAGAGGATATATCAAATAAATTTAGCATATATCATACAACAGAAACAATAGATATGGAGGATAAACCTACAGATGCAATAAAACATAAAAAAGATTCTTCAATGGTTGTAGGTTTTAAATTATTAAAAGAAGGAAAAGGTGATGTGTTTTTATCTGCTGGTAATTCAGGAGCATTACTTACAGGAGCTACATTGTTAATAGGTAGAATAAAAGGAATTGATAGACCAGCTATAGCACCTATGCTACCAGCATACAACAAACAATTAATGTTAATGGACGCAGGTGCAAATACAAATTGTAAGCCATTAAACCTAATACAGTTTGCACAAATGGCTAGTATTTACCTAAAAAATACATATAAAATAGAAAAACCAGCAATAGGATTATTAAACATTGGAACAGAAGAAACAAAAGGAAATGAGTTAGTTAGAGAGACATATAGATTATTAAAAGAAAATAGTGAAGAATATGGTATTAATTTTGTTGGAAATGTGGAGGGAAGAGAAGCCTTTTCAGGAAAAATAGATGCTTTAATATCTGATGGATTTACAGGAAATGTTTTTTTAAAAACTGTGGAAGGTTTTGGAAAATTTGTAAAAAAGGTTTTATCAGAAAACTTGCAAAATAATATAATATCTAAAATATGTGCTGTTCCAGCATTACCATCAATAAAAAAATTTGCAAAAACAATGGATTATAAAGAATATGGAGGAGCATTGTTCTTGGGGGTAAAAAAACCTGTTATAAAAGCACATGGAAGTAGTGATGAAAAACTATTTAGATACACTATAAGGCAGGCCGAAAATTTCGTAAAAAATAAGGCAGTGGACAAAATGATAGAAGAATTTGAACAAATAAATAAAAATAACTAAAAATGTATTGACAAAATTTATTAGTTATAATATAAACAATATAGACTAATGAATAAAAATTATAGGGAGGTGTACTTGTATAATGAGTTCAGAAGAAGTTTTTGATAAAGTTAAGGAAATAATAGTAGAACAATTAGGAGTAGCTGAAGATACAGTAGAAATGGAATCATCTTTCATAGATGATTTAGGAGCAGATTCTTTGGATATAGTTGAATTAATAATGGCATTAGAAGAAGAATTTGACATAGAAATTCCAGATGCAGATGCTGAAAAAGTTGTTACAGTTAGTGATGTAGTAGAATACATAAAAGAAAATGCATAATATAATAAATATAAAATAAAAAAGACTATGTAAAATATGTTACATAGTTTTTTCATTTTCTAATCGAGAATTTTTTACTAAACAATATGTTGGAATATTGTTACTACACTACCAGTTGCAGCTAGGATAATAATACCAGCTGTAACAACTCCTAAAGCTAAGGGTAAGAAAGCTTTCTTCACAGGTAAATTTAAAAAGTTTGCAATTAATGAGCCAATCCAGGCACCAGTTCCTGGAATAGGAATTGCAACAAACAAAAATAATCCTAACGCAGTAAAATTTTGTAATCTTTCACTTTCTTCAATTTTTTTGGTAGCTTTATTTGTAGCAAAATCTATTATTTTCTTAAATATTTTAAATCTTCCTAGAAAATCAAACAATGGTCTTATATATTTAACAATGAAATATATTGGTATAATATTTCCAATAAAACCAACTATAAAAGCCTCAAAATAAGATAATCCAAGTCCAACTCCAACAGGTATTGCTCCTCTTATTTCTATAACAGGTGTCATACCTAATAAAAATGTGATTATATATTTTACTATAATATTATTTAACATATTCTAAATTCCTTTCTTAAATAAAATAGAATTAATATCATTTAAAGAAATGTTTCCTTCTCTTAAAATTTCTACTTTATTATCATTAATTCGTACAATAGTAGATGCAAGCTTTAAGTTTGATTCACCACCATCTAATATATATGAAACTTTGTTATTAAATATATCAAATGCACTTGATGCATCCGTACAGCTTAAATTACCAGATATATTTGCACTTGTGGTTACAATAGGTTTACCTACCAAATTTATTAAATCTAATGCAATTTTATTATTTGGTATTCTTACACCAATAGTATTTAGCCCAGCAGTTATAGTATTTGAAACATTTTCTTGCTTATCTAAAATAATAGTAAGAGGACCGGGCCAAAAGCCAGACATTAACTTTAAATCCATATTAGATATATTTTTAGCTATAATATCTAGCATAGATAAATTAGATATAAGAACATTTAAAGGCTTGCCTAAATTTCTCTTTTTTATATCAAAAATGCTAGAAACAGCATTTTCATTATCATATATTGCACCTAAACCATAGACAGTATCTGTGGGAAATATAGCAAGTCTTCCCATTTTTAAAGCATCTGCAACTTCATTTAGTTTATTTATATTATTATAATTTTTTAAATCTAAATATATTGTTTTCATAATTTATCTAAGTCCTTTAATTTAATACGATAATTTTACATCTATTATACTACTTTCTTCAACTTTATCTCCCTCTTTTTTGCTTTGACTTACAACAAGTCCGCTACCAGTATAAGAAATATTTAAATTTTTTTCTTTTAATAAATCCTTTGCTTGAGAAAGGCTAAGTCCAGTTAAGTCTGGTACTGTAACAGAGGTTCTTACGGAATTTTCTTCACTATATAAAGTAACAATAGAATTCATTAATACCTTTGTATTAGCAGAAGGAACTTGAGCTGTAACCAATGTAGAATTTTTATCTCCACTTACAGATAAATTAACGTCCAAACCTGCATTTTTTAATATTTTTTCAGCCTCAGTAACAGTTTTATTTGTTACATTTGGAATTGTAACTTCATTAGAAGCATTATCAATTTTAGTATTTTCTGATGTTATATTTTTGTATTCTAAAATTTCTTTTAATATATTTGACATTATAGGACCTGCAATTGTACTACCCTGTGAAGAATTATCGACTGTATCATAAAGAACTAATAATGCTACAAATTCTGGATTATCAGATGGAGCAATAGCAACATAAGATAAGGTATTTCCATCTGAAGAGCCTGGTGCAGGCTCAGATGTACCTGTTTTTCCAGCTATAGAATATCCCTTAACAGCTCCATATCTTCCTGTACCATTAGTTACAACATATTCCATCATATCAATAACTTTATCAGCTGTTTCCTTAGAAACGACTTGTCTAACATCTTGAGTATCTATATTAACAGTTGTACCTAAGTCAGCATTTGATATTTGCCTTACTATTTTTGGTTTTACCAAAACCCCATCGTTTGCAATTGAAGAAATGGCAGTAATCAATTGGATAGGAGTTATTTCAAATCTTTGTCCAAAAGAAATTGTTGCAAGTTCGACAGGACCAACCTCAGATTCTTTATGGAAATAGCTGTTAAATTCACCAGATGTTTCAATACCTGTTTTACTAAATAATCCAAATGCCTCAAAGTAGTCATAAAGAGTAGTTACACCAATTCTTTGACCCAACTGAATAAATGAAGGGTTACAAGAATTTGCAAGAGCAGTTTTTAAGTCTTGATAACCGTGTGAAGCTGGTTTCCAACATTTAATAGTAGTACCATTTACATTCTCAGATCCAGTACAATGAAAGTCATTTTTTATATTAGTTTCTGTAATATTTTCTTCTAATGCTATTGATGATATTAATACCTTAAATGTAGAGCCTGGCTCATAAAGTCCAGAAACATTTTTATTTCTCCAAAGACTTTGAAGAGCAGTATTTTGTTCATTACTTGAAAGCTTATCCCAATTTTCTTTTAGAGAATCTGTAACAGGTGTAAAAGGATTATTTAAATCATAATTAGGATATGTTGCCATACCTAAAATCTCGCCAGAAGAAGGAGACATTATAATACAACTTGAAGATGAACATTTATTATCATCAACAGCTTTTTTAGCATATTTTTCGATTATGTTTTGAATATTAACATCTATAGTAAGGTAAAGATCGCTACCATTTTCTACTTCTACATATGTTTGGGCATTATTAGAAATTTCACTTTTATTTACATCAGTTAATGTAACCAATTTACCGTAATTACCAGTTAAAACTTCGTCCCAATAATTTTCTATACCCTCTAAACCTTGATTATCAGTACCACAAAAACCTATTAAATTAGAAGCTACTGTATCGTATGGATAATATCTTTTAGTATCTTCATCTATATTTATTCCAGCATTTAATTTATTTTCCGCCATCCATAATTCAAGCTTTTCAATTTTATCATGTTCTACTTTTTTTATTATTGTTTCAACAGAAGAAGAACTTCTTACTTTTTGTAAAATTTCATCATAATTTAATTCAAAAATATCACTAAGGGCTTTAGCTACTTTTTCTTTATCTTCGTCTTCAATTTTAGTTGGATTAATAGATACAGTATCTACTTGAGCGCTAGTTGCTAAAATCTTTCCATTAGTATCATAAATTGTGCCACGTTTTGGACTAATAAGAATATTAGAAGTTTGTTGTCTATATGCTTTTTCCTTTAATTCTCCAGCCATAACAAACTGTATCCAAAAAAGTCTACTAAGAATTAATACCAATATTAAAAAAAACGTAATAGTAAGTGTGCGTAGTCTTTTAGAATTAAGAGGTCTTTCAGTTAATTTTTTATTTTTATTTTTATTCTTCATATGTTCACCTTAAATAATAAAATTTATATAAATATTTTATATTAAACAATGCTAAAAATCAACAAAATATATGTAAAATTCATAGTAATTTCATTATAATTTTTTTTTGACTACGTTTTAAAGTAATATATATATAATAAAAAATTTACCTAAAAAATTATTTTATGATAAAAGTATGATATAATATAAAAAAGTAAAAAGAGGAGGCAATATGAACGATTTATATGAAGAAACAAAAAATATAATGAAAAAATATAAAATAAGAGCAGATAAAAGTTTAGGTCAAAACTTTTTAATAGATGAAAATATTGTAGAAGGAATTATAAATGGAGCAGAAATATCAACTGAAGATTTAATAATAGAAATAGGACCTGGACTTGGCACACTAACGAAAAGGTTATTAGAATGTGCTGGCAAAGTTGTTTGTGTAGAATTAGATAAAAAAATGATTGAAATCCTAGAAGAAAGATTTAAAGATTACAGTAATTTAAAAATAATAAATGATGATATATTAAAAATAGATATAAATGAAATAATAAAAGATAATATTGGAAATAACAAAAATGTAAAAATTGTTGCAAATTTGCCATATTATATAACAACTCCAATAATAATGAAATTACTAGAAAGTAAACTAAATATAGATACTATAACTGTTATGGTTCAAAAAGAAGTTGCACAAAGATTAACTTCTACTACTGGAACAAGAACTTCAGGAGCAATAACATATGCAGTTGAATATTATTCAATTGCAAGAGTGGTATTAGATGTTCCAAGTAGTTCTTTTATTCCAGAACCAAAAGTAGAATCAGAGGTTATTAAATTAGAAATAAGAAAGAAAAATAAGTTTCAAGTAAAAAACGAAGAACTATTATTTGAAATAATAAAATATGCATTTATGCAAAGAAGAAAAACATTGATAAATGCATTATCAAATATGAAGTTATTTAAAAACAAAGAAGAAGTTACAAAAATATTACAAAATTTGAAATTCGATGCAAGAGTAAGAGGAGAGGCTTTAAAATTAGAGGATTATGTAAAAATAGTAAATTCATTTGACATAAGTAATAAAAAATAGTATAAATGGCGAAGCTTAATAAGGGGGCTAAAATTTAAATTTTAGCTCTCTTTTTTTCACAAAAAAATTTATCAATAATAAAATATCTGTAATGGCGATGATAAAATTGCCTTATGCGGAGGTTGTTTATGATAAAGTTTACGAAAATGCATGGACTTGGAAATGACTATATATACATAGATTGTACAACAAAAGACTTGCCTCAGGATATATCTAAAATTGCAATTAAAATGAGTGATAGAAACTTTGGAATAGGAAGTGACGGAGTAATTTTAATATGCAAAAGTAATGTAGCAGATTTTAAAATGAGAATATTTAATTCAGATGGAACAGAGGCACAGATGTGTGGAAATGGTATAAGATGTGTTGGCAAATATGTATATGAGAAAGGTCTTACAAATAAAACAAATTTAAGCATTGAAACACTTGCAGGAATAAAAAAACTAAAGCTAAATTTGAAAAATGGATACATATATAATATATCTGTTGATATGGGAAAGCCAATATTAAATGCAGAAAATATACCAGTTATATATGAAAAAGAATTTGTTAAAGATTTAAAAATAAATGCTATGGGTAAAGAATTTATTTTTACATGTGTATCCATAGGAAACCCACATGCTGTGTGTTTTTTGAATGAAATAGATAGCTTAAATCTAGAAAAATATGGAAATATTTTAGAAAATGATTTTCATTTTCCACAAAAAAGTAATATTGAATTTATAAAAATAATAGATAGAAATAATATAAAAATGAGAGTATGGGAAAGAGGAGCGAAAGAAACATTAGCTTGTGGAACAGGAGCATGTGCAAGTGTAGTAGCAAGTACAATAAATAATTATACAAATAGAACGGTAAATGTACATTTAAAAGGAGGAAGGTTATTAGTAAACTGGAATAAATTTGATAACCATATATATATGGTAGGTAGTGCTACTACAGTATTTGAAGGAGAATATTTACAATAAATTATATAATTTTTCACTTATTGTATTATATAACATATAATATATTAATTATTATGAGTGGAGGTTTATATGGCTAAAATTTTGGTATTTAACAATGATACAAATAGAATAGAAACATATTATAGAGGCGAACAAGAGGCAATGCCTTATAATGCAAATAGAACACTTACAGTAAATGAATTTAGAGGCTCAAGTAGAAGCTCGCTATTATGGACAACAAAAAGAGCTATGCAAAGTTTTAATAGCACTAGATACTTATATGGAGCTCCTATTCCAGTAGGATACGCCTTTAAAAGACCCTGGGAAGGTGGCCATGGACTTCAGAGCCAACACTATGCTGGAGTTGCTTTTGATGTTGGGCAAATATGGAGTAATAGCCAAAGAAATGCACTAAGAAATTTAGCAATAAATTCTGGAGTATGGAGTTATGTGGAACCTGCATATTTAACACCTACGTGGGTTCATTTCGATAAAAGATTTGGTATTCCTGCATGTGGAACCGCAGGATATCCACTTATAAAACAAGGAAGTATTAGCACATATGTATTAATAGCGCAAGACGGATTAAATACATTAGGATTTAGTACAGGTGGATTAGATGGAATATTTGGAGCAAAAACGAGATCAGCAGTAGCAGGATATCAATCAAGTAGAGGATTACCAGCAGATGGAGTAATAGGATGCAATACCTGGAGGTCACTACAAGAAGATGTTGTAGGGCAAGGAAGAACAAACACAACAATAGACTAAACGTATTGTGATCAGAAGCCCCAGACTATCTTGACAATCTGGGGCTGATTTCAATTGGAATTTTTGTACAATTTGTGCCAGGTCTTTAAATCCATTCTCCATATTTTTTTATATATATCTTTTTTGCAATCATTGCAACGAAACAATATAGTAATGTAACTATAAATATTAGAACTATATATTCAAATGCCATAGGAACTAATCCTATTAATGTGCCTAATGCTGTAAATGGAACTACTATACCAACTATTATTAATAAAATAGAAGATATATATACTGCCTTGTTTGCATTGCTTTGTATAAATGGTACTTTTGCAGTTCTTATAATGTGCATTCCTATTAGATTTGAGACTATACTGTAACTAAACCATATTGTCTGAAAATGTGCTACATCTCTTACTCTAAATATGAACCATAATGATGCAAATACAATCATATCAAATGCTGAACTAACAGGTCCCATAAATAACATAAAGTTTTTTAAACTATTTATATCAAATCTTTTTGGCTTTTCTAAATATTCTTTGTCAACATTATCAAAAGGTAGGGTCATTTGACCAAAGTCGTATATTAGTCCTTCTACTAATAATTGTATTGGTGTTTCAGGCAAAAATGGTAATAGTATACTTGCAATTATAACAGAAACAACTTCTCCAAAATTAAAACTTGTTGCCATTTTTATATATTTCATTAGATTAGCAAAAGTACGTCTTCCCTCTGTAACACCATCTAAAAGTACATTTAAGTCTTTTTCTAATAATATTATGTCAGCTGATTCTTTAGCAATATCAACTGCAGTATCAACAGAGATTCCAACATCTGAATTTGTAAGAGATGGGCTATCATTGATACCATCACCCATATATCCAACTATGTTTCCATCTTCTTTTAAAAGCCTTACTATTCTTGCTTTTTGAATAGGAGAAAGTTTTGCAAATATATTTGTCCTTTTTAATACTCTTAGAAGTGCCATATCTGATAATTTATCAATTTTGCTACCAAGTATAATATCTTTTGATTTAATACCCACTTTGTTACAAACACATCTTGTTACTTCTGCATTATCTCCAGTTAAAACCATAACTCTTATTCCTGCATTATTTAATTTTTCAATTGAAGCTTTTGCAGATTCCTTAGGTGGATCTAAAAATCCAATAAAGCCAAGTAAAACCATATTTTTTTCATCAGTTACATCAAAATCTTCTATGTTATTAATATCATTCTTTTGACATACTGCAACAACTCTCAATCCTTCCTCATTTAGCTTTTTACTTATAGACTTTATATTTTCTTTAATTTCTTTTGTAATGTTTTTAACTTCTCCTTTATAATCAACCATAGTACATATGTTTAAAATTTCTTCAACTGCACCTTTGGTTATTAACTGTTTTTTTGTACCATCGCTAACAACTATAGATAGGCGTCTACGAGAGAAGTCAAAAGGTATTTCATCTACTTTTGTATATTTATTTTTTACTTCATCCATGCCATTTTCTAAGCCTCTTTTAATAACAGCTTCATCAATATTACCTTTTAGACCAGTTTGAAAGTAAGAGTTTAAAAAGGCATGTTTTAGTATTCTTATATCTTCGTCTCCATTTATATCTAAATATTTTTCTAATACTATTTTATCTTCTGTTAATGTTCCAGTTTTATCTGTGCATAATATATTCATTGCCCCAAAGTTTTGAATAGAGTCTAATTTTTTTACTATAGTTTTCTTTTTAGACATCCTAACTGCACCTTTAGATAAGCTAGAAGATAAAATTACAGGTAATAAAAGTGGCGTAATACAAATAGCGATTGCAACAGCAAATGTAAATGCAAGTATTATATTATGTTTTTGAACATTTAAAATAAATACTATTGGAAGTAATATTAGCATAAATTTAATTAAAAGCTTACTTATATTCTCAATTCCTTTTTGAAAAGCTGTTTTAGGTTTTCCTAAACTTAGAGTATGTGCGACTTTTCCAAAATAGGTATCATCTGCTGTTTTTATTACAACACCTTTTGCAGAGCCAGATACAACATTTGTACCCATAAAGCAGATTGTATCTAAGTCTATTATACTGTTTATTTCATCAATGGTCATATTAGAATTTTCAAGCTTTTTAACACTATCTGATTCACCTGTTAATGATGATTGTCCAACATATAAATCATTTGCTTCAATTATTCTTAAATCTGCAGGAATCATACTACCAGCAGAAAGAAGGACAATATCTCCAAGAGTTACTTCTCTTATAGGAATTTGTATTTCTTTACCATTTCTTATTACTGTTGTAGTTGTAGCTACCATTTGCTTTAATTTTTCAGCTGCTTTATTAGATCTATATTCTTCAAAAAAATCTAATAAAGTACTTGCTGTAACTAAAATTGCAATAACTATAATATTTGCATAATTTGGATCTGAAGCTAAATATACATCTGTATATACTAAGATTGCTACAATGCCTAAAAGTATATAGTTAAAAGGTGTAAATAAACTTTCTAAAAAATAATTATACCATCTTTTAGGTTTGGCTTTTCTAACTTCATTGTATCCATATGTTTGTAAATTTAAATTTACATCCTTGTTTGTTAATCCATTTTCTTTAATTTTAAAAGTTTTTATGAAATCTTCTTTTGAAGTTGTGGCCTCTTTTCCATAAAGTTTAACAACATCTACTTCCTCTTTAGTACTTGACATATTTCCCTCCATTTATTAAATTAATATATATAAATTATACTACTAAATTTTACAAAATAAACAAAATTTGCAAAATTTATAAAAAATATTATAGAATAATTATATTATTTTTTATATAAATAGGAGAAAATATGCCAAAAAAATTGCTTATTACAGAAAAACCATCTGTTGCCATGGAATTTGCAAAAGCATTAAAGCAACAGACAACACGAAAAAATGGATATTTAGAATCTAATGACTGGATTATAACTTGGTGTGTTGGGCATTTAATTACTATGTCTTATCCAGAAGCCTATGATGAAAAATTAAAATTTTGGAGATTAGATACTTTACCTTTTTTACCTAAAGAATATAAGTATGAAGTAATACCAACAGTAAAAAATCAATTTGATGTTGTTCAAGGTTTATTAAAAAGAGAAGATGTCGATGAGATATATAATGCAGGAGACTCTGGAAGAGAAGGAGAATACATCCAAAGGTTAGTTTTTATGATGGCAAAACCAAATCCAAATGCTAAAATGAAAAGAGTTTGGATTGATTCACAAACTGAAGAGGAAATTTTAAGAGGAATTAAAGAAGCAAAAGATTTGTCAGAATACGATAGCTTATCAGATTCAGCATATTTAAGAGCTAAGGAAGATTATTTAATAGGGATTAATTTTTCAAGATTGCTTTCAATTATTTATGGAAGAAGATTAGCAAAAGAAGTTAATGAAGATAAAGTTTCTATTTCTGTTGGAAGAGTCATGACTTGTGTTCTAGGAATGGTAGTAATGAGAGAGCGAGAAATAAGAAATTTTATTAAAACAAAATATTATAAATTGATTGGTGAATTTGGAGATGAAAGTTCTAAATTTAATGCAGAATGGAAAGTAAATGAAAACTCTATAATGTATAATTCTCCAAAATTATACAACGAATCTGGATTTAAGAGATTAGAGGATTTAAAAGAATTTATAAATTATCTTAAAAATAAGGAAGCTATAATAACAGAAGTTAAAAAGCAAAAACAAAAAGAGAATCCACCACTTTTATTTAATTTAGCAGAAATTCAGAATGAATGTACAAAAAGATTTAAAATAAAACCAGACGAAACTTTAGAAATAATACAGAATTTATATGAAAAGAAATTAGTAACATATCCAAGAACAGATGCAAGAGTCTTATCAACTGCGGTTGCAAAAGAAATTACGAAAAACTTAAATGGAATTGCAAAAAAATTTAAAGATGAAGAAATTCAAGGTTTTATTTCTAAAATGATAGAAGAAAAATATAGTACTAATTTAGTAAAAACTAAATATGTAAATGATTCGAAAATAACAGACCATTATGCAATTATACCTACTGGTCAAGGTTATGAAAATTATGAGGCATTGCCAGAACTTCAAAAAAATGTATATAAATTAATTGTAAAGAGATTTATAGCAATTTTTTATCCACCAGCAGAATTTAATAAAATAAATGTTACAGTTAACGTAGAAAATGAAACTTTTTATGCAAGTGGTAAGGTATGTACTAAAAGAGGATATTTAGATATTTTAAAACCAATTAATGATGAAAGTGATAATGCGGAAAATGAAAGTTCTAATTTGGATGTTTTAAATACTTTAAAAAAGGGACAAAGTATTAATATAAATAATTTTGAAAGTAAAGATGCAGAAACTTCTCCACCTAATAGATATAATTCTGGCTCTATGATACTTGCTATGGAAAATGCCGGAAAATTAATTGAGGAAGAGGAATTAAGAGAACAGATTAAAGGTGCAGGAATTGGAACAAGTGCAACAAGAGCAGAGATAATAAAAAAGTTAGAAAGAATAAAATACATAGATATAAATAACAAAACACAAATAATAACTCCAACACAAAAGGGAGAAAAAATATTTGACATAGTAAATTTATCAATGCCAGATATGTTAAATCCAAAATTAACTGCAAGTTGGGAAAAGGGCTTAGATATGGTAGCAAAAAAGGAAATAAAACCAGATATATTTATGAACAAGCTAGAAAATTACATTCATACAAAAATAGATAAACTAGTTGTAAAAATGTAAATTTTAATAAAAAATATTGAAATAAAAATTATTATTTTCATAAAAGACATGAATATGTAAAAACATATGTAGGGGCAGGTCAACAGCCCCTTTAATAAGGGGGCTGTCAGCCGAAGGCTGACTGGGGGTTCTTAGCCTGCCCATTTTAAAAACACTGTAAAAAAATGGAAAAGAGAACCGTCCCATTTTCTAGATATGTCGAAAAATGTAGATGAAAAATGTTTGCATAAATTAACTATAAAGATTATAATTAATTTAGTTTTATATCAAAAAATCATAAAATTTTAATTCTTTAAATTTTTCCCATAAAAAGTTGCCAAATAAACTATATAATGTTAAAATAGAAAGGAGAAAAAATATGCCAACAATTAGTATGTTTTTTGGGATTATAATACGAATGTATTATATAGACCATGATCCACCACATATTCATGTATACTATAATAAATATAAGGCTAAGTTGAATTTAGAAGGCATTATAATTGATGGAGAATTACCTTCTAAACAATTAAAATTAGTTCAAGCGTGGACAGAGATACATAAAGATGAATTAGAAGCAGATTGGGAATTATCAAAAAATAGTGAAAAATTATTCAAAATAAAACCACTAAATTAAATTTATGGGGGAAATAATGAAAGAAATAGTTGATGTATGTACTTTAGATGATTATAAATTAAAATTAACTTTTAATAATGGAGAAATAAGAGTTAAAGATATGAAACCGCATCTTGATAAGGGGATATTTAAGATATTAAAAGATAAATCGGTTTTTTCAAAGGTAAAAATTAATTTTGGAACGGTTTCGTGGGATAATGATATAGATATGTGTGCGGATTTTTTATATGAAACTAGTGTGCCAATAGAATAATTTTAATCACCTAATAAATAAAATTAAATATAATATTTATTAGGTGATTTTATGTTTAAATGTATAAAAGAATTATATTTAGATGCAAAAAATATAAGCGACAAGGATCCAGCAAGCAAAAATGTATTATATGTTATATTGCTGTATCCAGGATTTCATGCTTTGTTATTTCATAGAATTTCTCATTTTTTTAATAATTTAAAATTAAAATTTATAGCAAGATTAATCTCACAATTTGCAAGATTTTTAACTGGAATAGAAATACATCCAGCAGCTAAAATTGGTAAAAGGTTATTTATAGATCATGGTATGGGGATTGTAATAGGTGAAACAACAACGATTGGAAATAATTGTACAATATATCATGGAGTAACATTAGGTGGTACTGGAAAGGATAAATATAAAAGACATCCAGATTTAGGTAATAATGTTATTGTAGGATGTGGGGCAAAAATATTAGGACCAATAAAAATAGGAAACAATGTAAAGGTTGGAGCAAATGCAGTTGTTCTGAAAGATGTTCCAGATAATTCGACAGTTGTAGGAATACCTGCAAAAATAAAATAAGTAAATTTTACTAAAATTTCTTTTTTTAGGAATAATATATATATATTTTTTTTTAGGAGTATATATTAATAAAAGAGTATCATAAAGTGTGTTTTGATACTCTCATACTTTCTAAAACTAAGAAACTCTAATTTTCTTCTTTTATATTTTTACGTAAGCAAAAGTAAAATTAAAGAAATAAATAATTCTGTGTCTTTTACTCCTTCATTATACAAAAAGAAAATTAAGCATAAAATTAAAATATCATCTGAATATAATTTTAATCCAAAAATCTCAAAAGCTTCCCTTTTATCGCTTTCTTTATTATCTTGTACATTTTTAGTATTTTCATTTGTAAAATTATTTTTTGAAGAATTATTTTCTTTATATTTATTATAATCAATATAATTATTTAAATTATTTGAGTAATATTTATTATATTTATAGTATCTGTTGTAATTCCTAGTATATGGAAAACCAAAAAATGGATAATTAAACATCATTTGTTTTTACCACCACCGTTTATATTAAAAACACGAGCGACTTTTCCCATATTTAAAAGCTTTATATATTGTTCTACCTTATCTTTTCTACTGTCTTTTAAATATGGTTTTAAAGAAAGTAACAAATTAGCTCTAGGATCATTTTGAGTGTTATTTATTTCATCTATAATTGTTTTCATTTTCATAATTGTTTCAATATCAATATTTGAAGAATTTGAGTTATTTGTTTTATTTGTATTTTCTTTAGAATTATTGCCAAACATGTTTATTAAATTGTTAACCATTTCGGGGTCTATATTATTAGATGAACTGTTTGTATTTGAATTATTATCTGTATCATTTTCACTAGAATTTTTAAGATTGTTTAGAATTTCTTGCATATTTTCAGGTAATTGCTTGCCTTCTAATAAACTACTAAAATTTTTCATTATATCAGACATATCTTCATTATTCATACAAACCCTCCACATCTATAAACTATTTGTTTGAATTTTTTATTTTATTAATAATTTCATCTTTATCTTTTGAATTTAATATCTCGTTTGCTTTTGCAATTCCAACTTCTAAATCCTTTTTATCCATCTTAGATAAAACAGAAAGTATTTTATTTATATCCATATTATTCAATTTAAAATCCCCCAATCTAACATCAATATACTTTACCTATAATATTTATATTATTAAAAAAAAAATAAAATGTTACAATTCCACTAAAAATATTAATAATTAACAAAACTGCATAAAAAAAACAGCTTAGGAAAAAATAAATTAAAAACTACATAAGGAGTGGAAAAATTGAATTCAAAAAAATTTTTAAATATAAAAGGAGCTGTTTTAGATAAATATCAATTAGAAAATTACCTAGAAAAATTTGCATCAGACAATATGCTTAAGAAAAATTCAGATAAACAAACGTATCCAATTCCAAGATTAGATGATAATTTTAAATTTATTACAAAAACATATGAAATTCTAAATAATCATATGAAATTAAAAATTAATATACATCCTGCTGGAGAGTGGCTTTTAGATAATTATTATATAATTGAAGAAACATATAAAAATATAAAAAAAGAAATGACATTAAAAAAATATAAAAGTTTTCCTGGACTGTCAAATGGAAGTTATAAAGGATTTGCAAGAGTATATGTTATAGCAGCGCAAATTGTTGGAGCAACAGACGGAAAAATAGATGATGCTAATTTGAAAGATTTCATAACAGCATATCAAAGAAAAAAGACATTAAATATGGAAGAAATATGGAATATATCTGTATTTTTTTATATTTCTATAATTGAGCATATAAGAGATGTATGTGAGAAAATATATTATTCCCAAATACAAAAATATAAGGTAGAAAGTTTAATTGAAAGACTTGTAGAGAGTAAAGACACAAGCAGTCAAAAATTTAAGTATCATTTTGTAAATAGTAATAGTTCAATACAACCAAATCAAATGAAAAATACTTTTATAGAGTATTTATCATATAAATTAAAATTATATGGAAGACAGGCTATGCCATATTTAAGAATTTTAGAAGAACAAGTTGAAAAAATAGGTTCTAGTATTTCTGAGATAATAAAAAAAGAACATTTTGATATTGCATTAAATAAGGTTACAATAGGAAATTGTATAAAAAGTATAAAGGATTTACAAAGGACTAATTTCTTAGAAATATTTGAAAAAATAAATGGTGTTGAAGAAATATTAAAAAATGATCCTGCAGGTGTATATAACAAGATGGATAATAAAACTAAAGATTATTATAGAAATAAAATAAAGGAACTTTCTAAGAAAACTAAAACTTCAGAAATATATGTTGCAACTAAAGCATTAGAATTATCAGAAAAAGAAAATCAAAAACAAGTAAAAACTAAAAAAACTCATATTGGATATTTTCTTATTGGTGATGGAATAGAGAATTTAAAAAATAGTTTAGGGCAAAAGCAAAATAATAAAATTAAAAATAAAGAAAGAATGTATGTTGGAACTATACTTTTAATATCTAGCTTAATAACACTTTTAACTGGAATATATATAATTTTAAAAACAAATAGACTGATTATATCAATAATAGAGATGCTTCTTATATTTATTCCAATTATTCAAATTGTTATGGATGTTATGCAGTATATACTTAATAAAACTATAAAAAGTAAAATAATACCTAAATTAGATTTTACACAGGGAATTCCTAATGAATATAAAACAATGGTTGTTATTCCAACAATTTTAAAATCTGCTAAACAAGTAGAAGAGATGATGAAAAAATTAGAAGTATATTACCTTGGAAATAAATCAGATAATATATATTTTACACTTCTTGGAGATTGCAGTTCTTCAGATAAAATAAATGAGGATTTTGACAAAGAAGTAATCCAAAAAGGAATAGAAATATCTGAAAAATTAAATAAAAAATATCCAGATGAAGAATTTAATAAATTTAATTTTATATACAGAAAAAGAAGTTGGAACCAAAGTGAAAAATGTTATTTAGGTTGGGAAAGAAAAAGAGGATTACTTACACAATTTAATGAATATCTTTTGGGAAATATAAAAGATATATTTTATGCAAATACAATAAAACAGCAAATACCTAAAATTAAATATATTATAACACTAGATGCAGATACAGAACTAGTATTAGAATCTGGGCTAAAATTAGTAGGTGCTATGGCACACATATTAAATGAACCTGTAATTGATAAAGAAAAAAACATAGTAATTGATGGGTATGGAATATTACAGCCACGTGTTGGAGTAAATTTAAATATATGTGTAAAAAGTTTATTTACAAAAATATTTGCAGGACTTGGAGGGACAGATCTTTATACAAATGCTATTTCTGATATTTATCAAGATAACTTTGGAGAAGGAATTTACACAGGTAAAGGAATATATAATTTAGAGGTTTTTTCTAAGGTTTTAAAAAATGTAATTCCAGAAAATACTGTTTTAAGTCATGATTTATTGGAAGGAATCTATTTAAGATGTGGCTTAGCATCTGATATTATGCTTTTAGATGGTTACCCAACTAAATATAATTCTTTTATATCTAGACTTCATAGATGGATTAGAGGAGATTGGCAAATTATAAGATGGCTTAAATCAAAAATAAAAGATAAAGATGGGAAAATAATAAATAATCCTATAAATGAGATATCAAAATTCAAAATTATAGATAATTTAAGAAGAAGTTTGTTAGAAACTAATATAGTTTTAGAAATTATATTTATTGAAATAACAAAAATAATATTTAATATAAATTTAAATTATTTGACACTTATAGTATTAATATCAATATTTATAACGCCAATTTTAGATATTATAAATTATATAGTATTTAAAAAACAAGGAATGGAGAAACAATACAATTTTGCAAGAAATATTTCTGGTATAAAGGGAAGTATACTAAGAGCAGTTATAAGTTTATCTTTATTGCCATATAAAGCATATATATCTTTAGATGCAATAATAAGAACATTATACAGAATGTATAAATCTAAACAAAATTTACTAGAATGGACAACATCAGATGAATCAGAAAGAAATGCGGAATCTAGCTTAAAATCTTATTACAAAGCAATATCAGTAAATTTAATTATTGGGATTTTTTCTTTTATAATTGCATGTAAATATATTTCGGAATTCTTCTGGCTATATATTCTGTCAATTTTATGGATTTTAGCACCGCTGACAGCTTGGTATATAAGTATTAATTTAAATAAAGTACAACATATTAGTAAAAAGGATGAAGAATATATATTAGACATTGCAAGAAGAACATGGAGCTTTTTTGAAGAATATATAAATGAACAGAATAATTATCTTCCACCAGACAATTACCAGGAAGATAGAGTAAAGAAAGTTGTAGATAGAACTTCATCTACTAATATAGGGTTAGGTGTTATGTGTGTTATTTCGGCATATGATCTTAGATTTATAGAAAAGGGAAAAGCATTAGAACTTATAAAAAATATGTTAATAACAATTGAAAAACTTTCAAAATGGAATGGACATTTATATAACTGGTATAATATAAAAACTCTTGAGCCATTAAAACCAAATTATGTATCAACAGTAGATAGTGGAAATTTTGTAGGATATATGTATGTTTTAAAAAGTTTTTTAAAACAAATATATATGGAAGAAAGTGATGAAAACAAATATGAAATTAATAATATGATTAATTCAGTAAGCACAATAATAAATAATACAGATTTTAGTTATTTATATGATAAGAAAAAAAGATTGTTATCAATAGGATTTAATACTGAAGAAAATAAATTAACGGATTCATATTATGATTTGCTAGCATCAGAAGCAAGACAAGCAAGCCTTATAGCTATAGCAAAAAAAGATATTCCTGTAGAGCATTGGCATAATCTAAGTAGAACTCTTACTTTACTAAATAGATTTAAGGGACTTATATCCTGGTCTGGAACAGCTTTTGAATACTTAATGCCAAATATAAATATTATTAAATATCCAGGTAGTTTATTAGACGAATCATGTAAATTTATGATAATGTCTCAAAAAAAATATTGCGAAAAGCTAGGTATTCCATGGGGAATATCTGAATCTGCCTTTAATTTAAAAGACTTAAATAATAATTATCAGTATAAGGCATTTGGAATACCATGGCTAGGTTTAAAAAGAGGTTTAGCTGATGAAATGGTAGTATCATCTTATGGAACTATTCTTGCAATAGGAGATGATACAAAAGGTGTACTAAAAAATCTAAAAAGATTGCAAGATTTAGGTATGTATAATAAATATGGATTTTATGAAGCAATAGATTATACTCCAGCTAGAATACCTATAAATAAAGATAACGTTATAGTAAAAACATATATGGCGCATCATCAAGCATTAATATTGCTTTCTATTAATAATTTAATTAATAATAATATATTACCAAAAAGGTTTATGGATAATCCTCAAATACAATCAATAGATATATTATTACAAGAAAGAATGCCAGATAATGTTATAATTACTAAAAATAAAAAAGAAAAAGTTCAAAAGATAAAATATTTAGGATATAATAATTATTCTATAAGAGAATATAAAGATATTAATAGAGATTTAAATATTTCTAATGTAATATCTAATGAAAAATATACAGTATGTGTAAATGATTTCGGATTAGGATTTAGTAAATATAAAGATATATTAATTAATAGATTTAAAAGAACAGATGAAACAAATCAAGGTATATTATTCTATATAAAAAATACTAGAACAAAAAAAATATGGACAAACACATATACAAATTTAGGTAAAAAGCCAGATAAGTATAAAATAGAATTTTCGCCTGATATGGATATGTTTAAAAGAATAGATGAAAATATACAGACAAAAACTAAAATCATTACAGATCCTAATGATGCAATAGAAATAAGAAATATTAAAATAAAAAATAATGGCAATTTTGAAGAAATATTAGAAGTAACAGGTGTTTTAGAGCCAGTTCTATCTACTCAAGGACAAGATTATGCACATAAAGCATTTAATAATTTATTTCTAAAATATGAAATAGCAGAAAATAAAGATTATTTAATTATAAAAAGAAATGATAGAAATGGTAAAGATATATACCTTGGTGTAAATTTATTTGCAAGTGTTGATACCTTAGGGGAATTAGAGTTTGAAATAAATAAAGAAAAACTTTATGGTAGATTAGAACATAATATACCTAGAAAGATAGAAAAATCTGAGCCGTTTAGTAACAATATTGGTTTAGTAACTGATCCAATAATTGCACTTAAAAAAACTGTAAGTATAAAACCAGAAGAAGAGATAGAATTAAATCTAGTAATTGCAGTCTCAGAAAGTAAACAAGTTGTAGAAAATAATATAAGAGAATATAAAAATGAAGAAAAGGTAAAAAGGACATTTGAATTATCAAAGGTAAGAACGGAAGAAGAAGCAAGATATCTAAGAGTTAGTGGCGATGATATAATAGAATACCAAAGATTGCTTTCTTATTTAATATTTAACAATCCATTAAGAAGTGTATATTTAAAAAATATACAAAACAAAAATTATTTACAAAGTGATTTGTGGAAATATGGAATTTCTGGAGAATTACCAATATTGCTTGTTAAAATTAAGGAAATAAGTGAAATATATGTTATAGAAAATATATTAAAGGCTTATGAATATTATAGAGCTAAAAATATAAATATTGAATTAGTTGTATTAAATAAAGAACAGAATGTATATGAAAAATATGTAAAAGATGCAATAGAAACTCAGATACAAAACAACCAAATAGAATATTTAAAAAATACGTTTGGAGGAATATTTATAATTAATTCAAATGAAATAGAAGATGAAGAAATGTTTACAATAAGAGCAAATTTTGTAATCGATGCAACATTTGGAAATATAAAAGATAATATAGAGGAATTAGAAGAAAAATATTTAAAAGAAAATAAAGTTAGGCCAGAAGTTATAAAGCCAAAAGATATAGATTTTAAAGAAGAAGATATTATTAATATAGATATGAAAAATTTAAAATACTATAATGGATATGGTGGATTTAGTGAAGATGGAAAAGAATATATAATAAAAACGAGTATAGAAAATCCAACACCGTTATGTTGGAGCCATATATTATCAAATAAAAAATTTGGTACAGTTGTAACAGAAAGCTTAGGAGGTTATACATGGAGTAAAAATAGTAGATTAAATAGACTTACAGCTTGGGCAAATGATCCAATAATAGATACCCCATCTGAAATAATTTATATAAAAGATGAAGAAACAAAAGAGATATGTACAATTGGTGGTAAATTTACCCATTATGTTAAATATGGATTTGGTTATGCAAAATATATACAATGCAATATGGGAATAATTCAAGAAGATGAGATATTTGTTCCAAATGAAGATTCATTAAAAATTAATTTAATAAAAATAAAAAATACTATGCCATCATCTAGAAGACTAAAATTAGTTTATTATATAAAACCTGTTTTAGACGAAGATGAAATAAAGTCAGATGGTTATATTGAAGCAAAAAAAGAATTTAACTATATGTATGCAAAAAAATATTTTGATAGAAAAGAAAATGAATTGTTATATATTTCAAGTAATGAACAAATAAAAGCATATATGTCAGATAAAGAAAAGTTCTTTGGAGAAGGAGATATATACAGTCCAGATTATTTATATAATAATTTAGATTTAAAAGATAGTATAGGAAAATCAACATGTATGGTTATAGAAATAAATATTGAACTAAATGCCTATGAAGAAAAAGAAATATATTTTGCACTAGGAGTGGAAGAAGATACAGAAAAAATAAAAGATATATTAATTAAATATAAAAATATAGATAAATGCAAAGAAGAATTAAATAAAGTAAAACAATATTGGAATAATCTTATAAGAAAATTGCAAGTTAATACTCCTGTAGAATCAACAAATATATTATTAAATGGTTGGGCAGTATATCAAACCATAGTATCTAGAATGTGGGCTAGAAGCGGGTACTATCAATCTGGTGGAGCATTTGGATTTAGAGATCAATTACAAGATACATTAGGTTTAAAATATATAGATACTCAAATAATGAAAAATCAAATAATAAAACATGCTAGCCATCAATTTATAGAAGGAGATGTTTTGCATTGGTGGCATGACGAAACTAAAAGAGGAATAAGAACTAAATTTTCAGACGATTTATTATGGTTAGTATATGTTGTGTGTGAATATATAGAATTTACAGGAGATAGGAGCATACTTGATATTGAAGTACCTTATTTACAAGGTGAAAAACTAGGACAAGATGAAGACGAAAGATATGATTTATACGAAGAATCAAATATAAAAGAAACAATATATAAGCATTGCTTAAAAGCAATAGAAAAGTCATTAGACTTTGGTAAAAATGGTTTGCCCAAAATTGGTTCTGGAGACTGGAATGATGGATTTAGCAATGTAGGAAATAAAGGAATAGGAGAAAGTGTGTGGCTTGGATTTTTCTTATATAATATATTAGATAGATTTATAAATATTTTAAAATATAGAAACGATGAAGAATTAGTAAAAAAATATGAACAAATAAAAATAAAATTAAAGAAAAATCTTAATACAAATGGATGGGATGGCAGTTGGTTTAGAAGAGCATTTACAGATGAAGGAGATATATTAGGAAGTATAACAAATGAGGAATGTAAAATAGATAATATAGCACAAAGTTGGTCAGTAATATCAAATGCAGGAGACAATGATAAAAAATATATAGCAATGGAAAATATGGAAAAATATTTAATAGATAAAGAAGCAGGAATAATAAAACTTCTAACACCACCATTTGAGCATGGCAAAATTAATCCAGGATATATACAAAAATATTTGCCAGGAGTAAGAGAAAATGGTGGACAATACACACATGGTGCAATATGGAGTATAATTGCTTTTTGTATTTTAGAAAATGCACAAAAAGCAGATGAATACTTTAGACTTATAAATCCAATAGAACATTCTAAAACAATAGATGCTGTAAAGATTTACAAAGTAGAGCCATATGTTGTAGCAGCAGATATATATGGAAGCGGAAACTTATTAGGTAGAGGAGGTTGGACATGGTATACAGGTTCTAGTAGCTGGTTATATAAAGCTGGTATAGAAAATATATTAGGTCTTAAAATTTATAATAATATTATGGAGATTAAACCATGTATTCCATCAGATTGGAAAAATTACAGTATACAATATAGATATAAAAGTAGTTTATATAATATAAAAATAGAAAATCCAAATCAAAAATCTACAGGTATAACACAGTTAAAAATTAATGGAGAAGAAATAGAAGATAAAAAAATAAGATTAATAGATAATAATAAAATATATGATGTAGAAGTAATAATGTAATTCTATAAAAATATTTTAAAAAATATTGTATAAATTCTATTAATATGATATTATGTTCATATAAATATCATGAAAGGTGGAACTTTTATGGAAGAAAATGAAGTAAATAAAGAAAAAAAGACCATATTAATAGTTGATGATGAAAAACTAATTGTAGATATGTTGGTATGTAATCTTCAAAAAGAAGGATACAATACAATTGAGGCAAATGATGGAGTAACAGCTGTTGATATGGCATTAGAACAAAAACCAGATTTAATATTATTAGATGTAATGCTACCTAAAATGGATGGATTAACAGTTTGTAAAAAAATAAGAAATGTATTAAATGTACCAATATTAATGTTAACAGCTAGAGATGAAGAAATAGATAAAATTTTGGGATTAGAATTAGGTGCAGATGATTATGTTACAAAACCTTTTAGTGTTAGAGAATTAATTGCTAGAATAAAAGCAAATTTAAGAAAAGCAGAGGTTACAGCTGTAAATGATACTCAAACACAAAATGTAAATAATACTCATAAAATAATAATTGGAGATTTAGCAATAGATTTAGACAAATTTGAAGTAAAAGTTAAAGATGAAGTTATAGATTTAACATTACGTGAATTTGAGGTATTAAAATATTTAGCAAATCAGCCAGGACAAGTTATAACAAGAGAAATATTACTTGAAAAGGTTTGGGGATATGAATATTATGGAGATATAAGAACAGTAGATGTTACAGTTAGAAGAATAAGAGAAAAAATAGAAAAAGACACCTCTGCTCCTAAAATATTAATAACAAAAAGAGGAGTAGGATATTATATAGCAAGTAAATAAAAGTGGGAGCGTTGTCGGTTATTATTGCCGTATACGCTTTTTTAATTTTAATTTTGAAATAGAGGAAATAATATGTTAAAAAATACGCAATTAAAAATAGTTTTAATATTTTTCATTTTAGGTATATTAATAATTAGTGGATTGTGTTGTATGTACATTGTGGACTTGACCAATATACAAAATATTAGTCAAGACATAATAAATATTAAAACAGAAAAGATATTTGAAATATCAATATATTTATTAATAGGATATTGTTTTTTTTGTATTATAATGGGGCTAATTGCTATAAGACATACCAATAAACCATTATCAAGTTTAATAAATAATATAGAAAAGCTAGTTGCAGGGGAAGAAGTAGATATAAAATATATAGAAGATAAAAAAGATAATAACGAAATAAATGAACTTGTTAATGCATTTAATCTTATGACAAACGAATTAAAGCAAAATATAACAGAAATAACAAGACAAAAGAAACAAATAGAAACCATAGTTCTTCATATGACAGATGGAATAATAGCATTTAATATGGAAGGAAATGTAATACTAGTTAATCCTGCTGCTACAAGACTTTTAAGGCTAATGCCAGACGATAATAATTTTAGAAAAATATTTAATTCAAATCTTAATATTGATATAAATATGGAAAAATTAATATATTTAGAAGATTGGACATCATCTGAGCAAAGGATAACAGTTGGAGATAAATATATAAATTTATTTTTTGCACAGTTTAAAGATGAAAATGATAGACCTTCTGGAATTATGGTTATGATACAAGATATAACAGAACATGTAAAACTAGATAATATGAGAAAAGAATTTGTAGCAGATGTATCACATGAATTAAAAACACCAATAACATCAATAATGGGATATGCCGATACTCTTTTAGAAGGAGAATATGAAAAAGATACACAAGTAAAATTCTTAAATGTAATTGCAACAGAAGCAAGAAGAATGGCAAAATTAGTTACAGATTTATTAACATTATCTAGATTTGATAATAATTTAGTATTGCAAGAAAAAACAACATTTGATTTAGGTGAGCTTGTAAAGCAATGTCAAGAAAAGGTTCAAATCGAAATAGAAAAGAAAAAACATAATGTTGAATGTTTTGTTACAGCCAATGTGCCACCTGTTTATGCAGATAAAGATGGAATAGAAAGAGTAATATTAAATATCCTAACAAATAGTATAAAATATACTAAAGAGGGAGGAAATATAAAAATTTATGTAGGATTTGTATATAATGATGCCTATATAAAAATTATAGATAACGGTATTGGTATTCCAGAGGAAGATTTAAAAAGAATATTTGAAAGATTTTATAGAGTAGATAAAGCACGTACTAGGGAAATGGGAGGTACAGGATTAGGATTATCTATAGCAAAGGAAATATTAGATAGAAATAACGGTACAATTGATATAAAAAGTCAAAAAGGAGAAGGTACAGAAGTTGTAATTAGAGTACCTACAAAATCTTAAAAATTAAATATTTACAACAATTTAGAAGTATGTTATAATTGAAAACAAAAGAGGTGAAAAAGATGAATCAAATATTATATGTTCAAGACAAAAAGAAAAGTTCAATAGATACAAAAAAAGTTCTATTGATTTTTGCTATTGGTATAATAATATTTGGTTTAATTATTTTAACAATTGCAATAATTAATAAGCCCAAAGAAAAAAAAGAAAAGGGAAATAATAACGAAAATACCGTAGTTACTGAAACAGAGCCTACAATAGAAATCGAAACAGTAAGCTATAATGTTAGTATAAAAGTAACTCATGATAAACAGTTATCTGCAGTAATATATAAATGGAATGATGATGATGAAGTTGTACAAGAAGAAATAAATGATAATAGTTATATGACAACAATATCAGTACCAACAGGAAAAAATAAACTTGTTGTTAAGGCAATAGATGTAAACGGAAAAGAAACAACAAAAGAAGAAGAAATAAATGGAGAAGTAGAAAAACCAATTATAGAAGTTACTTCAATGGAATTTAATAAAGTAAAAGTTACAATAACTTCGCAAGTTAAGATAGTATCTGTATATTATAAATGGAACAATGAAGAGGACCAGTCAATTCCAATTGGTGAAAATGCAAGTTTAATAGAACAAGAAATTGACGTTCCATTAGGATTAAATACATTAATAATTACTGCAACAGATGAATATAATAATATAACTGTAGAAACAAAAGATGTTAAAGGTGCTAAGAAACCAGAAATAGAATTAACAAGAAAAGGACAATATGTATATATGGTAATAACAGATGAAGAAGCTGTTGAATCTGTACAATATAGCATAAATGGACAAACCTATAAACTAAGCATAAGTATTGCACAAGAGGTTAATCACAGAATTAAATTAGTAGAAGGAGAAAACAAAATAATTGTAACAGCAACTAATGTAAATAAAGGAACAACGGAAAAAAGAGTAAAAACTACTTATACACCATAAACAAATGAAAAATATAGGAGATAAATTATGTTTCAAGAAATTTATATAATTGATGATGATAATAATTTAATACAAAATTTAACACAGATATTTAAAGAAGAAAATAACTATATTTTTAAAAGCGTTGAAACAGATAATTTAGATGTTGCATTAAAAAATATACCATCACTAATAATAATAAATGAAGATAATACAAAAATGGATATAGTTAATTTATGTGAGAAAATAAGGGAAAACAACGATAACAACATAACACCAATAATAGTTATAACATCAAATAAAGATAGATGCCATAGAATTGATGTACTAAAAAAATCAATAGAATATTACATTAAAGCTCCCATAGATAACGAGTATTTATATTATACTATAAAAAATATAATAAGATTAATGAATATGAATAGAAGAATAAGTCCATTAACAGGATTACCTGGAAATGTTCAAATTCAAGTAGAAATAAAGAAAAGATTATTAAAGAAGGAAAATTTTGCAATATTATATTTAGACTTAGATAACTTTAAAGCATATAACGATATTTATGGATTTTTAAAGGGTGACGAAATCATAAAATTTACTGCAAAAACTATAATAAATCAAGTACATAATAGTGATAGTGAAAATACATTTATAGGACATATAGGTGGAGATGATTTCGTTGCTATATTATATAATGAAGATTATAATAAAATATGCAAATCTATAATAGAAGAATTTGATAATAATATTTTAAAATTTTTCTCCGAAGAAGAAATAGAAAAAGGATATTTTGAAGTAGCAAATAGAAAAGGAATAATAGAAGAATTTCCATTAACATCTATATCTATAGCCGTAGTTGTTGTAGAAGCTGGAAAGTATGATAATGCACTTGAAATTGCAGAAGTTGGTGCGCAAGTAAAACATCTAGCAAAAACAAAAATTGGTAGTTCATATGCAATTAATAGGAGAAAATAATAAAGATTTATAATGTAAGACCAGAGACTACTTAATATAAAAAATAATTTTATTGTATCTCTTTTCCATTCAAAATAAATTGGAAAAGAGGTTTTTTATTACTTATAACAATATAACAACCTTGACAGAACATAGCTAAATGAGGTAAAATATATGTGTTATATAAAGGAGAGAAGTATGCCTAATAATAAAAAATTTGAAAATTTTATATCAAAAACAAAAATATATTTAATAGTAATTGCCATATTATTAGTAGTAATATGTATACAAAATATAGAATTTATTATGCCAGCTATAGCAATATATGTGGCATTACTTGCATATACTTACTGGACACATAATAAAAAAGTAACAGAATTAACAAAACATATAGAAGATTTAACTACAAGTGTAGATACAACTGCAAAAAATAACCTTATAAATTCTCCATTTCCACTTGTAATTGCAGAAACAGATGGAAATATTATATGGAAAAGTGTTAAGTTTGTAAATGAGTTTGCAAATATAGATATAAAAAATGTTTTAAAAGATTTATTACAAGAATTAAAAAAAGAAGTAGAAAATAATAAAAAATATACATCTATAAAAAGTAAATTAAAAATTGGAAAAAAGACATATCAAATCTTAGGAGAATATGTAAAATCTAAAAAGAAAAAACAAACAGAATATATGATGACATTATATTTTATAGATATTACAGAATATGAACAAGCACTTCAAAATGTAAAAGATATTAATACATGTGTTGGAATACTTGTAGTAGATAACTATGATGAGATGATGCAAAGAATATCAGATGAAAGAAAACCACAAATAACTGCAGAGGTTGAAAAAGTTATTTATGATTGGGCTGGAACTACAAATGGAATAATTATAAAATCTGATAGAAATACATATGTATATGTATTTGAGCAAAAATATTTAGCACAAATTAAAGAAGAAAAATTTAATATATTAGATAGTATAAAAGAAATAGAAATAGAAGAATCAATTCCTGTAACATTAAGCATTGCTGTTACAAATGAAGGAGAATCTAACTATGAAAAATACAAAACGGCTCAAGCAGCTATGGATATTGTTTTAGGTAGAGGAGGAGATCAGGCTGTAGTTAGAGAAGACGGAAAATATAGTTTCTTTGGAGGAAGATCTTTAGAAGTAGAAAAGAGAACAAAGGTAAAAGCAAGAACTGTAGCACACGCTCTAGAAAAACTTATAACAGACTCAAAAGAAATAATGATTATGGGACATACAAATCCAGATATAGATTCATTAGGCTCAAGTTTAGGAATATATAAAATAGCTAAAACTTTAGGAAAAGAAGCATATATAATAAGCAATAAAAATACTACATCAATAGATAGCTTAATGGAATTAATAAAAAATAATGAAGAATATAAAGATATATTTATAAATAAAAATGAAGCTATGTCTAAAATTAGTGAAGATACACTATTAATTATTGTGGATACACATAAATATAGCTATGTAGAAATACCAGAATTAATTGAACAAACTAATAATGTGGTAATAATAGATCATCATAGAAAAAGCCCAGAATTTATAGAAAAAGCAATTCTAACTTTCCATGAAGTATATGCATCATCAGCAGCAGAACTTGTAACAGAATTATTGCAATATATAAGTAAAAAGGTGGAATTAAATACAGCAGAAACAGAGGCTCTTTATGCTGGAATTATGATGGATACTAAAAATTTTACATTTAAAACAGGAGTTAGAACATTTGAGGCTGCAGCATATTTAAGAAAATGTGGGGTTGATATAATTAGAGTAAAAAAATTATTTCAAAGTAATTTAGAAAACTATAAAACTATATCAGAAATTGTAAAAAATGTTGAAATAATAAACGATACTATAGGTATATCAGTATACGAAAAAGACGAAAAAGATACGAATTTAATATGTGCAAAAGCAGCAGATGAATTATTAACAATAAGTGATATAACTGCATCATTTGTAATAGGAAAAAATGATAATAAAGTTTTTGTAAGTGGACGTTCAATTGGTGATATAAATGTACAATTAATTCTAGAGAAACTTGGCGGTGGAGGTCATATAACTGTTGCAGGAGCTCAAGTAGAAGATAAAACAATTGAAGAAGTAAAACAAGATTTAAAAGAAAAAATAGAAGAATATTTTTTAGAAAATTAGGAGGTATATATGAAACTAATATTAACACAAGACGTTAAAGGATTAGGAAAAAAAGACCAAATAATTGAAGCAAGTGACGGATATGCAAGAAATTATTTATTACCTAAAAAAATTGCAATACAAGCAGACAATGAAAATATGAATAAATTAGAAGGAAGAAAGGCTTCAGCAGAACATAAAAAATCATTAGAAATTGAAAATGCAAAACAAATCGCAGAAAAATTATCAAAAATGACATTAAAAATTAAAGTAAAAACAGGAGATAACGGAAAATTATTTGGTTCAATTACATCAAAAGAAATTGCAAGTGAATTAAAAAATTCATACAATATTGAAGTTGATAAAAAGAAAATTAATTTAAAAGAACCAATTAAAGAAATAGGAATCTTTAATATAGAAATAAAATTATATGAGGGAATAACATCAAAATTAAAAGTAGAGATAGATAATTAAATGAGGTGCAAATATGGATATAGGAAAAATACCACCACATGATATAGAAGCAGAGCAAGCAGTTTTAGGAAGTATGTTAACAGATAAAGAAGCTGTTATTGCTGCTATAGAAGTACTAAAAGAAGATGATTTTTATAGAGAAGATAATAAAACAATTTATAAAGCTATTTTAAATTTATATAATATAGGAGAGCCTATAGATATTATTACGATAAAATCAGAACTTACTTCTATGGGAAAATTCGATAGCGTAGGTGGACTAGAATATTTAGCAGATCTTCCAGAAAAAGTACCAACTACTGCAAATGTAGATAAATACATAAAAATAGTTGAAGAAAAATCAATATTAAGAAATCTTATAAAAACTGCAAATGATATAATTACATTAGGATATGATGAAACACAAGAAGTAGAAGAACTAATGGATCAAGCAGAAAAGAAAATATTTGATATAATGCAAAAAAGAAATCAAAAGGGATATACACCTATTAAAGATGTTTTAGTAGATACATTTTCACAATTAGAAAAATTGTATAATCAAAAACAACATATAACAGGTGTAACTACTGGATTTACGGATTTAGATTATAAAACAGCAGGTTTACACGAATCAGATTTAATATTAATTGCAGCAAGACCTGCAATGGGAAAAACAGCATTTGCTTTAAATATTGCTACAAATGCCGCACTAAAAGGTGGAACGAGTGTTGCACTATTTAGCTTAGAAATGTCAAAAGAACAATTAGTAAATAGAATACTATGTAGTGAGGCAATGGTAGATAGCAATAAAGTAAGGACAGGAAAAATAGAAGAAGATGACTGGGTAAAACTTGCAGGTGCATTAGGTCCATTATCAGAAGCAAATATTTATATAGATGATACACCAGGAATATCTATTATGGAAATTAGAGCAAAATGTAGAAAATTAAAATTAGAAAAAAATATTGGACTAGTAGTAATAGATTATCTGCAGTTAGTTCAAGGAAGTAATAGCAGAAAAGTAGGAAGCCGTGAACAAGAAATATCTGAAATAAGTCGTTCATTAAAAATACTAGCAAAAGAAATTAATGTACCAGTAGTAGCACTTTCACAATTATCAAGAGCACCAGAGCAAAGACCAGACCATAGACCAATGCTATCAGACCTGCGTGAATCTGGAGCTATAGAACAAGACGCAGATATAGTAATGTTTTTATATAGAGATGACTATTATAATGAAGATAGCGAAAAGAAAAATGTAGCAGAAGTAATAATTGCAAAACATAGAGGTGGCTCAACAGGAACAGTAGAATTATTATGGCTAGGAAATTACACAAAATTTGTCAATATAGAAAAACATAGAGAGTAAAATCTGGGAAGGATTAATGGATATGTATGGTTTGTCTGAAAAAATATATAGAATGATAAAAGAAATATCAAACAAATACAATTACAAATTTATATTATTTGGCTCAAGAGCCAAGGAAAAATATAAACCAAATTCAGATATAGATATAGCTGTATTTGGAAATGTTACAGAGAAAGAAAAGTTTTTAATTAGAAACGATATAGATAAACTAGATATACCATACACTATTGATTTACTTTTTATGAATGAAAATCTAGGAAAAAATATAATTAACTCTATATTGAATGAAGGAGTTGAAATATAATGGAAAGGTTTATACAAAGAAAAGAAGATTTAATAAAAGCATATAATAAATTAGAAGAAGCGTTAACCGAGGAATGCACAGAAATAGTAATTGATGGAATATTACATAGATTTGAATTTACATTTGAACTTGCATGGAAAACTATAAAAGATTATTTAGACTATATGGGAATATCAGAAAAAACTGGTAGTCCAAGAGAAGTTATCCAACAAGGATTTAAACAGGGTATAATTGATGATGGAGAAAAGTGGATAGATATGATGTTATCTAGAAATCAATTATCTCATTTATATAATCAGGATATTTCAAGGCAGATATACAATAACATAAAAAATGAATACATAAAATTGCTTAGAGCTTTAATAAAAAAACTAGAAAATATGTAATGAACAAGGAAGATTAAATGAAACAAAAAGTAATAAATACAATAAAAAAATATAATTTAATAAGTAATAAAGATAGAATCGTGGTTCGGAGTATCTGGAGGACCAGATTCTATTAGTTTATTAAATATTTTAAAAGAAATTAAAAATAATAATGAATTAGAAATTTCGTTTGAAATATATGTAGCACATGTAAACCATTTAATTAGAGAAGAAGCAATAAGTGATGAAGAATATGTAATAAATTATTGCAAAAAAAACAATATAAAATATTTTGTAAAAAGAATAAAAGTAGAGGAAATTGCTAAACTAAAAAAAATAGGAACTGAAGAAGCTGGAAGAAATGTAAGATATGAATTTTTTAATGAAATATTAGAAAAAACAAATTCAAACAAAATTGCAATAGCACATAGCAAAAATGATAATGCCGAAACTGTTTTAATGAATTTGATAAGAGGTAGCGGAACTAACGGTTTAAAAGGAATTGAACCAATAAGAAAAAATATAATAAGACCATTAATAGAATGTAGCAGAGAAGAAATTGAAAATTATTGTAATGAAAATAATTTAAATCCAAGAATAGATAAAACAAATAAAGAAAATACATATACACGAAATAAAATTAGAAACATATTAATTCCAAAAATACAAGAGGAATTTAATCCCAATATCATAGAAACAATAAATAGATTATCAAATCTTATTAAAGAAGAAAATGATTATTTAGATAGTATTACAAAAAAAGAGTATAAAAAGATATTAATAGAAGAAGACAAGCAATCTAAACAAATAATATTAGATTTAAAAATGTTTAACGAGTTAGAAAATGTAATAAAAAATAGACTTGTGTTATATACTATTAATGAACTTTTTGGGAATAATAAAGGAATAGAAAAAAAGCATATTGATGACATAATAAAATTATGTAAAAAGAATATTGGAAACAAATACTTAATTCCAAATAAAAAAGTAAAAATTTTAATAAAAAATAAAAAAATTTTTTTTATATCTAACTTATAGTATCCGTAAGAAAATGCTTGATACGACTGAATTATAAGGAAAAAACTTTTAAAAAAACTATTGAAAAGTAAAAATTAGTATGCTATATTCTTAAATGTAAAATTACTTTCGAAGGAGGAACATAATTTGAAAAACGGATTAAAAACATTAGCCATGTGGTTAATACTAATTATTATATTTGTCGTACTATTAACATCTATAATAGATAATTCAAATACAAAAATGACATACTCAGAACTTATTAATAAAATAGAAGTTTCAGAGGTAACAAAAATTGAAATAGATGCAGATGGAAGTAGTGCACAGGTAACAGTAAAGGGAGACAGTATAAAAAAAGAGGTAAATATACCTAGTTTGGATGGATTTATAGAATATGCAACACCTTACTTAAAAGAAGGAAGCATTGAACTTGCAGAAAAATCACAATCAGTACTTATAACTATATTACAATTATTATCACCATTTGGAATATTAATTATATTCTTTATATTCTGGTTTTTCTTAATGAATAACAATGCACAAGGCGGAAGCAAGACAATGTCTTTTGGAAAAAGCAAAGCAAGGTTAATGACAACAGCAGATAAAAATAAAATAACATTTGATGATGTAGCAGGTGTAGACGAAGAAAAAGAAGAGTTAGAAGAAATAGTAGAATTCTTAAAAAATCCTAGAAAATTTACTGAAATGGGAGCAAGAATACCAAAAGGTGTATTATTAGTTGGTCAACCAGGAACAGGAAAAACATTACTTGCAAAGGCAGTTGCAGGAGAAGCTGGAGTACCATTCTTTATAATAAGTGGTTCAGATTTCGTAGAAATGTTTGTTGGTGTTGGAGCATCAAGAGTTAGAGATTTATTTGAGCAAGCTAAAAGAAATGCACCATGTATAATATTTATAGATGAAATAGATGCAGTTGGTAGACAAAGAGGAGCAGGACTTGGTGGAGGACATGATGAAAGAGAGCAAACATTAAATCAATTGCTTGTTGAAATGGATGGATTTGGTAGCAATGAAGGAGTTATAGTTTTAGCTGCAACTAACAGACCAGATGTATTAGATAAAGCATTATTAAGACCAGGAAGGTTTGATAGACAGATAGTAGTTTCAGCACCAGATGTTTTAGCTAGAGAGAAAATACTAGAAGTTCATTCTAGAAATAAGAAAATAGCAGAAGATGTAGATTTAAAAACAATTGCAAAAAATACATCAGGATTTTCAGGAGCAGACCTAGAAAATGTTTTAAATGAAGCCGCATTACTTGCTGCACGAAGAGATTTAAAACAAATAGGTATGGCTGAAATTGAAGACGCAATGGTAAAAGTAACAATGGGACCTGAAAAGAAAACAAGAGTAAGAAGTGAGAAAGAAAATAAACTTGTTGCATACCATGAAGCAGGTCACGCAGTAGTTAGTAGATTCTTACCAACTCAAGATGCAGTTCATCAGATATCAATTGTACCAAGAGGAATGGCTGGTGGTTATACTATGTATAGACCAACAGAAGATAAAAACTTTATGTCTAAATCAGAAATGGAAGAAACTATAGTATCATTGCTTGGAGGTAGAGTATCTGAAAAATTGATATTAGATGATATATCAACAGGAGCAAGTAACGACATAGAAAGAGCATCAAAAATAGCAAGAGATATGGTAACAAAATATGGAATGAGTGATAAAATAGGATCAATAATGTTTGGTTCTGGTCAAGAAGAAGTATTCTTAGGAAGAGATTTTGCACAATCTAAAAACTATTCAGAAGAAACAGCAGCATTAATAGATGAAGAAACAAAGAAAATAATAGATAAAGCATATGAAAGAGCAGAACAAATATTGAGAGATAATATAGAAAAATTGCATATTGTAGCTGGAATCTTATTAGAAAAAGAAAAGATTGATGGAGAAGAATTTGACGAAATATTTAACAGCTAAAATTAAAACAATGTCGAAAAATGACGATGAAAAAATCTTGAAATTTATAAAAGAATAATTTAAAATAAAAACATAGAATAATTAAATTTTATTCTGTGTTTTTTTAGATGTACATCAAAAATAAATTAAATTCTAAACAAATTATCAAAAAATTTAAATCAGATAATTTGAATTTCCAAAATAAAAGAAATAGAAAAAATATAGGCATTTAAATATGTTTATTAATTGTGCAAAATTTTAAAATACATAAAAACGTTACAACATCTGTAGGGGCAGGTCTTGTGCCTGCCCAGGCTCTAAAGAATTTACCCAAATTTATAAATCATAAAATTTTATTCTATTTTATCTTTAAAGAGCCTTGGTGTCGCAACTTACGATTTAAAAAAATGAATAAATGTAGATTATAAAATAAATTATTAAATATTTTAAACAATTCTACTTTTTTAAAATAAAAGAACATCTGTAAGTTGCTCCAATTCGCACTCCACTTCGTTACGTTTGGTCGCTTACGCGGCTCTTATAAATAAAATAGAATTAAAATTTTATGACTAAAAATAAAAAATTATTATATTTAATTAAAATATGTAAAAATGCCCTAATAGCTGTAGGGGCAGGTCTTGTGCCTGCTCTTTTAATCAACTAACAATGTAATTTTATTATCTTGCTTTTTTATAAATCCTTCATTTTTTAAACTAGCAATTTCTCGCATCATAGCGCTTCTATCAACACTTAAATAATCTGCTAAATCTGTTAAAGAAAATGGTAGCATAAAGGTTTTACTAAAATTAAGTTCAGATTGCATAGAAAAATATGAAATTAATTTATCTCGAATAGATCTTTTTGATAAAAGTTCAATTCGAAAGTTCATATCTGATATTTTACCAATTACTAAATTAGGTAAATGTAACAACAATTTTTCATGAAATTTGCAAGATGATTTACACTTTTTTTCAAAAATTTCATAATTAAAAAATATAACCTCACAATTTTCTTTTGCCATTACAAATAAATCATTATTAGTGTTTATTTTATAAAATACTTCTCCAAAGATATCATTTGTATAAAATCTTTCAACAATATTTTTACTACCATTAAAATCATATCTAATTAAGTCTGCACTTCCAGAAACTAAAATACAAACCTGTTTTCTATTTACCAAATATGTAGTAATAACTTCACCCTTTTGAAAAAATTTAGTTTGTACTTTAGAACAATTTTCTGTTATGTCTTTAATAAATTCTTGAGCATTAAATATATTTTTCATATAATCACCAATAGCATTATAATATACATATGTTGCAAAAGCAACAAAAAAACATAAAATTTTTTCAAAAACATTATTTGGAAAAAACCTAAACATTAGATTGTGTCGCAAAAAGAAGAGAAAAAGTTAAAATGACAACTAAAATTTTTTTTGTAATAAAAATGTAATAATTAATAAAATCCGTCTAAATTATAAGTTTGGCAAATTTGAAATAAAAAAATAAAAAAAAGTTGCAATTGCAACAACATATGTCCGGAAATTATCTATATAATTAAACCAGAAAAAAACAATAGCAAAAATAAATAATAACAGTTTAAATTATAACTAATATAACTTAAACAATATTTATAAAGCTATAGGTCTTGGGGGGATAAAAATGAAGGTAATAAAAAGAGATGGAAGAAGCGTAGATTATGATAGACAAAAAATTGTAATTGCAATTCAAAAAGCAAATGAAGAAGTAAGTAGAAAAGAAAAAGCTACAAAGGATGATATAAATTCTATAATACGATATATAGAAGATTTAGGTAAAAAGAGAATGCTTGTTGAAGATATACAAGACATAATAGAACAAAAATTAATGGAAATAGGTAAATATGATTTAGCAAAAAAATATATTGTATATAGATACACAAGAGCTCTAGTAAGAAAGCAAAATACAACAGATGAGTCAATATTAGGATTAATAAGAAATGAAAATAAAGAATTAGAAGAAGAAAATTCAAATAAAAATACTATGTTAGCATCTACTCAAAGAGACTATATAGCAGGAGAAGTTTCTAGAGATTTAACAAGAAGATTGTTACTTCCAGAAAAAATTACTAAAGCAGATCAAGAAGGAATACTACATTTCCATGATGCAGATTATTTTATACAACCAATTTTCAATTGTTGTTTAATTAATATAGGAGATATGCTAGATAATGGAACAGTAATGAATGGAAAAATGATAGAATCTCCAAAGAGTTTTCAAGTAGCGTGTACAGTTACTACTCAAATAATAGCAGCTGTTGCAAGTAATCAATATGGAGGACAATCAGTAGATTTAATACATTTAGGAAAATATGTAAGAAAAAGTTATGATAAATTTAAAAAACAAATTGAAGGAAAATATAAAGGCAAAATTAGTGATGAAATTATAGAAGATATGGTAATGGACAGACTAAAAGCAGAAATTAGTGCAGGTGTTCAAACTATTCAATATCAAATAAATACATTAATGACAACTAATGGACAATCTCCTTTTGTTACATTATTCTTACATTTAGATAAAGATGACGAATACATAAAAGAAAATGCAATGATAATAGAAGAAGTAATTAAACAAAGATATCAAGGAATAAAAAATGAAAAAGGTGTATATGTTACACCAGCATTCCCTAAATTAATTTATGTATTAGATGAATGTAATAACCTAACAGGTGGAGAATATGACTATTTAACAAAACTTGCTGTTAAGTGCTCAGCAAAAAGAATGTATCCAGATTATATTTCAGCAAAGAAAATGCGTGAAAATTATGAAGGTAACATATTTAGCCCTATGGGATGTAGAAGTTTCTTATCACCTTGGAAGGATGAAAATGGAAATTATAAATTTGAAGGAAGATTTAATCAAGGTGTAGTTAGTATAAACCTACCACAAATAGGAATAATTGCAGATGGAGATGAAGATAAATTCTGGAGTCTTCTAGATGAAAGACTTGAACTATGTAAAGAAGCTTTAATGTGTAGACACTATGCTCTTCTTGGAACAACATCAGATATAAGCCCAATTCACTGGCAATATGGAGCAATTGCAAGATTAGATAAAGGAGAAAAAATAGATAAGCTATTAAAAGGTGGATATTCAACATTATCTTTAGGATATATAGGAATATATGAAGTAACAAAAGCAATGAAAGGTGTATCACATACAACAGAAGAAGGACATGAATTTGCAATAAGAGTTATGAAAAAGTTAAAAGATACAGTAAAAAAATGGAAAGATGAAACTGGATTAGGATTTGCCCTTTATGGAACACCAGCAGAAAGTTTATGTTATAAATTTGCAAGAATAGACAAAGAAAAATTTGGAACAATTCCAGATATAACAGATAAAGGATATTATACAAATTCATATCATGTTGATGTTAGAGAAAAAATAGATGCATTTGAAAAACTTAAATTTGAAAGCGAATTCCAAACATTATCAACAGGTGGAGCTATTTCTTATATAGAAGTACCAAATATGAAAAATAATTTACCAGCATTAGAAGCAGTTGTTAAATTCATATATGATAATATTCAATATGCAGAATTTAATACAAAATCAGATTATTGCCATGTATGCGGATTTGATGGAGAAATAAAAATAAATGATGATAATCAGTGGGAATGCCCAAACTGTGGAAATAAAGATAAAGCAAGATTAACAGTAGTAAGACGTACATGTGGATACTTAGGAGAAAACTTCTGGAATGTAGGAAAAACAAAAGAAATAAAAGCACGTGTAACACATCTATAATTATAACAAACTATTAAAGGGGTAATAATCTATGAATTATGCAGATATAAAGCAAATTGATATAGCTAATGGACCAGGTGTTAGAGTTTCATTGTTTGTAAGTGGATGTAATCATCATTGTAAAGGATGTTTTAATGAATGTGCATGGGACTTTAACTATGGTAACAATTTTACAGAAGATACTATTGAAGAAATACTAAAGGATTTAGATAAGGATTACATATCAGGATTAACTTTACTAGGAGGAGAGCCACTAGAACCAGCAAACCAAAAAGGATTATTACCCCTAGTAAAAAAAGTTAAGGAAAAATACCCTAAGAAGACCATTTGGTGCTATACAGGTTTTGACTTTGAAAAAGATGTAATGGGAAGTATGAGCCAAAATGTTAAAGAAACAAATGAATTAATGAAATACGTAGATGTAGTAGTAGATGGAAAATTTGAAGAAGACAAAAAGGACATATCCCTTAAATTTAGAGGGTCAAGTAACCAAAGAATAATAGATGTAAAAAAGAGTAAAGAAGAACAAAAGATAATAGATTTCAAAGTATAAAATAAAGGATAGGCAGTATAAATCTGTCTATCCTTTGTTGCTTAAATTTAATTATATAAATGGAGGGAGAAAATGAATAATATAAAAATATTTGCGTGTAAATCTGCAGAAAGTTTCACAAAAGAGATATGTGATTATTTAGGTCTACAAATGGGAAAGATAAATTCTATGAAATTTAAAAATGATAACAATTTTGTACAAATACTAGAAACCGTTAGAGAGCAAGATGTTTATATAGTTCAAACCACAGAGCCACCAGTAAATGAAAGAATAATGGAATTATTGATAACAATAGATGCAGTAAAAAGAGCATCAGCCAAAAGAATAAATGTAGTGTTACCTTATTATATGTATTCTAGGTCAGATAAAAAAGACCAACCAAGAGTTCCAGTAACTGCAAAATTATTTCAGCAATTATTAGAAGCAGCAGGAGCAACTAGAGTAATTTCATGCGACTTACATAACTTAGCAATACAATCATATTTTAATATAAATTTTGACACAGTAACTGCACAGTATTTATTACAATCTTATTTTAAAAAGAAAAATTTAAAAAATATGGTAATAGTTGCAACAGATGCAGGTAGTTCAAAAAAAGCATATAAATATTCAAAATATTTTGAATGTCCAATGGCAATAATAGATAAAAGAAGAGATGGAAACGATGATAAAGCAATAGGAACTACGGTAATAGGAGATGTAAAAGGAAAACAAGCATTAATTTTCGATGATGAGGTAGATACAGCCGGTTCTATGATAGAAACAGCAAGAATATTAGAGGAATTTGGGGCAAAAGAAATATATGCAGGATGTACACATGGAGTGCTATCAGGACCTGCTATAGAAAGAATTGAAAATTCTCCAATAAAAGAGTTGGTAGTAACAAATACAATACCAATACCGAAACAAAAACAAATAGATAAAATAACAATATTATCAATTGCTCCATTATTTGCAGAAACAATAAAAAGAATAAATGAGGCTACACCATTAGGTGACTGGAAAGACCACACAGAATTTTAAATAATATGATATTACATAAAAGATGTTATTTTTTATAAAACATATAAAAACATTAAAAAATTGTAGGGGCAAGTCTTGTGCTTGCCCACCTACAGAGAATTTACCCAAATTTATAAAATATAAAATTTTAATTCTATTTTATTCTTTAAGGAGCCTTGGGGTCGCAACTTACGATTAATAATTATGAATAAATGTAGCATTATAAAATAAATTATTAAATATTTTAAATAATTCTGCTTTATTAAATAAAAAAATATCTGTAAGTTGCTCCAATTCGCACTCCACTTCGTTACGTTTGGTCGCTTACGCGGCTCTTACAATAAAATAGA